>JAJYQK010000031.1 GCA_021794645.1 Actinomycetes bacterium
GTATCGAGGCCGGGTAAGTCAACCGCCCCAGCAGCAGGAGCCAGCGGCCCGCCAGTCGGCGATGGAGCCGCCTGCCGATTGCGGCGAGAACAGCTACGTCTGCCCAAGCCGACGCTCGCGCCCTAGGCCGCCACGAAGGCGGCGATCGCCAACTTCTGCGCCAGCCTTGCCCAGCTGCTCGGCCGGCGGGGGATCCGAGTCAACACCGTGGCGCCAGGCCCGATCTGGACCCCCCTCATCCCCTCGACCATGCCGGAGGAGGCGGTCGAGAAGTTCGGGTCGAACACGGCCCTCGGCCGGCCACGCCAGCCCGTCGAGCTGGCACCGGTCTACGTGCTGCTCGCCTCCGACGAGCGAGCTATGTCTCGGGGGCCCGTGTGGCCGTCACGGGAGGACGCCCCATCCTCTAGCGGCCGTCAGAGAAGGGCTCTAGCCGAGGACGAGCGTCGCCGAGCCAACGACCTTCTGCTCACCCTCCTCGTTCGAGAGCGAGCAGTCGAGCTCCACCAGCTTGCGTCCCCCCTCCTCCCGCTTCGCCACCACCACAGCGCGCGTCACGAGGGTCTCGCCCGGCCAGGTCTGCCTGGAGAAGCGGACCTTGTATCCCACGACCGAGCCAGGACCGGCCCAGTCGGTGAGGGCGGTGGCGAGAAGGCCCATCGAGAACATGCCATGCCCGAAGACAGACCGCTGCCCGGCCGCCAGGGCGAGCGGCTCGTCGTGGTGCATGGGGTTGAAGTCGCCCGAGGCGCCGGCGTACCTGACAAGATCGGTCCGGGTGAGCAGGTGGCGCTTCTCGGGCACCTCGTCACCGAGAGCTACCCCGTCGAAGTCGAGCGCTGCCATCGCCACCTCAGGCGGGCCGGACCGGGGCCAAGCCCTGGTCGGCCACGAGGCGGCGGAACATGTCATAGCGGCGTGAGGCGGGCTCGACCCATGCCTCGTTCGGCTCCACCCGGTGACCTACCTGCGCCCAGCCAGCGGCACCCTCGATGCTCAGCTCGAGCCCGGCCGCCATGCGAGCGACATAGGCCGCGCCGAGAGCCCCACACTCGGGCACGGCCGAGACGTCGACGGGAAGCCCTGTGCAGTCCGCCAGCGCCTGCAGCCACTCCGAGCGGGCGGTGCCGCCCCCGGTGGCGACCACGCGCTTGGCCTTCACCCCCGATAGGTCGATGTGCTGGCGCACCACGAAGCCGGCCGCATCGACGGCGGCCCGCTGCAGGTGACGGCCACCATGGGAGAGCTCGAGGCCTATGAGTGAGGCTCGCCGCGCCGTGTCGTGGAATGGGGTCCTCTCACCGCGCGGGTAGGGGGCCCAGACCGGTATGGAGGCCGGGCTCACCTCACCATGGGCCGAGCCGGTGAACTTCGTGGCCCAGTCGAGGAAGAGGCCGCCGGCGTTGGACGCCCCCCCTATGAGGGTCTTGCCGTTGACGGTGTGCGGGACGGTCCAGAGCCCGGGGACGTCCCGCCACTCGTCCGAGACGACCCAGATGACGAGGGTGGTACCGCAGATGACGAGGACGTCGCCCGCCTCTGTCGCCCCCGAGACGATCTGTTCTGCCAGCGTGTCGACGATGCCCGAAGCGAGGACGGCCGGCCCGACCTTCCCCACCGGCTCACCGAGGCCGGCCACCTCCGGCATGTTCTCGGGCAGGCCACCTGCCTCCGCACAGACAGAGACGTCCCATCGGCTGCCGTCGAAAAGCGGCGACATGGCGATGGCCGTCGTGATGTCGATGGCGCCCGGGCCGCCGAGCGAGGCGTTTGCCACGGCCTGCAGAGGCCAGTAGCCGCTGGCGCCGGGCGAGATCGCCGCCAGCTGTCGCAGCAGCTCGGGTGCCCGCCCGACCGGCATGGCTGCCACCTCCGGGGGGAGCGTCCCGCGCGTGTCGCCGTAGAGCAGGCCGGCACTGACCGGGATGCCCCGGCCGTCGACAGCCGCCAGCGAAGGCACGAGACCTGCGACGCAGATGGCGCGGGGCTCTCCGAGCCCGAGCTTCTCGATCTCGGCCAGCACGCGGCGGGGGGCAAGCCGCCAGGCCTGACGGGCCTCGTGCTCCATCCGGTCGGCGGTGGGAAAGCCGAGCTTGTTGGCGATGCGACGCCGGGCGACGACCCGCCCATCGGCGGAGGCGACGACGGCCTTCAGCGCGCTCGTGCCGATGTCGATGCCGATTGTCAGCTCGTCTCTCACGTCGGCGCCTCGTTCCGGTTCCGGACGATGGTGTTCGAACGGGCCACGAGGGCGGGGGCGCCCGTCGCCTCGTTCGTCCAGAGCGTCTCGGTCACGACAAAGGTCATGGTGTGGTCGGGAGAGGTCTTCTCGTAGACATCCGCCAGTGTGGTCTCCCCAAAGAGGGTGTCGCCGACACGCACGGCCGAGAAGTACTCGAACTCCTGCTCACCGTGGAGGAGCAGCCCGCCCTTGGCCAGGAGCGGCCCGAGGATCTCGCCGACGAGGGCCGAGCGGTCGTCTCCGTCGGGCTGCAGCTCCTCAAAAGCCCCCCAGTGGGCCATGACGAAGGGGAAGGTGGGCGGGACCGGAGGGGGCAACAGGCCTGCGTCCTCGGCGGCGCGGGCATCTTTGTAGATGCGGGCCCCGTCGGTGACAGCCTCGGCAAAGACTGCCACCGGCCCCCGCTCGATCACGACGCGACGGACGCCGATGGAGCTCCCGATGACGCTTCTGTCGACCGGCACCGCACCCTTCCAGCTCGCTTCCCAGCCCGACGCTAGCTCCCCGCCGACGCCTCGAGCCGGCCCGCCAGCCTCTCTGCCAGCAAGCGGAAGGCGCGCCCTCGATGAGACAGGGCGTTCTTCTCCTTCCGGCTCATCTCGGCGAAGCTGCGGCCGTCTCCCTCGTCGGGGCAGAAGACCGGGTCGTACCCGAAGCCGTTCCCGCCCCGCGGCTCCTCCAGAATGCGCCCAGCGACGCTGCCGCTCGCAAGGAGCTCGGTTCCGTCGGGGAAGACGGCGACGGCCACCGTCGTGAAGCGGGCCCGCCTGTCCGACCTCCCTTCCATCTCGGCCGAGAGCTTGGCCACGTTGGCGGCATAGCTCGCCCCCTCGCCGGCGTAGCGGGCCGAGTAGACGCCGGGGGCGCCGCCGAGGGCGTCCACCTCGAGCCCCGTGTCGTCGGCGAGCGCCGGGAGGCCGGTCGCCTGGCAGAGGACCCGCGCCTTCAAGAGGGCGTTCTCCTCGAGCGTCTCACCCGTCTCCTCGACCTCACCGAGATCGTCCGGGCGGTCGACGAGCTCGAGCCGGTCGGCGAGCGGGGCGAGGATCGCCTCGATGTCCCTCGCCTTGTCCGGGTTGGCGGTTGCCAGGACGAAGCGGGCTGGGCCGCTCACGGCCGGGGGTCGGGCGGAACCGAGACCATCTCCTGCTGCAGCGCGTGCAGCTGTGAGATCCCGGACTGGGCCAGGGCGAGCATCTGGTCGAGCTCATCGCGGCTGAAGGCCATCTTCTCGGCAGTGCCCTGCACCTCGACGAAGCGGCCGTCCCCGGTCATGACGACGTTCATGTCGACATCCGCGGTCGAGTCCTCGGAGTAGTCGAGGTCGAGAAGAGCCGTCGCCCCGACGACACCGACCGAGATGGCAGCGCAATGGTCCGTGAGCGGGTGCCGGGAGATCCGGCCGGCCGCCAGCAGCCGGCTGCAGGCGTCGTGCAGGGCCAGGTAGGCGCCCGAGACAGAGGCGGTGCGGGTGCCGCCGTCGGCCTGCAGCACGTCGCAGTCGAGGACGATCTGGCGCTCGCCGAGAGCCGCCATGTCGCAGACCCCGCGGAGGGAGCGCCCGATCAAGCGCTGGATCTCATGGGTCCGTCCCGACTGCCTGCCCCGGGCCGCCTCCCGGCTCACCCGCTCGGGGGAGGAGCCGGGCAGAAGCGAGTACTCGGCGGTCACCCAACCCTTGCCGCTGCCGCGCATCCAGCGCGGGACATCCTCGTCGACCGAGGCAGTGCAAAGCACCCGCGTGCGGCCCATCGTCACCAGGATCGAGCCGGCGGCGAACTCGGTGAAGTCCCGCTCGAAAGAGACCGGGCGAAGCTCGTCGGGCAGGCGGCCGTCGCGCCGCCTCGTCGTGGGATTGGTCATCAGCCGAGGATAGGACAGCGGGCGAGAGCCCTCTCGACTCGGCCTCAGGAGCCTCTTGCCCCCAGCTCGACCCGCTCTGCCCGCTCCAGCTCGGGACCGAGGAGGCGCTTGCCCATCGAGGCGAACCACTCGACGTCGCCCGAGGAGAGCCAGCGGCGGGAGGGAAGGGACTGGGCGGTGCGGGCGATCCCCTGTCGTTCGATGAGTGCCTTTACGTCGAAGGCTGTCTCGTCTGCCGACGAGACGAGGGTGACGTCCCGCCCCATGACGTCACCGATCGTGCGGGCGAGGAAGGGGTAGTGAGTGCAGCCGAGGAGCAGGGTGTCGACGGCCTCGGCCTTGAGCGGGGCGAGCAGCCTCTCGGCTAGCACGTGCACCTGCTCGCTATCTGTCTCACCCCTCTCGACGAACTCGACGAAGCCGGGGCAGGCAGCACAGAAGACGTCGAGGTCCGGGGCGACGGCCGCCGCCAGTTCTTGGTAGGCGCCCGAACCGATCGTGCCGACGGTCCCGATCACCCCCACCCGCCCGCTGCCGCTCGTCTTCAATGCCGCCCGCATGCCCGGCTCGATGACACCGACGACGGGTGTGCCGAGGCGCTCCTCCAACTCGGCGAGGGCCACGGACGCAGCCGTGTTACAAGCCACGACCACGAGCTTGCAGCCGAGCTCGCCGGCAAGGTAGTCGCCGATCTCGATGGCAAAGGACCTCACCTCCTCGGCCGGGCGAGGTCCGTAGGGATAGCGGCCGGTGTCGCCGAAGTAGACGAGCGACTCCCCTGGCAGCAGGTCGATGATCGAGCGGGCGACCGTTAGGCCGCCAAAGCCGCTGTCGAAGATGCCGATCGGGCCGTCGGTCGGATTGGCGGCCTCTCCCGCCGCTCTCGTCTCACTGGTCGCCTCGCGCAAGCTCGCAGACTACCGAGCATCCGGCCGCCATACGGGGCCTGGACGTCTAGAAGTAGATGGTCTGTTTTGCCCGCTCGACCACCGCGTCGATGTCGCCTGTCCAGGCATCGGTCGAGAGGTACTTCCAACCACCGTCGGCCGAGACGAACACGATGACGCCAGAGTCGATCGTCTTGGCGCACTTGACGGCCCCGGCCAGAGCGGCGCCTGTCGAGATGCCAGCGAAGATCCCGAGCTCGGCCAGGCGCCGGGTCCACTCGATCGAGTCGCGGGGGCCGACGATGGTCTTCCGGTCGAGAAGTTCCTCTCCCCCGCCCTCGGTGAAGATGGGAGGGACATAGCCGTCGTCCAGGTTGCGAAGACCGTCCACCGCCTCGCCGGCCGGCGGCTCGACGGCCCAGACCTCGACCTCCGGCTTCTTGTCCTTCAGATACGTGCCGACTCCGATGAGGGTGCCGCTCGTCCCGAGGCCGGCTACGAAGTGGGTGATCTCGGGGCAGTCCCGGTAGATCTCCCGAGCCGTCCCCTCGAAGTGGGCCCGCGGGTTGGCAGGGTTGGCGTACTGGTACAAGAAGACCCACTCGGGGTGCTCCTCTGCGAGGCTCCGGGCGAGGCGGACCGCGCCGTTGGAGCCCTCCGAGCCGGGCGACTCGATTATCTCGGCCCCGAAGACCTGCAGCAGCTGACGGCGCTCGACCGAGACGTTGCTCGGCAGCACGACCTTCAGGTGGTAGCCCTTCACCCGGCAGACCATGGCGAGGCCGATGCCGGTGTTGCCCGAGGAGGGCTCGAGGAGGGTCGCTCCCGGCTCGAGGCGCCCGTCCTTTTCTGCCTGCTCGATCATGGCGAGCGCCGGGCGGTCCTTCACCGAGCCACCGGGGTTCTGACCCTCGAGCTTCACGAGGATCTGGACCCGGGGGTTCGGGCTGAGAGAGGAGACGTCGACCAGAGGCGTCTCCCCAATCAGGTCTAGGACGCTTGAGTGGCGAGCCATCAGGTAGCGGGAAGCCTCAGTGGGCTCCGCCGGCCACCGCGGGCAGGATAGAGACGGTGTCCCCCTCGCTGACCCTGGTATCGAGGCGGTCGAGGTACCGCACGTCGTCGTCGTTCAGGTAGACGTTCACGAAGCGGTGGAGCGAGCCCTCGTTCGTCAGAAGCTGACCCTGGATCGCCGGATATGACCGCTGAAGGTTGGCGAGCAGCTCGCCGATGGTGCCGCCGGTGGCCGTGACCACGGCTTTACCGTTGGCCGCCGGGCGTAGCAATGTGGGAAGTCGGACTTCAACAGACACGGCGCCTCCGAATAGTTGACCTAACTGGTCATTATTCTAACGGCGACTGAGGGCGACCCTCTCCTCGGTGACCACCCCATCGACGATGCGGTACGACCGCGTCGAAGGCACGTCGTGGCGCAGCGAGACGAGCACGTAGTGCCAGGTCGGATCGGGCGCCTGCCGGACATCGGTTGGCGATGGATACGGATCGGTGTGGGTGTGGGAGTGGAACACCCCGATGACCGCCAGCCCCCGCTCCTCGGCCTCGCGGTCTATGCGCAGATGCGCCCGCGGGTCGACCGTATATACCTGGGACGACCTGGCGACATTGTCGGTCGGGTGCACCTCACGCACCTCGCCCGTCTCGGGATCTCCCACGAGGAGGCCACAACCCTCCTCGGGGTAGCACGAGAGGCAGTGCGCAGCCATCTCGTCCAGGTGCGCCGGCTGCAAAGAGAGCCCCGGCTCGGCCAGCTGGTCGGTTGGCGGCATCGAGCGCTCACGGTACCGCCGGGGCGACACCTCCGGTGACCTGGCCGTCCGCCACTACCGTTGCAGCGTGGCGAAGAAGAAGAGCGCGAGCGCTCGGGCAAAGGCAGATGCCGAACGCGGCATCAAGCGAGTGGCCCAGAACCGCCGCGCCCGCCACGACTACGACATCCTCGAGACCTACGAGTGCGGAATCGCCCTGCAGGGCGCCGAGGTGAAGTCGCTGCGGGGCGGCCAGGCCTCGCTACAGGATGCCTACGCCCGGATCGACGACGGCGAGGCATGGCTGGTAGGAGCCCACTTCGCCCCCTACGAGTACGCATCTGGCTACGGCCGCTTCGAGCCGGACCGCCCCCGAAAGCTGCTGTTGCACCGCGACGAGCTCGACGAGCTGAGCGGGAGGGTGGCCCAGAAGGCGCTCACTCTCGTCCCACTCTCGATCTACTTCAAGAACGGCCGGGCCAAGGTCGAGATCGGCCTTGCCCGAGGGCGCCATCTTTACGACAAGCGCAGAGCGCTGGCCGAGAGAGACGCGACGCGAGAGGCCCAGCGCACCATCCGGGAGCTGGAGCGCCGCCACTAGGGTTCGTCGGCACAGGCCGCCGCGGCGCGGCTGGGCCACCTGCCCGGTCACGACGAGGGCTGCTGCTCGGCCAGAAGGGACCTCCTCGAGGCCCCCTCTGACCTGCATGCTGACTCCACCATGTTGAGGCGGGCAGCCATGGCCTCCTCGGCGGCGTGCTGCTTGCTCAGCTCAGTAGCCCTCGCTCGGAGCGGCGTCGACGGCGAGGCCGACTAGGTCGGCGGGAAGAGACGATGGATATGCTGGTGTTGGAACAGATGACAACCAAGGGGGTGACAGGCTTCGACCTGGGTAGTCAAGGCAAGGGAAGCGAGCCGTGGTCTCCGGAGCCACGTTAAAGAGCCGGAAACAAACACAAACGCCAAGCCTCAGCTTGCGTACGCCGCTTAATTAGCGACGTCGTCCGCCCGGCCCCAGCCCTACGGGTCGGTCAGCGGACGTCATCTAGTAGGGCTTACCTCAGTGGTGTCGCTGATGCGCCGCTAAGGGAAATCTAAGTCAGCTGGGAGCCCGCCCGGCGCCGGTGGCGAAGCGGGTTCCGAGACAACATCACCGGCTGCGCTCGGAGAAGACTTGCTGAGAAGCTCGGGCACCGGGGTTCGATTCCCCGCACCTCCACTCCTAGGTGTCCGCGAAAGAGGGCACCATCTGTCCGCGAAACTCCGTCCGGGGACCTCTCCGGCGGAGTTTTTCGCGTCCGGAAAGCTCTTCGCAGCACTACCAGGGCCTTTTCGAGGCACCTCAATCGCCCAGTTCGAGCGTCCTTTCTGCCCCGGACGCGGCAAAGCTGGCCTTATTCGAATTGCGCCACCGGAGCGATCCTCCCATCGACCTGATCCTGGCAAACGACCAGGGCAATAGGAGAACTGAGCCCACCTCTGTCCATGACACGGGAGATCGCGACCACGGACCGCAGCCCCGATGCGGCGGCGTCGTCGTACGGTTGTGAGTTGACGGAAAACGAACTCAGCTCGGAGGTAGACGTCGATGCCCGGGTCAGCTGCCGATCAGCCGCTCGTACCGGGAGCTGGCGAGCTCGCGTGCTCGATCCGGGATCGGCGCCGCGATCTCTTTCGCAAACGCGAGGTAATCCCGATGCCCGGGTAAACGGTCGAGCGCGCCGGTCACCAGGCGGCGCGCCGCCACCAAGTCTCCTCGTCGCCGAGCGAGCTGCGCCTGAAGATAGATCAGGTCCGGACCCCCGAGGGCAGGGTGCGTGGCCAGCCGGTCGAGGCGGTCCTCGGAGTCGCTGCCGAACAGCCGGTCGACCAGCATCGCGTGCCATTCGGCGAGATCGCTCGTGAGCCGATCCCGGGCCGTGTCATTCGGTCGCCGGCGAGAAGACACCGGCGCAGAGCGGCGGGCGACGACCTCGTCGAGCGCCTCGAGGTACCGGTCCGTGAATACGACCCAGCGGTCGGGCAGCGTGAGCAGACGCTCGAGGACCGCAGCAAGGGAGGTCTCCTGCTCGCGTACGCGGCCGAAGCCCGTCCGGGTCCACCCATACTCGGATTCCCACCGCACGAGCTGAGGCGCGGCCGATCGAGCGAACTCGGCGAAGCCAACCCGGTCCATCACTCGCGACCAGAGCAGCGACACCTCCTCCGACACGACGACCCGGGCGGCTTCGATCGGGTCTTCGGAGCGAAAGTAGTCGTAGCCGCGCATCTCCTGGGCGAGGTCGAGCAGCAGCGCCATCGCCTCTGCGCCGGCCGAAAGATCGTCGTCAGCGAGGGCGCGTTCGGCGTCCTTGACGAGTCGCTGAAAGGTGAAGCGCCAACGCGTGCGCTCCCGGGGGCGGACGCGGCGATCGCCGGCGAGGTAAGCACCCGAGCGGGCCAACGCCACGAAGTCGCGAACCTCATCGAGCGTTCCTTCGGGATCCGCTGGCTCAGGCTCCTTTCGTCGCTGACGCGGGCCATCGGGGTCAAGCTCGGCCTCGATGCGTTGGCGGATCGTGGCCGTCCCGCGCCAGTACAGGTTCCACAGCGCCTTCTTCAGGCGCTCTTCGTCCAAGGCCCCAAGCCGGGCGAAGAACTGCTCGCGGTCCATCCTGTCCATCACGCACTCCAGTGCCGGCGCAAGCCAGCTGGTATCACCATCCGCGGGTGTCGAGGGGCTTCGTGAGGTCCGCTCGGACCTGCGGCGCCCGAACCCCTGCCGCGTACGGTCCGAAGGCGTCGGGCACAGAATGCAGAGCTGACCGAGTCACGTCGGCAATGGTATGTCTAGGGAAGGCGACCTCCGAGGGCTCACCAAGCTCCCGGGCGAGAATCTGCCTATACTTCTGGCTATGGAAGAGCTGCCTCTCGCCGAGGCCCGCAATCGGCTCTCGGAGCTCGTCGCCGATGTGGAGAAGACCCACTCCCGTGTGACCATCACCAAGCACGGCCATCCCGCCGCCGTGTTGGTCTCGCCTGAGGACTTGGCAGCACTGGAGGAGACACTCGACATCCTCTCGGATCCCGCGGCCCTGGCAGCTATCCGTGAGGCCGAAGCGGAGTACGCCCGTGGAGAGGGCACAACGGGGGAAGACATGGCACGCCTCCTCGACCAGCGCCGGCGCCGCGAGACCGGCGCTGCGTGAACGGGCGCCACAAGCTCCTCCTGTCAGGCGCCGCTCGGCGCGCTCTTGAGCAGGAGCTTCCCCTCGCGGTTGCGCTAGCGGTATGGGAGTTCTGCAATGGACCGCTCCGGGACGATCCGCGTCGAGTGGGAAAACCGCTCGGCCGAGAGCTGGCCGGATACTTCTCGGCGCGCCGCGGGGCGTACCGCGTCATCTACCGGCTGGTGGAGAGAGATTCTGCCGTGCACGTCGTCCGGATCGAGCACCGAGCCGATGTCTACCGCCGTCGCTGATCACGAACGAGCTCAAGGAGCTGGTCACGCAGTGGGCTGGAGTTCGAATT
>JAJYQK010000085.1 GCA_021794645.1 Actinomycetes bacterium
CGAGGTCGGCTCGCTCACTCCCATCTCGCCGATGGGCGCCCGGCTCAGGGCCTGGAAGGAGGTGAGCGGCAAGGAGATCGCCTTCCACCGCTTCGACGTCGCCGCCCACTACCACCGGCTCCTCTCGCTGCTGCGCGAGTACCAGCCCGACGCCGTCGTCCACTTCGCCGAGCAGCGGGCGGCGCCGTACTCGATGAAGAGCTCGTGGCACAAGCGCTACACGGTCAATAACAACCTGAACGCCACCCACAACCTGCTGGCTGCGGTCGTCGAGTCGGGTCTCGACATCCACGTCGTCCACCTCGGGACGATGGGCGTCTACGGCTACGGGACCGCCGGCATGCGCATCCCGGAGGGCTACCTGCGGGTCGAGGTCAGGACCGACGACGGGCAAGCCATCGAGCAGGAGATTCTCTACCCGACGAACCCGGGCAGCATCTACCACCTGACCAAATCCCAGGACCAGCTCTTCTTCGCCTACTACAACAAGAACGACAAGGTGAGGGTGACCGACCTGCACCAGGGGATCGTCTGGGGCACCCAGACGGACCAGACCGAGCGGGACGAGCGCCTCATCAACCGCTTCGACTACGACGGCGACTATGGCACCGTCCTCAACCGCTTCCTGATGCAGGCGGCCATCGGCTACCCCCTCACCGTGCACGGCACCGGGGGCCAGACGCGGGCCTTCATCCACATCCGCAACACGGTCCGCTGCATCGAGCTCGCCATCAGCAACCCGCCTGAGAAGGGCGAGCGGGTGAAGATCTTCAACCAGATGACCGAGACCCACCGCCTGCGCGACCTCGCCAAGCTCGTCTCGGAGCTGACCGGGGCGGAGATCGACTACGTCGACAACCCACGGAACGAGGACCCCGAGAACGATCTTTTCGTGGAGAACTCGAACTTCCTCGACATCGGGCTCGAGCCGATCACCCTCGAGGCAGGGCTGCTGAAGGAAGTGGCCGAGATCGCCCAGAAGTACGCCGACCGCTGCGATCGCGACAAGATCCCGGCCCGCTCCCTCTGGCGGTCCAAGTCCTGAGCTGAGCCTGGCCCGGTGCTCCGGGCGGCCGGGCCGGATCGGCCGGCGCCGTCCGTCGGTGGCCCCTCCGGACGTATAGCTTTCGCCCCGAGATGCCGCCCCGCCACCGCCGACGCTCCGGTCTGCCGCCCGCCAGAAGGTCGCGCCGCGGCCCTCTCGTCGCCCTGGCCGTCGCGGCGGTCCTCGCCATCGCCATCGGGGAGACGGCGGCCGACGTCGTCAGCTCGAGCCGCCCGACCGCCCTCATGGAGCAGCGGAGCTACGTCGCTGCCGTCGTGCCCCTCATCGACGAGTCGGATGCCCTCGTGCCCTGGCTCACCGACCTCCGCCGGCACCCGACGACTCTCGGCCGCCAGGGCATCTTCGCCGCCCTCGCCCGCCTCGAGTCGGGCAGCAGGCAGGTGGAAGCCAACCTGGCGAGCCTGGGCATCCCCGGGCCGTCGCGCCGCTCGGCCGCCCTACTGCAAAGGGTGCTCGCTCTCCGCCTGGCGGCGGCCCGCAGCTACGCCGGGGCGGTCGCCCTCGCCCTGACAGCCCGGGGCTCGGGCCCAGCTCTCGGCCGCCTCGAGAAGGCGGCCGGCGAGCTGCGGGCCTCCGACCGGGCCTACCGAGCCTTCATTGCATCTCTGCCGAGGGCGGCCCGGCGCCAGAGCTTCACGCTGCCCGCCTCGGTCTGGACAAGCACGGCCCGCTGGGACACCCCGGCGCTGGCGGCCTACCTGGCGGTGCTGACAGCAGACCCGGCTCTCCGGGTGCGCCACGAGCTCACCATCCTCGACATCTCCCTCGAGCCGCCGGCCCTCCTCATCACCCCGACCACCACCACGACGACGACCACCACCACCACCACGACGACGACCACCACGACGACGACCACCACCGTGCCTGGCGCCACGACAACCTCGACCCTGCCGGTCCCTACGACCACGGCTCCGACCACCACCCTTCCCACCCCGACGACCCTGCAGCTGCCGCCGCCGAACTCCACCTCGGTGCTCGCTCCGACGAAGAAGCTGGCGGTGCTGGCCGTCGTGGCCAACGGCGGCGACGTCTCCGAGCACGGCGTCGTCGTCCGGGCGGAGCTCGTGGCGACGAGGCTCGTCTCCCCGCCCCGGGCGGGGAAGAAGGGCCGCAAGGCTGTGGCGGTCCGGCTACCCGGGCCAGAGCAGGTGAGGGTGCGAGTCGGAACCATCTCGGCGGGCGGCTCGCGAGACCTCACCTTGCCCAGCCTCAGGGTGAGAAGCGGGGTCGTCTACCGACTGCGGGTGACCATCACCGGCCTGCCGGCCGGGCCCGGCATGCGCGACAGCGAGTCGGTCCGCATAGAGGTGGCCGGCTAGGGATCTCTCAAGCGGGCTCGGGACCGAGGGGATCCTCCCGCTCCGACCCGGGCCGGCCGTTGCGCCAGGCCGCCTCGGCTCGCGCGGCGATCTCGGCCACTGGCCTGCCGAGCCGGCGGGCGGCCCTCGCCGCGTCCTCGTACTCGGCCTTCACCCGGCCCGGGCTGACCTTCACCCGCACAGCCAGGCCGTCGACCTCGACCTCCTCCTGGCTGCGGCTCGCCGCCCACCGTCCGACCTCGTTCACGCGGACCCCGAGGCTGCCGGTCTCGAGCCGGAGCCGGGCGGCGAGGCGCGGCCCGAGGGCCGGGTCTGCCAGCACGCTCACCTGGTGACCGGGCCGGCCCTTTTTCATGAGCACCGGTGTGATCCAGGCGTCGAGGGCGCCCTCCTCGAGGAGGGCCGTGAGAGCGTGCCCGAGGATCTCGCCTGTGGCGTCGTCCAGGTTGGCCTCGAGGAGGACGAGGGGCCGGTCGACTCCCTCCACCAGATCCGTCCCCTCCTGGGAAAGGGCACTGCCGAGGATGACCTGGGTGCAGTTGGGTATGCCGTCTATCTCCCGGGAGCCGGCTCCGTAGCCGACGGCCTCGACTCTCATCGGCGGGAGGGGCCCATAGCTCGTGCCCCAGGCGGCCAGCATGGCCGCCCCCGTCGGCGTGGTGAGCTCGAGCTGGAGGTCGCGGCCCTCGGTCGGTATGCCGGCGAGGAGGGCGGCGACGGCCGGCGCCGGGTTGGGCAGCCAACCGTGGGCGGCCCGCACGAGGCCGGTGCCGACGGCGACGGCGCTCGAGGAGACGACGTCCACCCCGAGCACCTCCAAGGCGGCCGCCGAGCCGACGATGTCCACGATCGTGTCGTGACCGCCCACCTCGTGGAAGTGGACCTGGGAGGGCGAGCGTCGGTGCACCTTCCCCTCGGCCTCGGCCAGCACCGAGAAGGCGGCCACGGCTCTCTCCCGCACCCGCTCGGGCAGCCGCGCCTCCTCGAGGACGCCGAGGATGTGGAGCCATGTCCGCACGACGCTGTCGCCGGCCACATCGACCACTGCGTGGGTGCAGGCGAGGCCGTTTCGCATCACGGGCTCGAAGCGGAGCGCCCAGCCCCCGATCGGCAGCCGCTCGACGATGCGCATCACCTCGTCCACTTCGGCCCCGGCGTCGACCAGGCTCCCGAGCGTCATGTCGCCGGCGATGCCGGCAAAGCAGTTGAAGTAGGCAAGCCGCCCCGGCGCGCTCACGCCAGCACCCGGGCGACGGCGCAAGCCGCTCCGTAGCCGTTGTCTATCCCGACAACAGCGACCCCCGCCGCACAGGACGAGAGCATGGCGAGGAGGGCGGTCACGCCCTCGAGGGACGAGCCGTAGCCGACGCTCGTCGGCACCGCCACGACCGGCGCCCTCGTCAGGCCGCCCACGACGCTCGCCAGGGCGCCCTCCATCCCGGCGACGACGACGACGGCGTCGGCTTCCTGCACCGCAGCCACGGAGGCGAGCAGTCGGTGGACGCCGGCGACGCCGCAGTCGGCGAGGAGGTCCGGCCGAAAGCCGTATGCCTCGAGGGTGGCCAGGCACTCCTCAGCCACGGGCAGGTCAGCCGTCCCGGCCGTGCAGACGAGCACTCGAGCCGCTCGCGGCGGCGCAGGCCTCCAGACAAGGGTCGTGAGGCGGTCCTCGGACGGCTCGGAGGGGACCCGGCGCGAGCCCGGGCAGGCCGCCTCGAGTGCCGCCACCTGCTTGGCCCCTGCCCTCGTCACGAGCACGGGACCGTCGCTTGCCGCCAGCAGCTCGGTCACGATTCCCACGCAGTGCTCGGCGCTCTTGCCGGGGGCGTAGACCGCCTCGGGCATGCCCTGGCGGAGGGAGCGGTGGTGATCGACGCGGGCGTAGCCGAGCTCGGCGAAGGGGAGGCGCTGCAGCTTTCGCACGGCGTCGTCGGCGCTCAGCTGGCCGGCACGCACGTCCTCTAACAGCTGGCGCAGTTGGGATTCGTCCATGGTCGGTCACTATCCTGCCTTTATGGAGGGACCAGGGCGAGACGGGGGCCCGGCGGCGCCGGCAGAGCAGGGGCCGGCAGCGGCGGGACCGGTCGGCTTCCTCGGACCGGAGGGGACCTTCACCGAGGAGGCCCTCCTTGCCCTCTTCGGCGAAGAGGGCAGTGAGCCCGTGGCCTTCCCGAGCATCGCCGAGGTGCTGCGGGCCGCCGAGGAGGGAGCGGTGGCGGCCGGCGTGGTGCCGATCGAGAACTCGATCGAAGGCACGGTGGCGGCGACCATTGATCACCTCGTCTTCGACTCCGACCTGCTCATCCAGGCAGAGGTGGTGCTCGACGTCCACCTCTACCTGCTCGGGCCTCCCGGTCTCGCCCTCGAGGAGGTGCGCTCGGTCGTCTCCTTTCCCCACGCCACCGCCCAGTGCCGTCGCTTCTTGCGCGAGCAGCTGGGCGAGCCGGCCGTCGTGGCGGCCAACTCGACGGCCGAGGCCGCCCGGTTGCTGGCCGAGCAGAGGCCGGCCGGCAGCGCTGCGATAGCGACCAGGCTGGCGGCCCAGCTCTACGGCCTCGAGACCCTGGCGGAGCAGGTGGAGGACTATGCCGGCAACCAGACCCGCTTCCTCGCCGTCGCCCCGGGCAGGATCCCGCCGCCGACGGGGCACGACAAGACGAGCGTCGTCTGCTTCCAGCGCCAGGACCACCCCGGTTCCCTGCACGAGATCCTCGGGCAGTTCTCAGCCCGCAGCCTCAACCTCACCAAGATCGAGTCGCGTCCCACCAAGCGCTCCCTCGGTGAGTACTGCTTCACCATCGACCTCGAGGGCCATGTGAGCGACGAGGTGGTGGGCGACTGCCTGGCCGAGCTGCACGCCACTGTGGGCGACTGCAAGTTCCTCGGTTCCTACCCGGCCGCCGGGCCACAGGGTGCCGGCCGGCGGGAGCAGGTCTCGGCCCGGCGCAGCTCGGCCCGTCGCTGGCTCGCCGGCCTCCGTCGGCTCGTGGACGAGAGCTCGCTGGCATAGGGTCTCTACCGTCCATTTGGCCGGGAGGGATGGCAGAGCGGACGAATGCAACGGTCTTGAAAACCGTCGGGTGATGAGCCCCGTGGGTTCGAATCCCACTCCCTCCGCTTCGTCCCAGCACCGAAGGCCGCCTGCCGGCCCGGCCGAGGGCGCCATCTCGGTGGCCCTTGCTGCTTGGTACCGTTCAGTGAGTGCAAGCAGCTCCATCGCCCGGCGACCAGCTGGTCGAGCCCACCCGGCGGCGCACCCACATGCGCATCCTCGCCGTCCTCGTCGTCCTCGCCGTCGTCTTCGGCGGTGTCGACGCCTGGCTCATCGTCCGGCACAACTCGGCTGCCAGCGCCTCCGACAGCAGCCTGCGTCCAAGTGGCATCCCGGCAGCCGTCTCCACGAGGGCCGCCAACCTGATGCAGCTGGCGCCCGTCCCGCACAAGGCTGCGCCCGGCTTCCACCTGACCGACCAGCGAGGCCGGTCTTTTTCTCTCTCGCAGTTCCGGGGGAAGGTGGTGGTCCTCGAGTTCATGGACCCCCACTGCACAGACATCTGCCCGCTCGTCGCCCAGGAGTTCGTCGACGCCTACCACGACCTCGGCCGCCAGGCGAGAGATGTCGTCTTCGCGGCGGTGAACGTCAACCAGTACTTCGAGGCGCCTGCCTACGTCATGGCCTTCTCCCGCGAGCACGGGCTGACGGCCATCCCGGACTGGCACTTCTTCACCGGTGCCACCCCGGCGCTGCAGGCCGTCTGGCGGGCCTACGACATCGCGGTCGAAGCGCCGAACCCGAAAGGAGACATCATCCACACCTCGCTCGTCTACTTCATCGGAAGGGACGGCACCGAGCGCTTTCTCGCATCACCGATGGTGGACCACACCGCCGACGGCACGGCCTTCCTGCCGGCGGCCACCTTGCGGGCATGGGGCGAGGGCATCGCCACGGTCGCCCGGAGCCTGCTCGCACACTGACCGAGAACGACGGCCAGCCGGGCCGTGCCCGCCGTAGCATCAGGGGGTGCCCACCGCAGTGACGACAGCGCCTGAGCAGGAGCGCCGCCTGCCCCGCTTCTTCTACCCTCTGCTCGCCTTCGGCGTGCTGGCGCTGGCCGGGCTCGTGCTGGCGGGCGTCCTCGTGGCGACGAGCAACTCCTCCAGGCTGACAGACAAGGTGGGGAGCCAGCTCCTCACCTATCGGGCCGGCCACCAGCCCCTGGCGGCCACCGCCACCTTGCGCCGCCTCGGCGGCGGCCCGGACGTCTCGGTCGGAGGCGCTGTCGGCCACCCGACGGTGGTCAACTTCTGGGCCTCCTGGTGCACGGCCTGCCAGCAGGAGCTGGCAGCCGTGGCAGCCGTGGCCCGTGAGCACGTCGTCCCCTTCATCGGCGTGGACACGAACGACACATCGGCGAGCCAGGCGCTCGCCCTCCTGCACAAGGTGGGAGCCACCTACCCGGTCGGCGAGGACAACGCCTCCCTCGCCCTCAAGTACAACGCTCCTGGGCTGCCGACGACGGCTTTCGTCAACGCCAAGGGTCGCATCGTCGCCGTCTACCTCGGAGCGATCACCAAGACGGCCCTCAACCGCTTCGTCCACGAGCTCTCCCGCGGCGAGGCGATCTCCACCAAGTAGCCCGGAACGTCCTCAGGGGAGGCCAGGTACGCTCCCTCCGATGGCACTCAGCATCGCCGAAGCCACTGCCCAGCTGACGGCGCCCGGCCAGATGTGGGAGGTCGCCGAGGAGCTCGTCGACGGCCGGCCCACCCGTGTCTGGAAGAACTGCCCACCCTCGCTCCGCTCCCTTCTCGAGCTGTCGCGGGGCTATGGCGACCGCACCTTCCTCGTCTACGAGGACGACAGGCTCTCGTTCGCCGAGCACTTCCAGATGGCAGCGAGCTTCGCCCACGCCCTCGTCGAACGCCACGGGGTGAGGGTTGGAGACCGGGTCGCCATCGCCATGCGCAACTTCCCCGAGTGGGTGATCGCCTTCTGGGGAGCCGCCGCCATCGGGGCGGTGGTGGTCCCGCTGAACGCCTGGTGGACCGGGCCCGAGCTCGCCTACGGCCTGGCGGACTCCGGCTCCAAGGTGGCAGTGCTCGATGCCGAGCGGCTCGAGCGCCTGGCCGGCGAGCTCGTCGAGCTTCGGGCCGGAGGGCTCGAGTGCTGCATCGTCGCCCGCCCCGACGAGGACGAGCGGTTCGAGCGAGCCGCCTCCCTGCTCGCCTCGGGTGAGGTCGAGAAGATGGAGTCCTTGCTGGCGGCCTATGCCGAAGCCGAGCCGACCCTGCCGCCGGCAGAGATCTCACCCGACGACAACGCCACGATCTTCTACACCTCAGGCACCACGGGCAAGCCGAAAGGGGCTCTCGGGACCCAGCGCAACATCTGCACGAACCTGATGAGCCTCGGTTTCGTCAACGCCAGGGGGAACCTCACTGCGAGCCGAGAGCATCTCGAGAGGACCGCCGACGGCGACGAGCAGACCGCCTACCTGCTCACCGTGCCGCTCTTTCATGCCACCGGCTGTCATGCGATCCTCGTGCCCACCACGACCATCGGCGGAAAGCTCGTGATGATGCGCCGCTTCAATCCCGAGCGGGCCCTCGAGCTCATCGAGAGGGAGCGCGTGACCATCTTCGGTGGCGTGCCGACGGTGGCCTGGCAGGTGATCGACTCGCCTGACTTCGAGAAGCGGGACACCTCGAGCGTGCGGGCCGTCGCCTACGGCGGGGCACCTGCCCCGCCGGAGCTGCTGCGCAAGATAAGAGAGCACTTCCCCGCCGGGAGCGCCTCCAACGGCTACGGCCTGACCGAGACCTCCTCGGTCACGAGCCTCAACTCGGGCGAGGACTACTTCGCCAAGCCGGACTCGGTCGGCCCTCCTGTGCCCGTCGTCGAGGTCCGCGTCGTCGGCCCGGACGGTGAGGACGTGCCCACGGGCGAGGTCGGAGAGCTGTGGATAAAGGGGCCGAACGTCGTCCGTGGCTACTGGAACAAGCCGGAGGCGACCGCCCTCTCGTTCAGCGACGGCTGGCTCCGCTCTGGCGATGTCGCCCGACTCGACGAGGAAGGCTTCATCTACATCGTCGACCGGGCCAAGGACATGGTCATCCGCGGCGGCGAGAACGTCTACTCGGCCGAGGTCGAGGCGGCCATCTTCGAGCACCCTGCTGTGGCGGACGCGGCTGTCATCGGGGTGCCCCACGAGGTGCTCGGCGAGGAGGTGGGGGCAGTAGTCGTGGTGAGGCCAGGCTGCGCTCTCACCGCCGATGAGCTGCGGGCCCACGTCGGTGAGCGGCTGGCGGCCTTCAAGGTGCCGGCTCACGTCTTCTTCTACGAAGGCGAGCTGCCGAGGAACCCTGCCGGCAAGGTGCTGAAACGTGAGCTGCGGACCGAGGTGCTGGCTTGACGGCCGACCCCTCGGCCACCCGGGGGAGCGGGGCTGGCTTCAGCACGCGTGCAGTCCACGAGGCCACGGTGGCCATGCCGGAGCAGCGACCGACGAGCGTCCCGATCTTCCAGACCTCCACCTGGGGCTTCGACTCCGGAGAGGAGTTCGCGGAGGTGCTCTCGGGGGCAAAGGCCGGCTATGCCTATGGTCGGGGATACGGGAACCCGACCGTCGAGGCCTTCGAGCGCGTGCTGGCAAGCCTCGAGGGAACCGAGGCCTGCTTCGCTTTCTCCTCTGGGATGTCGGCGATTAACTCGGTCTGCCTCAGCCAGGCCGGGGCAGGCGACAGGCTGGTGGCGAGCAAGGAGCTTTACGGGGGCACCTACTCCTTTTTCGCGAGTGTGCTGCCCCGCTACGGGATCGAAGTGGACTTCGTCGATCCCCACGACGTCGCGGCGGTCGAGAAGGCACTCCCCGGGGCGGCCCTCTTCTACTGCGAGACGATCGCCAACCCTCTTTGCAGCGTCGCCGACCTCGCTGCTCTGAAGGCGGCCTGTGACAGGGCCGGCGTCCCGGCAGCGGTCGACAACACCTTTGCCTCCCCCCTCCTCTGCAATCCGGCGGCGCTCGGCTTCGAGTTCGTGATCCACTCGGTCACGAAGATGATCGCCGGCCACTCAGACGTCGTGGCCGGCGCAGTCTGCTGCTCGGCGAAGGACAGGGCGGCACTCCGCAAGGTGGCGCTCGACACCGGAGGCGCCATGGCTCCCTTCGAGGCCTGGCTCTGCCTGCGGGGTGCCGAGACCCTCGAGCTGCGCATGGGGCGGATGTGCGAGAACGCCGCAGCGCTGACAGAGCTGCTCTCGACCCGAGCGGAGGTTTCCGCCGTGCACTACCCCGGACTGAAGAGCCATCCCCAGCGCCAGGTTGCCGAGCGACAGTTCGGCTTTGCCGGGGGCAGCATGTTCTCCTTCGAGATCGCCGATGGAGCGACGGCAGCAGAGAAGTGGTGCGCCCGGCTCCGCCTCTCCTGGATCGGGGCCTCCCTCGGCGGCACCCACACCCTCGTCTGCCACCCTGCCTCTACCACCCATCGCCAGGTGCCCGCCGAGGTCCGCCGTGGGGCGGGCCTGAGCGACGGCCTCATACGGGTGAGCCCCGGCATAGAGAACACAGAGGACCTGGTGGCCGACTTCGCCGGCGCCTTCTGAGGGCCGGTCGGTCTCACCGCGACATCGCCTAGCATTCTGGGGTCCGCCCGACGGCGGGTTGCCTGGGTAGCTCAGTCGGCAGAGCAACGCACTCGTAATGCGTAGGTCAGGAGTTCGATTCTCCTCCCAGGCTCAAGATGGACTTCACCGAAGTTCGCCCCCCAGTTCACTGAAGTCCGATGCGCGACCGCTGCTGCGGGCAGTGAACCACATGGCTGTGTCAGGGTCGCCGAGGCGAGGACCGTGCCAGCTGTTCAG
>JAJYQK010000169.1 GCA_021794645.1 Actinomycetes bacterium
ACTTCGCCGTTCCTCCTCGCCGGACTCGTCGTCTGCGCCCGCTGCGGCAAGCACTTCGTCGGGACCTCGGCCGTCGGCAACCGCTACCGGTACCGCTACTACACGTGCTTCTCCCGCCAGCGCTACGGCACCAAGTTCTGCAACGCCGAGCGCCTGCCGGCCGAAGAGCTGGACGCGGCGATCCTCGACTCGCTGCTCCACGTATACGAGCGAACCGATCTCTTCGACAAGGCCGTTTTGGCCACCCGACACCGGGCCCGCTCCCGGCGGGCGAACCACGACAATGAACTCGTCGTCGTCGACGCCGAGATCACCAAGGCCGAGGACGCCATCGAGCGCTACCTCTCGGCGTTCGAGGCCGGCACGCTGTCGGAGGCCCAGTGCGGCAAGCGGCTGGAGCAGCTCGCCGCGAAGGTGAGCGAGCTACGAGCCCGGCGCGAGGAGCTGGTCGTCGCCATCGAGCAGGTGTCGCTCACGGCGCCCGACGCCGACGAACTCGCGGCGACGCGGCACCAGATCGAGAAGAGCCTCAAGACCGGTTCCGTGCCGGCCCGGAAGGCGCTCCTCCAAGCCCTCGTCCACGAGATCCGCGTCGAAGGTCGCGACCGCGTCGTACCGTGGTTCCGCGTGCCAGGCAGCGCGGAACCGAAGGTTCGCGCTCTGGCGCGATCGGCGCCCTCGGCAGGACTCGAACCTGCGCACCCGGCTCCGGAGGCCGGTGCTCTATCCACTGAGCTACGAGGGCAACTAGCTCTGGGGGCGCGCACTACAGGCGCCCCAACCTGCCGTTTGCATGCTAGCCGTGCTTCAGCCATCCTCATCGAGGCATGGGGATACAAGAGGAGCTACGAGAGGCCGTCTCCGCCGGCCTTGCCACCCTCGGCATCGAGCTGCCCGGCTCTGAGGTCCACCTTGAGCGCCCCCAGCGCCTGGAGCACGGGGACTGGTCGTCGAACGTCGCCCTCTCGCAGGCAAAGCAGGCGGGCACGAACCCCCGCCAGCTCGCCGAGGAGCTGGCGGCAGCCCTGCGGTCAGCTCCTCCCCGCTTCGTGGAGACGATCGAGACAGCCGGCCCGGGCTTCGTCAACTTTCGTCTCGGCCCCGGCTGGCTCCACGAGATCTTGAGAGAGGTGGTGACAGCCGGGGAAGAGGGTTACGCCGCCTCCGACCTGGGCGGAGGTGAGCGGGTCCAGATCGAATTCGTCTCCGCCAACCCCACCGGCCCGGTGCACGTCGGCAACGGCTGGTTCGGCTCCTACGGCGACTCGCTCGCCCGGGTGATGGGACGGGCCGGCTGGCAGGTCTCTCGGGAGTACTACGTCAACGACACCGGTGGCCAGATGAGGTCGCTCGGCGAGAGCCTCCTTGCCCGCCGTCGGGGCGAGGCCCCGCCCGAAGGGGGCTACCAGGGTGAGTACGTCCTCGAGCTGGCGAGCGCCTACGAGGGTCCCGAGGACGTGCTCGAGGCCGGCCGGTGGGCGAGCGAGCGGATCCTCGCTGACATCAAGACGACCTTGGCGCGGATCGACATCCACTTCGACGAGTGGTACTCGCAGGCCTCCATCGAAGAGAGCGGCCGGGTGGCCGACACGATCGAGCTCCTCCGCCAGAAGGGCCACGTCTACGAGGAGGACGGTGCCGTCTGGCTGCGGTCCACCGACTTCGGCGACAGCCGGGACAGGGTGCTCGTCAAGTCGAACGGCGACGCCACCTACCTTGCCGGTGACATCGCCTACCACCGCGACAAGTTCCTCACCCGCGGCTTCGACCGGGTGATCGACGTCCTCGGGGCGGACCACCACGGCCAGGTCGCCTCGCTCAAAGCAGGCGTGGCCGCTCTCGGTGTCGATCCAGCACGCCTCGAGGTCCGCCTCGGTCAGCTCGTCTCGCTCGTGGGAGAGCGGATGTCGAAGCGCTCGGGGCACTTCGTCTCGCTCGACTTCCTCATCGACGAGCTCGGCCCCGACGTCACCCGGCTCATGTCCCTCCTCTCGTCGATCGATCAGGCGACGACGCTCGACATCGACGCTGCCAAGCGGGAGTCGATGGAGAATCCCGTCTACTACGTGCAGTACGCCTATGCCCGCATCGCCTCCATCGGCCGGGTCGCCGCCGAGCGCGGTGTTGAGCGCTGCCCCCTCGACCAGGTCGACCTCACCCTCCTCGTCCATCCCCGCGAGCTCGACCTCCTCCGTCAGCTGGCCGAACTGCCGCGGGTCGTCGCCGAGGCGGCGACAGAGCGGGCTCCCTACAAGGTCACGAACTGGGCGCGGGCCCTGGCCGGGAGCTTCCACGGCTTCTACCACGACTGTTACGTGATGGGAGAAGATGTCCCACCGCGCTTGACCCAGGCCCGCCTCCTCTTGGTCGAGGCCGCCCGCATCGGGTTGGCGATCTCCCTCCGCCTGCTCGGCGTGCACGCTCCTGAGGAGATGTGAGCCCGTCCGAGGCTCCGATCGGGCGCCACCTCCTTCCTCTCACCGCCAAGAAGACAGCTGCCGGCGACCTCTCCATCGGCGGCCTCTCGCTGCTTGAGCTGGCAGATAGGTTCGGGACGCCCCTTTTCGTCTACGACGAGGCGCATCTTCGCTCCTGCTGCCGCCAGGCGCTGGCAGCCTTCGGCCCGGGCATCGCCTATGGCACGAAGGCCTTTCTGTGCAAGGCGATGGCCGCCCTCGCCCACGAGGAGCAGATGATGCTCGACGTCGCCAGCGGCGGCGAGCTGGCAGTCGCCCTGGCTGCCGGCGTGCCGGGCGAGCGCCTCGTCATGCACGGCAACAACAAGTCCGAAGAGGAGCTCGCCGCCGCCTGCGAGGCGGGCGTCGGGCGCCTCGTCGTCGACTCCTTCGACGAGATCGGGCGCCTGGCCTCGCTCCTCTCCGGCCGGGCACCGACCGCCCTGCAGGTGCTCGTCCGCGTCACCCCCGGCGTCGAGGCCCACACCCACGAGTACGTCATGACCGGGCAGGAGGACTCCAAGTTCGGCTTCAGCCTCTCGGCCGGGGCGGCCGAGGCGGCTGTCTCGGCGCTCGGCTCCATCGCCGGCGTCGAGGTGGTCGGTGTCCATGCCCACATCGGCAGCCAGATCTTCCGGACCGACGCCTATGCCCGCGAGGTGGCCGCCCTGGCGCCCTTCGTGGCTCGCCACGGCTTGCGCGAGCTGTGCGTCGGGGGCGGCCTCGGCGTCGCCTACCTCAACGACGAGGAGGCCCCGTCGGTGGCCGAGTGGGCCTCGGTCGTGCGGGCTGCCTGTCTGGCGGCGGGGCTTCCCCCCAGTGTGAAGGTGACCGCCGAGCCGGGCCGGGCGATAGTCGCCACGGCGGCGCTGACGCCCTACCGGGTCGGGACAATGAAGCGGCTGTCCGGGCTCCGCACCTACGTGGCCGTCGACGGCGGCATGAGCGACAACCCCCGCCCGGTCCTCTACGGGAGCGGGTACGAGGCCTTCTTGCCGCGCTCGCCCGAAGCGGCCCGCCCGCTGCCTGCCCGGGTGGTCGGCAAGCACTGCGAGTCAGGCGACGTCCTCGTCGAGGATGCCAGGCTGCCCGGCGACCTTGTCGTGGGAGACATCCTCGCCACACCAGTAACGGGTGCCTACGGCTACTCGATGGCCTCCAGCTACAACCGCATCGGCCGGCCGGCCGTCGTCTTCGTCGCCGACGGCCAGGCCCGCCTCGTCATCCGCCGCGAGACCAGCGAGGACCTGCTCGCCCTCGAGGCGTGAGCGCCCTCGGCCCCTTGTACCCTGCCGGGATGAGCCAGCCGTCCCAAGCCGGGGCGCCCGCCCAGCTCCCGGCGCCGGTCCGCATCGGCCTGCTCGGCTGCGGCAACGTCGGAGCCGCCTTCTTCTCGATAGTGGCCGACGGCCAGTCGGGTGTGGCGAGCCGGACTGGCATGCCGCTCGAGGTCGTGAAGGTGGCGGTCCGCGATCCCTCGCGGCCCCGGCCGGGCCTCGGCGGCAGCGGTCTCGGAGGGCTCTTGGTGGCCGACCCCTGGGCCGTCGTCGCCGACGCCGAGGTCGAGCTCGTGGTGGAGCTCATGGGCGGCGTCGAGCCGGCCCGCTCTCTCGTGCTGGCCGCCCTCGAGGCGGGAAAGCCGGTTGTGACGGCGAACAAGGAGCTCGTCGCCGCCTGCCACGGTGAGCTGGCGGCCGCGGCTGAGGCTTCCGGGGTGGACTTCCTCTACGAAGCGTCCGTCGCCGGCGCCATCCCCCTCGTCCGGCTGCTGAAGGACTCCCTCGCCGGCGAGCGGATCGTCCGCATCATGGGGATCGTCAACGGCACGACGAACTACATCCTCACCCGCATGAGTGAAGAGGGGATCGGCTACGGGGCGGCGCTCGCCGAGGCCCAGGCTCTCGGTTATGCCGAGGCCGAGCCGAGCGCGGACGTCGAGGGCTACGACGCCGCCGCCAAGGCTGCCATTCTGGCCGCCATCGCCTTTGACGCGGAGGTCGTCTCGAGCGATGTCTATCGCGAGGGCATCACCTCTGTCGGGGCGAGCGACATCGACTTCGCCAAGCGGCTCGGCTACGAGGTGAAGCTCCTCGCCATCACCGAGCGGGAGGGTGAGGATGAGCCCGTCTCGGTCCGTGTCCACCCGGCGATGATCCCGCGGGCTCATCCCCTGGCGAGCGTGCGGGACTCCTTCAACGCAGTGTTCGTCGAGGGCGAGGCGGCCGGCGAGCTGATGGTCTACGGGAGGGGAGCGGGCGGGCGGCCGACGGCGAGTGCCGTGCTCGGCGACGTGATCGAGGCGGCCCATCACCTGCGCGAGCAGAGCCGCCCCCGCACGAGCCGGCGGCGGACCACCCGGCTGCGGCCGATCTCGGAGCTGAGGAGCCAGTACTACCTCTCCTTGGAGGTGCTCGATCGTCCTGGCGTGCTGGCGGCGGTGGCCACCGTCTTCGGGAGCTGCGGTGTCTCCATCCGCTCGATGGAACAGGTCGGCCTCAGGCACGAGGCCCGCCTGGTCTTCGTCACCCACACAGCTCTCGAGGCCGACGTGCAGGCGACCGCCGCCGGTCTCGAGCAGCTCGAGAGCGTCGAGCGGGTCACCTGCCTGCTCCGCCTGGTCGGGAGCGAGGAGGAGGCGAGGTGAACGGGCGCCCTCCCTGGCGCGGGGTGATAGAGGAGTATCGCCCCCTCCTTGCTGTGGAGGACAAGGCGCCCGTCGTCACCTTGCTCGAGGGCGGCACTCCGCTGCTCTTTGCCCCCCGTCTCTCGGAGAAGGTGGGGGCGGAGGTCTACCTGAAGGTGGAGGGGGCCAACCCGACCGGCTCGTTCAAGGACAGGGGCATGACCCTGGCGGTGACCAAGGCGCTGGCGGCCGGCGCCGAGGCCGTCGTCTGCGCCTCCACCGGCAACACCTCGGCCTCGGCCGCCGCCTATGCCGCCCGGGCCGGCGTCGCCTGCGCCGTGCTCATCCCCGCCGGCCACATCGCCCTTGGCAAGCTGGCGCAGGCTCTCGTGCACGGCGCCCGCGTCGTGCAGGTGCGGGGGAACTTCGACACCGCCTTGGGCCTGGTGCGCCGCCTGGCCGAGGACCACCCGGTGGCGGTCGTGAACTCGGTCAACCCGGACCGGATTGCCGGCCAGATGACGGCGGCCTTCGAGATCGTCGACGCTCTCGGCGACGCCCCGGAGTTCCACTTCGTGCCGGTGGGGAACGCTGGCAACATCACCGCCTACTGGCGGGGCTACCTCAAGTACAAAGAGGTCGGCCGGGCCAGCCGGCTGCCGGCCATGGTCGGCTTCCAGGCGGCCGGGGCGGCCCCCATCGTGCGGGGCGCCCCCGTCGAGGAGCCCGAGACGATCGCCACGGCGATCCGCATCGGCAACCCCGCCTCCTGGGCGGCGGCGGTGGCGGCGGCAACCGAGTCGGGCGGCGAGATCGCCGCCGTGAGCGACGAGGAGATCCTGGCGGCCTACTCCTTCCTCGCCCGAGAGGAGTCTGTCTTCTGCGAGGCCGCCTCGGCCGCCTCGGTGGCCGGCTTGCTGAGAAGGGGGGTGCCGGCAGGCTCCCGGGCCGTCTGCGTCCTCACGGGGCACGGCCTGAAGGACCCCGATCTCGCCATCAGCCGGGTGCGGGTGCCCGAGGCGGTCGAGGCGGATCTGGCTGCGGTCAGACGGGCGATCGGGCTCTGACGCGACGGGGCGGGGAGAAAGGCGGTATCCTTTACGCAGCGGACGTGGCCTTCCAGTGCCGCAGGGGCTCCCGGAGGGATTCTTGCCCGGCGACACCCGCAGCATTACGATCGGCCTCGCCGTTGCTAGCCGTCGCGAAGCAGCCTGCGCCGTCCAGCTAGCTGCCTCGAATGGGGGAGCGACCGGGCGGGAGGGAGCGAGGAGACGTCCCGGTTGGCGGGCCTCTTGCGGTTCCGATCGACTGCGGACCGGCGACATGCCGAGTGCCTGAGTCCCGAGCTTCAATCGACACTCGGGTCCGAGGGGGCCGGCGAGGCAGCAGTAAACCCGGAACGTTCACCGTCCCGGCCGATGGGCAAGCGCCCGCTCGGCCGTGAGGTGGCGAGATTCGGCTACACAAAAAGAGAGAGGAACTCGATGAGCGCAGAGCAGCTCGAGCGTTCGATACTGGAGCGCAAGGCAAGCGATGAGCTGCGAGCCATTGCCACGGCGATGTCGCTCGAACCACCAAGCCGAGTGAAAAAGGCCGACCTCGTCGACCAGATCCTGCGGGCCGCCGGCGTCGAGGTCGACCCGGCCAGCCAGAACGGCAACGGGCACGCCCCGGCCGCCGCCGAGATCTCGACGAATGGGGACGGGAGCGAGGCCGCGAGCAACGGTCGGGCCGCCAAGCCCCGGGCCACCCGCTCGCGGGCGAAGAAGGCGCTCCCCGACGGGGAGGTACTCGAGGCGCCCGTCGGCGAGGACAGCCCGGCGGAGGTGCCGGCAGCCGTCGCAGCAGCGCCCGCCGAGGAGAGGGCCGGTGAGGGCGGGGAGGACCGCGGCGGCACCGAGGGCGGCGACGACCGCCACAGCACCGAGGCGGCTGCGGCCGAGGCGGCCACGGCCGGCACGACAGAGAGCCGGCCGCAGAGCCGCCCCCAGCGCGAGCGCCAGTTCCAGCCCGGGCCGGGCAACCAGAACCACCAAGGTGGCGGCCAGGGCAACCAGCAGGGAGAGGCCGGCAACCGCCGCTCACGCCGCCGCCGGGGCCGCGACCGCGAGCGGGAGCCGCAGGGTCAGGGCGGCCAGGCCGACGCCCCCTACCACGGCGAGCTCGTCCCGGTGAAGGGGCTGCTCGACCTGCGGGAGGAGGGCTACGGCTTCCTTCGCACCTCCGGCTACCTGCCGAGCCCGAAGGACGTCTATGTCTCGGTCTCCCAGGCCCGCCGCTTCAACCTGCGCCGGGGGGACGCCATCGAGGGCGGCTGCCGGCCGGCCGGGGCCAGCGAGAAGTACCCGGCCCTCCTTCGCATCGACACGATCTGTGGCCTGCCGGCCGAGGAGGCGGCCCGCCGCCCCCGCTTTGAGGACCTGACGCCGCTCTTTCCCGACGAGCGCCTCCGCCTCGAGATGGCCGACGACCCGACGAACATGACGGCCCGCATCGTCGACCTCATCTCGCCCATCGGCAAGGGACAGCGAGGGATGATCGTCTCCCCGCCCAAGGCCGGCAAGACGACCGTCATGAAGCAGATCGCCCACTCGATCGAGGCGAACAACCCCGATGTCCACCTGATGGTGCTGCTCGTGGCCGAGCGGCCCGAAGAGGTGACCGACATGCGGCGCTCGGTCCGCGGTGAGGTGATCGCCTCGAGCTTCGACCGCCCCTCGGACGAGCACACGGCGGTCGCCGAGCTCACCATCGAGCGGGCCAAGCGCCTGGTCGAGCTGGGGCGCGATGTCGTCATCATCCTCGACGGCATCACCCGGCTGGCCCGGGCCTACAACCTCGCCCAGCCGGCCACCGGGCGCATCATGTCCGGTGGCGTCGACTCGGGTGCCCTCTACCCGCCGAAGAAGTTCTTCGGGGCGGCCCGCAACATCGAAGAGGGCGGCTCTCTCACCATCCTTGCCACGGCGCTCGTCGAGACCGGTTCGAAGATGGACGAGGTCATCTTCGAGGAGTTCAAGGGGACGGGCAACATGGAGCTGCGCCTCGACCGCCGGACGGCCGAGCGCCGCATCTACCCGGCGATCGACGTCAACGCCAGCTCGACCCGGCACGAGGAGCTCCTCTTCGACCGCAACCAGCTGCAGCAGGTCTGGAAGCTCCGCCGGGTCCTGAGCGCCCTCGGCGCCGAGGGCAACTCGTCAGCGGGTCTCGAGCTGTTGATGGACAAGATCAAGACGACCCGCTCGAACGACGAGTTCCTCCGCGAGATCGCCCAGGCGCCGACGCCCTCCAACTAGGCGCCGGTCAGGCTCACGCCGAGGAGACCTCGGCCGAGTCGGCCACGGCGGCAGGCGGCTGGTCGGTGGCGCAGTACTTGCACTTGCTCGCCCCGACCGGCAGGTCGTCAGAGAGGCAGGCCGGGCAGGTCTTCGTGGGCTCCGGCTCGCCGAAGACGGCCTTTCCCCGCCGGGCCATCACCACCCGGTAGGGGACGACGATCGCCAGGTAGACGACGGCCATGAAGATGATGAAGTAGATGATGGCCGAGATGAAGGCGCCCATGTCGACGAAGGTCGGCTTGTGGCCCTTGGCCCCGAGCTGCCAGCCGAGGCCGACCGAGTGGGAGCCCTGCGCCCGGGTGATCAGCGGGTTGATCACCGACGTCGTGAAGGAGTGGATCAGGGTGCTGAAGGCCAGCGCCACCACCAGTCCGATGGCGACGACGACCACGTCGCCTCGCATGAGGAAGTTCTTGAATCCCTTGATCACGGGCCAGACCCCTTTCTCTCCGGTGCTGGTCAAGCTACCGGGGCGAGCCCCCGCTGAGAAGGCCCAGTTGGGGAAGGTCTGACCCGGCCTAGAATGGAGTTGCTATGAAAACGGACATCCACCCGAACTACGTGACGGCGACCGTCCACTGCTCGTGCGGGAACACCTTCGAGACGCGCTCGACCAAGGCCGACCTGCATGTCGAGCTGTGCAACGAGTGCCACCCCTTCTACACGGGCAAGCAGAAGCTCGTCGACACCGGCGGCCGGGTGGAGCGCTTCGAGCGCCGCTACGGCCAGCGCAAGGCGAAGCGGAAGGCCTGAGCGCCGGCCTAGCCTCATCTCGTGCTCGAGCGGCTCCCTGAGTTCGAGGCCGAGTACGAGGAAGTACTCAGCCGCCTCTCCCAACCCGACATCGGGAGCGACCCCCGGCTCCTGGCCGAGCTGTCGCGCCGCCACAAGGAGCTGGAGTCGGTCGTGCGCGCCCTGCGCCAGCTCGAGTCGGCGGAGGCCGACCTCGAGACGGCCCGCCAGCTGCACAGCGAGTCGAACGGACCCGAACGGGAGCTGGCCCAGGCCGAGCTCGAGGCGGCCGAGTCCTCCATCGCCCGCCTCGAGGACGAGCTGCGCCTCCTGCTGCTGCCGAAGGACCCCAACGACGGCCGCAACGTGATCGTCGAGATCCGGGGGGCAGAAGGGGGCGAGGAGGCGAACCTCTTTGCCAAGGACCTCTACGACATGTACCTGCGCTACGCCGACCGGCGGGGCTGGCGGGTCGAGGTGCTCGACCTCCGCCAGTCCGAGCTGAACGGGGTCGACTCGGTGACCTTCCTCGTGAAGGGCGAGGACGCCTGGCAGCGGCTGCGCCACGAGGCCGGCACCCACCGGGTCCAGCGTGTGCCCGTGACCGAGTCGCAGGGGCGCGTCCACACCTCCTCGGCCACCGTGAACGTGCTGCCGGAGGCCGACGAAGTCGAGATCGAGATCGACCCGAACGAGCTGCGCATCGACGTCTACCGCTCGACGGGCCCGGGCGGGCAGTCGGTCAACACGACGGACTCGGCGGTGCGCATCACCCACCTGCCGACCGGTCTCGTCGTCGCCATGCAGGACGAGAAGAGCCAGATCCAGAACAGGGCGCGGGCCCTGCAGGTCCTGCGCGCCCGCCTCTACGAGCTCGAGCGGAGCCGTCAGGAGGCCGAGCTGGCGAGGGAGCGCAAGGCGCAGGTGGGCAGCGGCGGCCGCTCGGAGAAGATCCGCACCTACAACTTCAAGGAGAACCGGGTCACCGACCACCGGATCAACCTCACCCTCTACAAGCTCGACAAGGTCCTCATGGGCGACCTCGACGAGCTCGTCGATGCACTGGTGGCAGATGAGCGCATCCGA
>JAJYQK010000064.1 GCA_021794645.1 Actinomycetes bacterium
GCACCTCCGCCCGGACGCCGGCCGCCCCCCGCCCCAGGCGGCGGGCGACAGAGCCCTGCCTCCCCCCCGCCGGCGCAGGCCCGGCCTCCCGGGCCTGCGCCTCGATGGCACCGGCCCGGGAGAAAGCCGGGGGCGGCTCTCGCGTGACGAGGGCGTCGCGCAGCAAGATGAGGCCGATCACCTCGGCCATGGCGGTGGCGAAGACGTCGAGGCCGGCCTGGGCGAGATGGACGAGGAAGGGCGAGGCGAAGAGGAGGACCGCCAGCACGCCGTCGAGGAGGCGGTGGACCAGCCGGGGCCGGCGCCGCCTCGTCCTGCCCCGGCCGGCGGTGACGATCGCCGCCACGGCGAGGTAGGCACCCGCCCCGTCCAAGACGTAGTAGTCCGCCCCCTTGCCGTGCACTCCGGCTATGAGCAGGCCGAGCGCCAGGGCGGCGTCGACGATCAAATGGGCCAGCCAGCCCATCTGCTTTCTCAGCTGGCGCTCGTGTCCTTCGGAGGGACGGCCTCAGCGCCGGGGACGGCCGGCGGGACCGAGGCGGTGCCGGGGCCGACAGCTTCGCCCCGCGACTCGTTGGCCCCCTCCTCGAGGCCCTTTTTGAACTCGTGTGAGGCGCTCCCGATGCCACGGGCCAGCTTGGGGAGCTTGCTCCCGCCGAACAGCAGCACAATCACGGCTACGACGATGACGATGATGAGATCCGGGCCAAAGATTTCTGCGGTGAGCACACGCCCTCCCTTCTACGCCTCCAACCCTAATCGCGCCGGGGGATGGCGGGGACTCGCCTCAGGCTCCCTGCCAGCGGGGCTGGCGCCGTTCGGAGAAGGCGGTGGCGCCCTCTATGGCGTCTTTGCTCGTGAAGACGGGGAGGGTGAGCTCGCCGTTCATCTTCCATGCGGCCGCCTCGTCGAGGTCGCGGGCCCGGCGCATGATCTCCTTCGAGGCCCGCACGGCGAGGGGGGCGTTGTTGCAGATGGCCTCGGCCAGCTCGAGGGCGGTCCCGACGACCTCGGTGCCGGGCACGACCCTGTTGACGAGGCCGAGGGCGGCGGCCCGGGCGGCGCTGATGGGCTCGCCCGTGAGCGCCATCTCGAGGGCGATGTTGCGCGGGAGGACCCTCTCGAGGCGGATGAGGCCGCCCCCGGCCGCCACGAGGCCCCTTTTCACCTCGGGGATGCCGAAGGTGGCGTGCTCGGCCGCCACGACGAGGTCGCAGCTGAGGACGATCTCGAAGCCACCGGCGAGGGCGGGGCCGTTCACCGCCGCCACGAGCGGCTTCTCGAAGCGGCGGGCCGCCAGGCCGGCAAAGCCGTTCTTCGAGGCCAAGATGTCGCCGGCCTGCCCGCTGGCGAAGGCCTTCAGGTCCATGCCGGCACAAAAGGCGCGCTCGCCGCTTCCGGTGAGCACGACGGCCCAGACGTCGTCGTCCTCTGCCAGCTCGTCGAAGATGGCGTCGAGCGCCTTGGTCGTCGGGCCGTCGATGGCGTTGCGAGCCTTCTCCCTGTTGAGGCGCACCAGCTCGACGCGGCCGTGGCGCTCCCTCAGCACCGGCGGCTCCTGCTCTCGGGGGGCGGTCGGCTCGCTCATCTCGCTCATCTCGCTCTCCTTGCCTGCTATCTCGGGAGGCCGGCGATGGCGGCCTCGGCCTCTTCGACGAAGCGGCGCACGAGCTCGCCGGCCGGCACGAGCTCGCTGATGGCGCCGGTGCCCTGCCCGGCCGGGTAGGCCTCCTTCTCGGGGTCGATGCCGGCGGTCTCCGGGCCGCCGCCGAGATGGAAGGCGTTGTCGCCGCTCGACCGGCGCAGCTGGCCGGGGAAGGGCTCGAGCTCGTCCGGGTTCTCCTCGAAGTAGCGGGTGTAGGAGTTGGCGAGCACCCGCATGGTCTTTCCCGAGTAGGCCCGGCTGACGACGGTGGAGTCCTCCCGCGCCGCCACCAGCTTCTCCTTGTAGCCCGGCACGGCCCGGGCCTCCGGGGTGGCGATGAAGCGGGTGCCGACCCAGACGCCGACCGCCCCGAGGGCCAGGGCGGCCGCCAGCCCGCGGCCGTCGAAGATGCCGCCGGCGGCCACGACCGGCACCTCGGCGCCGACGGCGTCGACGATCTGGGGGACGAGGGGGAAGGTGGCGACGGTGCCGGTGTGGCCGCCCGCCTCGGTGCCCTGGGCCACCACGAGGTCGCAGCCGGCCGCCACCGCCCGCCGGGCGTGCTCGACCTTGCCACACATGTTGACCACGAGCACGTCGGCGTCATGGCAGATCGACACGACCTCGGAGGGGACGCCGAGGCCGGCGACGAAGACCGAGGCGCCCTCTTCGATCACGAGCCGCACCTGGCCCTCGAGGTCGCCCGGCATGGCGGTGAGCAGGTCGACTCCGAAGGGCTTGTCGGTGCGGCGGCGGACCTCCCGCATCTGCTCGACCATCTCCTCGGGGGACATGGTCGAAGCGCCGAGGCAGCCGAAGCCGCCCGCCTCCGAGACCGCCGCCACGAGCGGGGCGTAGGAGACCCCGCCCATGCCCGCCAGCATGACGGGGTGGCTCACCCCGAGCATCTCGGTCAGCCTCGTGCGCATGACGCCGCCTCCCTCCCGGCCGCAGCGGCCCCTCGGCAACTGCTGCTGCACTCTATGTGTCGGCGCCACTTGCCCCGCCTCTCCAGCCCGTTTGGGGCGGCAGCTCGGGACGTCACGCAATAAGGTGGCGCTGTCCCGCGGAGGCAGGCCGGCCAGAGAGCTGGACCGGGGCTTGGCCAGGAGGAGTCGTAGTTATGGCGAGATTGGCAAGGCGCGACCGCGGGTCCTCCCGCCAGGTCCCCGGATCGGAGGGAGCCCTTGGCCCCGGGGCGAGGCGGGAGGCCGCGACCGGGCGCGAGGCGCCGTCGCACGAGGGCCCGGACCAGGTGGCGAGCGAGGGGCAGCTGGGCCCCGAGCAGTTCAGAGGGGTGAGCCGCAAGGAGCTGGTGGAGGACTTCCACCTCGCCTGCGTCTCACGGGCGCTCGACGACCGCGAGATCACCTTGCAGAAGCAGTCCCGCGTCTTCTTCCAGATCTCGGGCGCCGGACATGAGGTCCTCCTGCTCGCCCTCGCCCGCTCCCTGCGGCCCGGCTACGACTGGTTCTTCCCCTACTACAGGGACCAGGCGCTCGTGCTCGGCCTCGGCATCAGCCCCCGCGACATCCTCCTGCAGGCGGTCGGCTCGGCCGAGGACCCCAACTCGGGCGGCCGCCAGATGCCCTCGCACTGGGGCTCGGTCCGCCACAACATCGTCTCCCAGACGAGCCCGACCGGCAGCCAGTGCCTGCCGGCCGTCGGCTGCGCCGAGGCGGCCCGCTACATCGCCTCCCGCCAGCTGCCTGACTGCCAGGCCTTCGGCGACGAGGTGACCTACGTCTCCCTCGGTGAGGGCGCCACCTCCGAGGGCGAGTTCTGGGAGAGCCTCAACACCGCCTGCCGCCTCCACCTGCCGGTGCTCTTCCTCGTGGCCGACAACGGCTACGCCATCTCGGTGCGGGCCTCCGACCAGGCGCCCGCGCCCGTCTCGGAGCTGGTGGCGGGCTTCCGGGGGCTCGCCGTCACGAAGTTCGACGGGACGGACTACTTCACCTCCCGGCAAAAGGGGGCCGAGGCCATCGCCCGCATCCGGGCCGGCGAGGGCCCCGGCCTCATCCACGCCACAGTGACCCGTCCCTACTCCCACTCCTCCCAGGACACCCAGGCCAAGTACCGCGCCCCGGAGGAGCTGGCGCTCGAGGCGAGCCACGACCCGATCGACCGCCTCGAGTCCGAGCTGGTGGCGGGAGGCGTGCTCGGCGCCGAGGAGGCAGCCGCCATCCGCCAGGAGGCGAAAGAGCTAGTGGCAGCAGCAGCGCGGGAGGCCCTGGCGGCGGCCCGGCCCGACCCGGCGCGCATCCGCGAGCACGTGCTCGCCCTGCCCGAGATCGCCGACCCGGGTGAGCCGGTGGCCGCCAGCGCCAGCCCGCACCCGGCCGACCCGAGCGGCGAGCTCGTGGACCGGGGCGAGCCGCTCGGCATCGGCGACACGATCCGGCTCACCTTGCACGAGCTCATGGGCAAAGACGAGCGGATCCGCGTCTTCGGCGAGGACGTGGCCGACGCTCCCGAGGACGTCGTCGACCAGGTGGAGGGAAAGGGCGGTGTCTTCGGCACCACCCACGGCCTGCAGAAGACCTTCGGCGTCGCCCGCTGCTACAACACGCCCCTTGCCGAGGCCAACATCGTCGGCCGGGGCATCGGGCAGGCCCTGCGCAACCTCAAGCCCTGCGCCGAGATCCAGTTCTTCGACTACATCTGGCCGGCCACCCACCAGATCAGGGCCGAGGCGGCCACGACGAGGTGGCGCTCGGAGGGCCGCTTCACGGTCCCCCTCGTCATCCGGGTGGCCATCGGCGGCTACGTGCGGGGAGGCTCGCTCTGGCACTCCCAGTGCGGCGAGTCGATCTTCGCCCACATGCCGGGGCTGATAGTGATGTTCCCCTCCCGGGCTGCCGACGCCGCCGGGATGCTCCGCGCCGCCTTCCGCTGCGAGGACCCTGTGCTCTTTCTGGAGCACAAGCACCTGCTGCGCCAGAAGTACGCCATGGACCCCTTCCCGCCGCCCGACTACGTCGTGCCGGTCGGCCGGGCGCGCACGGCGCGGGCGGGAAGCGACCTCTCCATCATCACCTGGGGCGCCACCGTGCAGAAGTCCATCGACGCCGCAAACAAGCTGGCCGCCGAGGGCAAGGAGGTCGAGGTGATCGATCTGCGCACCATCGTGCCCTGGGACAAAGAGGCAGTCGCCCGCACCGTCGGGAAGACCTCGCGGGCCCTCGTGGTGCACGAGGACGTCCTCACGGGCGGCTTCGGCGGCGAGGTGGCCGCCTTCATCGCCGACGAGTGCTTCGCCGACCTCGACGCCCCCGTCCGCCGGGTGGCCGCCACCGACACCTTCGTCGCCTACGAGCCGACCCTCGAGACAGCCATCCTGCCGCAGGTGGACGACATCGAGAGGGCCGCCCGGGAGCTGCTCGCCTTCTGAGCCGCCCGCCGGCGGCTCAGTGCTCGTCGGGCGGATCGACGGGGGCGAAACCCTGGCGCATGGTGTTCTCTGTCACCACGCGGGGCTCGACGAACTGGAAGAGGTAGTCGGGGCCGCCCGCCTTCTGGCCGAAGCCGGACATCTTGTGGCCCCCGAAGGGCTGGCGGCCGACGACTGCCCCCGTGATCGTCCGGTTGATGTAGATGTTGCCGGCATCGAGCTCCTCGGCGGCATGGGAGATGTGGGCGGGCGAGCGCGAGACGATGCCGGCCGTGAGGGCGTACTCGGCCGTGTTGGCGAATTCGACGGCCTGCTCGAAGCTCTCGGCCCGCGTGACGGCCACCACCGGGCCGAAGATCTCGACCTGGGCCAGCTCGGAGGTGGGCGAGACGTTGGCGACGATGGTCGGGCCGACGAAGTAGCCCCGTGAGGGGAGGTCGTCTCGCTGCAGGACGACCTCGCCGAAGCGTCCGGCCCCCTCCTGCCAGCCGGTGATCCGCTTCAGGGCGTCCTCGTCGATGACCGGCCCCATCTCGGTCGACATGTCGCTCGGCGGTCCGATGCGAAGTGCCCTGGCAGCCTCGACGAAGCGCTCGAGGAAGGCTTCGTAGATGGAGGAGACCGCCACCACCCGCGAGGCGGCCGAGCAGCGCTGGCCGGCGAAGCCGAAGGCGGACTGGACGGCGGCCGGCACCGCCACGTCGAGATCGGCATCCGAGTCGATTATGAGGGCGTTCTTCCCGCCCATCTCGGCGAAGACCCGCCGCACCTCCCGCTGGCCGGGCACCGTGCGGGCCCCGAGCTCGTTCAGGTGGAGCCCGACCGCCTTCGAGCCCGTGAAGGACACCCCGCAGACCGCGGGGTGGGTTATGAGGGCGTCGCCGATCTCCTCGCCGACGCCGGGCAGGAACGAGAGGACGTCGTCGGGCAGCCCCCCCTCGAGGAGGGCCCGCACGAGCAGCTGGGCGGTGGCCGGGGTCTGCTCGGCCGGCTTCAGCACGACGGTGTTGCCGGTGACGAGGGCCCCCACGGTCATCCCAGTCGGGATGGCGAGGGGGAAGTTCCAGGGAGCAATGACGACCTGCACGCCCCGGCCCCTGTAGCTGAGGCGGTTGTTCTCTCCCGGCGGCGACTGCACCTTGCCGCCCTCGGCCAGCCGGAGGCCCTCCCGGCCGTAGTACTCGAGGTAGTCGATGGCCTCGCAGACGTCCCCGTCGGCCTCCGCCCAGCCCTTTCCCGCCTCGAAGACCTGCAGGGCGGCCGCCTCGAAGCGCTTCTCCCTCAGCCAGGCGGCCGCTTTGAACATCACCTCGGAGCGAACCGCCTGCGGGCGGCGCGACCAGTCCCGGAAGGCCCGGTCGGCCGAGGTCACCGCCTGCTCGACCTCCACCGGGCCGGCGGAGGCCGACGTGGCCACGACGACGGCCGGGTCGGAGGGATCGACCGAGATGATGCGCCGCTCGGTCTGGACGTCCTTGCCGGCGATGCGGGCAGGCACAAAGAGGCCGAGGCCCCTGCCTGTCTCGGCGACGGCGCTTCCCATCTCCCGGCGCACCTCGGGGCGGAACCACTCCGCCAGCGGCTCGGGCTCGTAGTCGACCGGGTGCTTGGCGTCTGTCACCGGCCGCCGGGAGAGGGCGGCCGGCTCAAGGGCGCCGCTCTTTCGAGCCAGGCGGCGGGCGCGGCCGGGCAGCCTGGGACGGATGAGCAGGTCGGCGACGTTCTGGCCCTCGGCGAAGCGGCGGCGGACGAAGCTCTCGTTCGAGGTGTTCTCGAGGAGGCGGCGGACCAGGTAGGCCATGCCTGGCACGAGCTCGCCCATCGGCGCGTAGACCCGCAGCCGCCTTCCCATCTGGCGGACCGCCTCGTGCACCGGCTCGGCCATGCCGTAGAGGAGCTGGACCTCGTAGCCGTTCCTCGGTATCCCGGCCACCTCGGCGGTGGCCATGGCGTAGGCGAGCGAGCGGAGGTTGTGCGACCCGAAGGCGGCCCGCACCCGGCCGTGGTGGCCGAGGAGGATCCGGCTGCAACGCTCGTAGTTGAGGTCCGTCTCGGCCTTGTGGTCGAAAACCGGCACGGGCCAGCCGGCCGCCTTGGCGACGATGGTCTCTGTGTCCCAGTAGGCGCCCTTCACGAGGCGGACCGAGATGGGCGGCGGCCGGTGGGGCGAGCGGGCCCGCCCGTCGGCCCACTCCATGAGCGAGACGAGGTCCTCGGCCGAGTCGCGCAGGTAGGCCTGCACGACGATGCCGGCGTGCAGCTCGGCCAGCGCCGGCTCGGCCAGCAGCTCCTTGAAGAGGCGCAGAGTGAGGCTCTTCGCCTCGTAGCGCTCCATGTCGAACCAGACCTGGGCCCCTCGGGTGGCTGCCATCTCGAGGATCGGGAGGAGGCGGCGCCGGGCGCTCTCGATGCCGGCCTCGGCCGTAAGTGGGTGGAAGTCGGGCGCCAGGGCGGACGGCTTGATCGAGACTGCCACCCGCGGGAGGGGGCCGAGGTCGTCCTCCTCGAGGATGGGCTGTCGCTCCCAGGCGGGGGCCCGGTCGAGCAGCGTCGAGACGAGCTCGTGGAGCCGGGCGGCATAGACGTCGGCCTCGGCATGGGAGTAGGTGTGCTCACCGAGGAGGTCGATGGTGGCGGCCGTGCCGGCCCGCCACATCTCGCCCAGCTCCCGGGCGGCCTCGTCGGGGTCCGAGCCGACGATGAACTGCTCGGCCATCCGGGCCACCTCCCGCCGGGTGAGCCTGGCGGCCATCTTCTTCCCCATCGGCGCCCGGTTGGCGAGCCGAGTGGCCGCCACCACCGGGAGGGGCGAGCTGTCGGCGTCGAAGTACTCCTCCAGGTGACGGCCGGTGTCGGCGTCCCCGCTCATGGCTGGGAAGACGTCGACGAGCCGGAAGAGCTGGGCCTGGAAGCGGGGACGGCGCATCGCCCAGCTCATGAGGAGCTCGGTCAGGTGCGACATCTCGTAGGCCTTGGCCTTCACGCCCGTGCCGAGATGGGCGAGCTCGCCCCCGAGCGCCAGCACCGCCCGCTCCGGTGGCTCGGGTGCCATCTGAGTCTCCTGCTCGATCTGACGCCCTTTCGCCACGGCTTGCAAGCTACCGGAGGAACAACGGCGAGAGAGCGATCGCCCGGGGCTCGCCCGGCCGGCCGAAATTCCCCGCCGCGGCCGTGCCGAAGGGGAGCAGGCGGGTACCGTAAACGAGGTGGTGCGCCGATCCTTCCTCTCCCCCGGCCGAGGGGAGGCGACGGCCGAACCGGCGGCCACGCCGGAGGCGAGCGAGGAGGCGCGGCGGATCGACCGCCAGGTCATCCAGCTCTTCGCCCTCGTCGAGGAGGCGGTCGCCGGCGCCACCCATGCCCTCTTGACGGGCGACCGGGAGGCGGCCCGGGCCCTCATGGCCAAAGACGCCGAGCTCGATGCCCTCTACCGCCAGCTCGAGCAGCTGGTGCAGGCCCAGGTGGTGGCCGGGGGACACAGCTCGCGGCGGGTGCGCTGGTACCTGGCCCTCCTCTCGATGCTGCCAGAGCTCGAGCGCAGCGGCGACCTCGCCGAGCACGTCGCCCAGCGGGCCATCCGCAACCTGCCGGCCGAGATGCCCGCCCGGGTGCGGGGTTATGTCGAGGAGATGGGCGAGCTGGCAGGCGCCATGTGGCGGATGGCGGCCGACTCCTATGCCGACCGGGCCGCCGGCGAGGAGCAGATCGACCGGCTCGACGACCGCCTCGACGACCTGCACGTCCAGCTGATCGCCGAGCTCGCCAGCGGCTCGGTCGCAGTGCCGACCGCCATCGAGCTCGCCCTCGTCGGCCGCTTCTACGAGCGTCTCGGCGACCACGCCGTCAACATCGCCCGCCGGGTGCCCACCCAGCTGCGGAGCGAGGCCATCGGCGACTGAGGCAGCCCGCCCCCCGGCGGGCGGCTCCGCAGCAGGGCCGGCGGCAGCCCGCCGTAGAGAAGGAGGCAGTGGCGGGACGGAAGCCGCCGCAGCCAGCCGGCCGGGGCCACCGGCACCCGGGTCCCGACCTCATCGCCCGCCCCCCGCCCGCCCCGCAGGGTGTGGCGCACCTCGGTCTCGCCGATGAGGGCGCTCACGAGCTCGAGGCTGCGCGGATCCGAGAGGCCCGGGTAGACGACCTTGGCCCTGTGGTTGTTCACGATGGTGGCCCACCGTCCCCCATAGCGGGCCTCGATCTGGGCCAGATCCTGCCAGACGGTGAGGAAGGTGACGTCGTGACCGACCGAGGTCGCCACCAGCTGGTCGAGATCGGAGAGCGGGGCGATGTTGGCGGCCTCGTCCAGCAAGACGAGGAGCGGGCTCGGCAGGGCTCCGGCGGAGGCCGCCAGGGCGAAGGCGCCGTCGACGACCTGGCGGACGAGGGCGACGAAGACCGGCCGGAGCCGGGCCTGGTCGCGGATGGGGGCGGCCAGGTAGAGGGTGCGCCGCGGCCCGCCGAAGAGCCAGTCCGGCTCGATGCGGGGCAGGCGGCTCTCCGAGGCGGCGACGGCCGGGTCGCCATAGGCGGCCAGCAGGCTGTGGGCCGTCGAGTAGATCGAGGACCGCTGGCGCTCCTCGAGCGAGAAGACCGCCCGGGCGGCCCGGCCGGCGGCCTCCTCCCCGGCGCTCCGCAGCAGCCGCAGCGGCACCTCCACCTCCTCTTCCTCGAGGAAGGAGAGGACGTCTGCCATCGCCCCGCCGGCGAGGAAGGCCGCTCGCAGCAATGGGGCGAGGAGCCTTTCGGCCGAGGCGTACCAGTAGCCGGCGTCCTCCATCCCGCCCTCCAGGCGGCCGATGGAGGCGAAGTCGGCGGCCAGCCGGCGGGCGCCGGCCCAGCTGCCGGCGGCATCGAGCGGCGACCAGCCGGCGGCTGGGAAGCCGGTCGCCCCGCTCGGGTCGAAAAGGGCCGTCTCGCCGAGGGCGGCCCGGGTCTGCAGGCTGCCGGCGAGCAGGTCGCCCTTCACGCTCGTGGCCACGACCGGCCCCTCCCACTCGCAGAGGGCAGGCAGGGCGAGCGTCGAGCTCTTGCCCGACTGGCTGGGGCCGACGACGAGGAGGGACTGGCAGCGCTCGGCTGCGACGAGACAGCGGCCGAGGCGGCCGAGCACCAGGCGACCGGGCC
>JAJYQK010000030.1 GCA_021794645.1 Actinomycetes bacterium
TACCGAGCGCCACTCGAGGGCACCTCGAACCGGTTGCCATGGCGTCGCCAGACGACGAGGAGCCCCGTCCCAAGATCTCGATGCTGCGCGCCCTCACGGCCCTCGTGATCCTGGGGGGCGGCGGCTACGCAGGCTTCGTCGGCGTGCGAGCGAGCCTGCAGCACCGTCCGGCAACCAACGCAGCCTGGTTCGCCCCGTACGTCGACGTCACGCTGACGCCCACCGACCAGTTCCAGCTGGCCTCGGCCGATCCAGCTCGCCAGAGCGTGCTCGCGTTCGTCGTCGCCGCCGGGCCCACGTCGTGCCAACCGACCTGGGGCGCGGCCTACACCCTCCCGCAAGCGAACCAGGCGCTCGCTTTGAACTCCCGGCTGGTCCAGATGGAGCGCGACGGCGCCCAGCCCATCATCTCGTTCGGGGGGGCCAAGAACACGAGCCTCGCCGTCGCTTGCAACTCAGCAGGCAGCTTGGCTCGGGCGTATGAGTCCGTGATCAACGCCTATGGCGTGCACGTGATAGATCTCGACATCGAGGGACCGGCGCTCAACAGCTATGCGGCCGAGCGTCGCCGGGCGGCGGCCCTGCGGCTGGTCGAGCAGGCGGCCGCCCGACGGCATCGTCCGCTCGAGGTCTGGCTGACCCTGCCCGTCGAGCCCTCGGGGCTGCAGGGCAACGCTCTCTCGGTGATCAGCTCGATGCTCCGAGAGCGGGTCCAGCTGGCCGGCATCAACATCATGGCGATGGACTTCTCACAGTCGCCGGGCCAAGGAGAGACGATGGCGGGCCTGGTGGAGAAGGCCCTTTACTCTGCCCACACTCAGCTCGCTCGCCTGCTGCCCCGCTACGGCGTACGACTCTCACCGAGCGCGGTCTGGCACCACCTCGGCGTCACGGTGATGATCGGCCAGAACGACTTCGCCGGCCAGGTATTCGGGGTGAGCGCTGCACTGGAGCTGCGCTCTTTCGTGTCGAGTCATGGCATCGCCCGGGTCTCGATCTGGTCGTTGAACCGCGACCAGCCCTGCGGCTCGAACTTCCACCTCGGCGTCCTCTCAAACACGTGCAGCGGGACGAGGCAGTCGAGCCTCGAGTTCAGCCGCCTGTTCGGGCGGCTGAAGGGGTCTGCCTACGTGGCGAGACGCCATCAGGAAACGCTGCTGCAGGCGCCGCCGCCGGTGATGAACGTCGCCAACGCTCCCTTCCCGTTGTGGAACGGCACAGCGTCGTATTCGGCAGGCTACAAGGTCGTCCGCAACGGCCAGATCTACCAGGCGAAGTGGTACGTCTCGGCGGGTGCGGACCCAGCCGCGCAGTACCAGTACTCCTGGCAGAGCCCGTGGCAGTTGCTGGGTCCGGTGCTGAAGACCGATCATGCTCCGACGATCCCGGCGGCCGCCGCCGGCAGCCACCCGAACTGGTCGGAAGCGACCTCCTATGCCGCTGGCGCCGAGGTCCTCTACCAGTCCTTGCCCTACCGGGCCAAGTGGGCGAACCGGGGGTCGCCGCCGGGAGCCGTCGGAACCCAGTCGGCCTCTTCGCCATGGCTGCCGCTTTACAGCTATCCCGGAGAGCCCGCACAGAGCTAGAAGCCTCCCGTCCAGGGCGCCCGCCGACCGGCGGTCTTGCCAGCGGGTGCCGGTGCCGTCAGCTTAGGATGCGGCGAAGTGGCCGACCTCCTCGAGCTCGAAGGCCTCGCTCGTCGCTTCGGTACCGTGGCGGCCCTCGACGACCTGAGCTTCTCGGTGCCCTCGGGTGAGGTGGTCGGCTTCCTCGGCCCGAACGGCGCCGGCAAGACGACGACGATGCGCGCCATCTTCGGCCTGTTGGAGCTCGACGCCGGCTCGGTGCGCTGGAACGGATCGCCCATCGGCTCGACGGAGCGGCGGCGCTTCGGCTACATGCCGGAGGAACGGGGTCTCTACCCGAGCATGCTCGTCGGCGAGCAGCTCGAGTATCTCGGCCGTCTGCACGGCATGTCTGCCAAGGCCGCCTCGATCGCAGCCCTGGGCTGGCTCGAGCGCCTCGAGGTGGCGGACCGGGCGACGAGCAAGGTCGAGACGCTCTCACACGGCAACCAGCAGCGGGTGCAGCTGGCCGCAGCCCTGGTGCACGATCCGGAGCTGCTCGTGCTGGACGAGCCGCTCGCCGGGTTGGACCCCACCGGCATCGACGTCATCGGGCAGGTGCTGGTCGAGGAGGCCCACGCCGGCCGGTGCGTGCTGTTCTCGAGCCATCAGCTCGACCTCGTCGAAGATCTCTGTGAGTCGGTCGCCATCATCGACCACGGACGCCTCGTGGCGACTGGAGGCGTCGACGAGCTGGCGAGCCGGGGGGCCCGCAGGGTCGCCGTCCGGGTCGAGGGCGACCACGAGGCGAACTGGGCGAGGCGCCTTTCTGGGGTCAGCCTCTCCGAGGTCGCCGGCGGCGAAGCCCGCCTGGTGCTCGAGGACGCCACCCCGAGCGACTACGTGCTCGACTCCGCCCGGGCGGCTGGGCGGGTGACGAAGTTCGCCTTTGAGCGCCGGCGGCTCTCGGAGGTCTTCCGGGAGGCGGTGAGCCGGTGAAACCGGGGGTCGTGCTGGCTGTGGTGGCGGCGGCGGTCGTGCTGGTGCGGCTCACACTCCGCCGCCGCCGACGGCTCCCCTCCCCACCACTCGGAGGGCTGAGAGGTCGCTGGCGAGAGAGCGACCTGCTCGGGGAGACCGGCCTCGTTGCTCGAAGGGAGATCCACGAGCGGCTGAAGAGCCGGATGTTCCGGGTGGTGAGCCTCCTCCTCCTCGTCGTGGTGGCTGCCGCCGTTGTCGTCCCGACCCTCACGCGCGCCAAGGCGGGGCCTGATCGGGTCGGTCTAGTCGCCGCCTCGCCCTCGCTGCGGGCCGCCCTCCAGGCCATCGCCAAAGAGGCCGGAGCCGAGGTCGACCTCCTCACCGAGCCGTCCCTGCCCGCCGCGCGAGCAGGCCTGGCCGCCGGCCGGCTGGATGCCGTCGTGAGCGGCAGGGGCAAGATCCTCGTCGAGACGCCGCTCCTTCCCACCGACACCTCCGGGCTTGCCCGCTACGTGCGGGCCGTCTCGCTCAGCCTCGGAGTGGAGCGCGCCTACGCCGCCGCCGGCCTCACCGCCCGGCAGGCGGCCATCGTCGCCCGGGCCAGGGCGCTACCGGTCGAGAGCCTCGAGGCGGGGAAGGCGCCCCGCACGACGGCGGAGTCGACCGCCCTCATCGGGGTGATCCTCATCTTCGTCGTCCTCACCCAGTACCTCACCTGGACCCTCATGGGGGTAATGGAGGAGAAGGCGAGCCGAGTCGTCGAGGTGCTGCTGGCCACCGTCCGGCCACTCCAGCTCCTCACCGGCAAGGTGCTCGGCATCGGGACAGTCGCCCTCGCCCAGGCAACCGCCCTCGTAGGGGTCGCCCTCGTGCTGGCCGAGGCGGTCGGCTCCGGCCTCGTGGGCGGCACGGCGCCGCTTGTCATGGTTGCCACGCTCGTCTGGATGGTCCTCGGATACGCCTTCTACAGCTGGCTGTATGCCGCAGCCGGCTCGCTGGCAGAACGCCAGGACCAGATACAGAGCCTGGCGCTCCCCCTGAGCGCGCCGCTCATCTTCGGCTACATCGTCTGTCTGACCGGGGTCAGCTCGGGCGAGCCATCGCTTTTGATAAGGGTCCTCGCCTACCTGCCACCGACGGCGCCGTTCGCCATGCCCACCCTGGTCGGCTTCGGGCAAGCCAGCTGGTGGCAGTTCGCCCTCTCGGCCCTTGCCAGCCTCGCCGGCACCCTCGGCGTCGCCCATCTGGCCGCCCGCATCTACGGCGCGGCCGTGCTGCAGACAGGGGGGCGGGTGCGGCTGCGCAAGCTGCTGCTCGGCTCCGCCCACTGACTGGCTGTCGCGGGGAGCGGGGTCTCGGTCGCCTCTCGCCGGTGCCTCCCGATGACCTGCTCGGTGGGAACGAGGGTGGCTGCCCTCTCGGAGCGCCGCCGCCGCCCCTTGCCTCGGGCCCTTCGGCGCCACCGGGGCGATGCCCGCTCGGCAAGCCGGCGAGGCTCTCCTTGCCGGCGACAGCCCTCGCTATCCCCGCAGCTCCTCCACCTCGGCTCCTTTCTCGAAGCTGATCTTCTCCTCGAACCGCTCCCGCTGGGGGGTGAGGGTCGCCTGGGGATCGAGGGCCGACGCCTCGCCGGCCCAGAAGATCCCAAAGCGGGTGCAGGCCGAGCCGGCCACGAGGCAGGCGCCCGAGATGCCCGCCCCGAGCCGGCTGCGGCGGCCGGCGGCGAAGCCTCCGAGGATGCCGGCGGCGGTGAGCGCCTCGGCGGCACGGATGAGCCACTTCGCCTTTCCCTCGTGATACGACTTGCGGACGGCTGGGTGCATCTGGTGCTCCATCGCCTTGGTGAGGGCGAGCTCGACTGCTCCGCCCGCCAGGCCGAGACGGCGGGCCGGGCCGCTCTCGGCGAGCGGGGCGGCCGCCATGGCGAGGCCGCCCGCGGCGCTGGCGCCCGAGGCCACGAAGACAAAGGGCATCGTCTTGTGCCCCTCGTGCCACGCCGGGACGGCAGTGTTGGAGATGAGGGCGGCCGTGTAGGAGGCGACCGCCGGGCCGAGGACGGCGGCCCCGCAGCTGGCCGCCGTGCCGAGGAGTGGCACCGCCCCGGTCATCTCCGAGAGGGCTGCCAGGCCGGCCGCCGGCACGTAGGCCGAGAGCAGCCAGGAGCCGACCGACATGGGCGAGGTGACCTTGAAGACCCGCAGCATGTTCAAGAAGCGGGCGGGCCGCCCGAGGTCGTGGACGAGGGCGACGAGCGAGAGGCCGCCGGCGGCCGCCGCCGCAGCCTTCGAGACGCGGGCAAGGCCCCTCCTCTTGGTCAGCTGGCCGCCGGCCCCAAGCAGGGAGGAGGCGCCGGCAAGGCCGCCGAGGAAGAGGTAGCCGGGGATGTCGGGCGAGGCCCAGACGGGCTTGTTGATGACGGGCTTGCCGTAATAGGACTGGAACTTGGCCGGCGGCACCATCGTGTCACGGCGCTGCTTTCGCCCTGCGACGACACCGGTCGTCGCCTCCCGCTCGGGGCGCTCGTGCTTGAGGCCCTCTTTGGTCACTTCTGTCTGGTTCACTTGCCTGCCCTCACAAAGCTCGAGACTGCCGTTGCAAAAAGGGCCCCCGCCGCAGCTCCGACGAGCTTCCACATGCGGGGGAGGTCGCGGGTCGTGACGACCGGGTCGGGCGGTAGCCCGTAGACCTCCGGCTCGTCGAGGAGGAGGAAGAAGGCCCCCGCTCCCCCGATGCCGTCCTCCTTGCCGTCGAGGTAGAGCTGGGCGTCTCTCACACCGCCCTCGTGCAGCTGGGCGAGGCGCCCCCGGGCCCGCTCGCGCAGCTCGTCGAGCTCGCCGAACTGGATGGAGTTGGTCGGGCAGGCCTTGGCGCAGGCCGGCTCCTCGCCGTAGGAGATGCGGTCGTAGCAGAGGGTGCACTTCCAGATCCGCCCGTCGCCCTCGCGCTGGTCGAGGACGCCGAAGGGGCAGGCGGGCACGCAGTAGCCACAGCCGTTGCAGACGTCCTCTTGCACGACGACGGTGCCGAACTCGGTGCGAAAGAGCGCTCCGGTCGGGCAGACATCGAGGCAGGCGGCGTCGGTGCAGTGCTTGCAGACGTCGGAGGCCATCAGCCAGCGGAAGTCGATGAAGGGCGAGCCGTCCGGCGAGGCCTGGGGCAGGGCCGCCAGCTTCGGGGCGGCAGGCGCGACCTGGCCCACCTGGCCGTTGAAGGAGATGGGCGAGGCGAGCTCGTGGAGGAGGCCGGGCTCCTGGCGACCGAGCGGCTTTCGCTGCTCGATGAACTTGACATGGCGCCAGGTGTCGGCCCCGAGCCCTTCGGTGTTGTCGTAGGACATCGCCGTGAAGTTGAGGCCGTCCTCGGGGACGTGGTTCCACTCCTTGCAGGCGACCTCGCAGGCCTTGCAGCCGATGCAGACCGAGGTGTCTGTGAAAAAGCCCATCCGCCGGGGGTGATCGGCGTAGCCGTCGGCGCTGGCCGGCTCGGCTGCCCGTTCGGAGGACAAGAGGTTGAGCGGGCCGATCATCGGACCTCCATTCCCGTCTCGGCGGTGATGCCTGCCTTTTCCTGGTACTGGCGGATGAGGGCGGCCAGAGCGGGACCGCGCGGGCGTCGTCCCGGTCTGATGTCGGCCGAGAAGGCCTTCACCTCCTGGATGTGGACGTTGGGGTCGAGAGCGATCGAGGTGAGCTCGTTGGCGGCGTCCCCCTTGGACTGGCCGTTCCCACCCCAGTGGTACGGCAGGCCGATCTGGTGGAGCCGCCTCCCCTGCACGGTGGTGGCGCTCATGCGGTCTGTCACGAGCACCCTCGCCTCGATGGCGCTGCGGGCGGTCACGATGGTGGCCCAGCCGCCGTTCTCGAGGCCCCGCTCGGCCGCCAGCTCCGGTGAGACCTCACAGAACATCTCGGGCTGCAGCTCGTTCAGGTAGGGCGTCCAGCGGGACATGCCGCCGGCCGTGAACTGCTCGGTGAGCCGGTAGGTGGTGGCGACGTAGGGGAAGACCTCTGCTCCGGGCGCCCCGCCGGGTGGGTGGTAGCGGTTGTGCTTGCGGGAGAAGACCTGGCGCACCGGATTGTGCTGCTGGGCGTAGAGGGCGTTGGCGAAGGGAGAGTCCTGCGGCTCGTAGTGGGTCGGCAAGGGGCCGTCAGTCAGCCCGGCCGGGGCGAAGAGCCAGCCCTTGCCGTCGGCCTGCATGATGAACGGGTCGATGCCAGAGAGGGCCTCGGCCCTGCTGGCCCCGGCCGGTGGCCGGTAGTGGGGGGACTTGCTGGCGGTGAAGTCGGGGATGTCGTGGCCGACCCACTTCGCCTTTCCCTCGTCCCACCAGACGAGCGCCTTGCGCTCGCTCCAGGGCCTGCCCTCCGGATCGGCCGAGGCGCGGTTGTAGAGGACGCGGCGGTTGGCGGGCCAGGCCCAGCCCCACTCCGAGGCCACCCAGCTCTGCTCGTTGGCGGGCTTGCGGCGGGCGGCCTGGTTGACGCCGTCGGCGAAGACGCCGCAGTAGATCCAGCAGCCGCAGGCCGTCGAGCCGTCACCGTTCAGCTGCTCGTAGGAGGCGAGCGGCTCGCCGTCGGCGTCGTAGCCGTTGATCTCGGCCAGGATGGCCTCGGCCGACGGCTCGGCGAGCTCCCCCTCGGTCGGGTAGTCCCAGGTGAGGTCGAGGACGGGACGGTCCATCTCGTTCCTCGAGCCGGCCAGCTTCTCTCGGATGATGCGGCCGAGGTGGTACATGAACCACATGTCGCTGCGGGCGTCGCCGTCGGGCTCCTTGGCCTGGAAGTGGAACTGCAAGAGGCGGTTGGCGTTGGTGAAAGAGCCGTTCTTCTCGGTGTGCGAGGCGGCGGGGAAGAAGAACACCTCGGTGCCGATCTTGTCGGTCTCGAGCTCGCCGGTGGCTATCTCCGGCCCGTCTTTCCACCAGGTGGCCGACTCGATGAGGGAGAAGTCGCGCACAACGAGCCAGTCGAGCTTGGCCATCCCGAGCCGCTGCATCTTGGTGTTGGCTGAGCCGACGGCGGGGTTCTCCCCGAGGAGGAAGTAGCCCTTGCAGGTGCCGTCGAGCTGGGCCATCACCGTCTCGTAGGTGCTGTGGCTGCCAGTGAGGCGGGGCAGGTAGTCGAAGCAGAAGTCGTTCTCCTTCGTGGCCGCGTCGCCCCACCAGGCCTTCAGCAGGCTGATGAGATAGACGTCGACGTCGCCCCAGAACCCGGTCGTCGGCGCCTCTGCTGCGAGGAAGGACTGGAGGTCCTCGTGCTGGTGGGCATGGGGCATCGGGATGTAGCCGGGCAGCAGGTTGAAAAGGGTGGGGATGTCGCTCGAGCCCTGGATGGAGGCGTGCCCCCGTAGGGCGTAGATGCCGCCGCCGGGCCGGCCGATGTTGCCGAGGAGGAGCTGGAGGATGGCGGCGGCCCTGATGATCTGCACCCCGACGGTGTGCTGGGTCCAGCCGACGGCGTAGCAGAAGCCCGTCGTGCGGTCCGGGCCGGAGTTCTCCGTGATCTCCTCGCAGATCTGCACAAAGAGCTCGGGGGAGACGCCACAGATCTCGGCCACCTTCTCGGGGGTGTAGCGGGCGTAGTGGCGCCGCAGGATCTGCCAGACGCAGCGGGGGTGGGTGAGGCTCTCGTCCCGCTCGGGGCTGCCCTCGCCGATCTGGTGGCCGCCCGAGCCGGCCGCCTCCGACTTGCCCGCCGAGGAGATGGAGTTGCCGCCCCCGGTCCGCTCCTCGTACTCCTGGTCCCGCTCACCCGAGGCCGCCTGCACCTCCATCCCCTCGTACTGCCAGCTGTCGGTGTCGTAGCTGCGGGCCTCCTCCTTCAGCCCCGAGAAGACGCCGTCGAGGTCCTCTGTGTCACGGAACTCCTCGGTGATGATGGTGGCGGCGTTGGTGTAGTTGACGACGTAGTCGCGGAACTCCTTGCCGTTCTCTATGACATAGGAGATGATCCCGCCGAGGAAGGCGATGTCGGTACCGGCCCTGATCGGGGCGACGATGTCGGCATGGGCACTCGTTCGGGTGAAGCGGGGGTCAACGTGGATCACCGTGGCCCCCCGCGCCTTTGCCTCCATCACCCACTGGAAGCCGACCGGGTGGCACTCGGCGAAATTGGAGCCCTGGATGACGATGCAGTCGGAGTTCTGCAGGTCCTCCATGAAATCGGTGCCGCCGCCCCGGCCGAAGGAGGTGCCGAGACCGGCCACGGTCGAGGAGTGGCAGACCCTGGCCTGGTTCTCGATCTGGATGATGCCGAGGGAGGTGAGCAGCTTCTTTATGAGGTAGTTCTCCTCGTTGTCGAGGGTGGCCCCCCCGAGCGAGGCGATGCCGAGGGTGCGTCGCGTCCTCTTGCCCTCCGACTCCCACTCGAAGGTCTCGGCCCTCGTTCTTATGACCCGGTCGGCCACCATCTCCATCGCCGTGTCGAGGTCGATCCGCTCCCACTCCCGGCCGTAGGGCGGCCGGTAGAGCACCTCGTGGCGCCGCGAGTCCCCCGTCGTCAGCTGGAGCGAGGCGGAGCCCTTCGGGCAGAGGCGGCCCCGGCTGATGGGCGAGTCGGGATCGCCCTCGATCTGGACGACCCGGTCATCCTTCACATAGACGTTCTGGGCACAGCCCACACCGCAGTAGGGGCAGATCGACTTCACGACCCGGTCGGCGAGGGCGTTGCGGTTGAGGAGGTTGCGTGAGCGGGCGGACTTGACGGCCGAGCCTCGGCCGAGCGGGTCGCCCCCCCTCAGCTGCCGGAGGACGGGCCACTCGAGGGGCGAATTGGGCATGGTGCTGGGCTCCTTGGCAGAGGTGGGGGCGGTCTTGTCGCTATACCCCCCGATGGCGCCGGCGGCGCCTCGGAGTGCTCGGCTAGTCGTTCTCGTCGGCGGCGAACTCGGCGGACTCGTCGCCTGTCGCCTTGCCCTGGCGGTCGGCCGGCCGCCCCGAGAGGGAGTCGCGGGCCTTGTCGATGCCGCCGATGAGGGGCGCCATCCTCGTGGAGGCGGGCGAGGAGCCGGCTTTCGGGTGGGGGCGGGTCGGCCCGGCCTGCTCGAACTTCACGACCTTGCGGCCGAGGGCGACCCGGTCAGCCTTCTCGCTCGAGGACTTGAGCCGCAGGAAGACACTGTCCTCGGTGGCCACGTGCTTGGGGAGGGCGGTCGTCAGCTTCTCGACAAGTGCGTCGAAGCGGGCGTCGGTGCCTTCCATCCCCTCGAGCTCGGCGAAGACCGCTTTCGCCTCCTGCTCCTGGGCGGTCGCCCTCTCGGCGGCCTCCTCACCCCACTGGCCGAGCCACTCCTTCACGGCCGGCCACAAGAGCGCCTCCTCTGCGGCCTCGTGGGCCGAGAGGGCGACGATCATCATGTCGAGGATCGACTGGCGGCGCTCGGCGTTCTCCCGCGAGCCCCCCTCGCTGTGGGGGCGTATCGCCTCGAGCTGCTCGAGGAGGTACTTGACCTGGTTGTGGTCCCGTCCGAGGACGTCGACTACGTCGAAGACCTCGTCTTCCTCCTCGGGCAGCTCGAGGGGCGGGGGCGCAGCGTCCCGGCGCCGGGCGGCGTCTTTCATGGTGGAGGTGCCCGCCGCCCGCTTCCGCAGC
>JAJYQK010000012.1 GCA_021794645.1 Actinomycetes bacterium
CGGACGTACATGCAGCCCGTCACCGCGGCGCCGCTAGTGCTGCACCACGCTCTGATGACTCCCGGCAAGCACTTTGTGAACAGGTCACCACTGTTTCTGGCTGGCTGGCTGGGTGGGTGGCTGGCGCGCTCGGAGGGACTCGAACCCCCAACCTTCTGATCCGTAGTCAGATGCTCTATCCAATTGAGCTACGAGCGCTGGGCGAGCCGCCAGTGTAATGGCTAGCACCGCCCGGCGGAGGGGCCGTCGGCCAGGCCCTGTTCGCCGGGGCCGGCTGGCGGTACCCTGGGGCGCGCCAGGCCAGGTGGCTGCAGCGGGGCCGCGGGGTGGGGTCCGATGCGAGTGGGGGGCTGACGACGATGACCAACCAGGGAGGGGGCGAAGCCGACCTCGATCAGCCCTCGGCCCGGAACTGGCCGGTCCAGCCGGCCTCGCTCTTTTTCCTCGTCCTCGGTCTGGCCCTGACGGGAGTGCTCACCGCTTGGTCGCAGTTGAGCTACCTCCACAGCGAGCAGAGGCTCACGAAACTCGACCTGCGCCTGGCCGGAAGCTCGATATCGAAATCCTCTGACGACGTCGAGCTCCGTCTGAGCGAGGCCCTGACGGCAGTTGCCTCCTCCAACCGACCGTCTTACGCGATGGAGGTGCTCCGCCAGTCGCTCGGGAGGTCAGGCCCTTTCATCGGGGCAGAGATCTTCAGGGACAGCAGGGGCAGGCTGAGCCGGGAGCTGGCCCTCGGTGCCACCCCGTTGTACGGCGAGAGCGCCGCCCGCACCCTTTCACTCGAGGCCGTGGGGTCAAAGACCCTGCTCGTGCGGCGGCCGATCTCGGGCCGGGTGCAGCGCTTTGCCTATGCCTTCGCGCTGCGCGGCCCTGATGGGCTCTATGTCGCCTACGCCGAGCAGGCCCTGCCGCTAGGTCGCCACGTCCCGGTCGCCAAGGGAACGCCGACGAGCGGCCTCTACTACGCCATCTACTACGGCGAGGACCAGGATCCGAGGGACCTCGTCGTGACAGATGCCCCCTCTCTCCCGCTCGGTGGCACCACCGCCGCGACGACCATCGCCTATGGGAGTGCCCGGCTCCGTCTGGTCGCCTCGCCGATCAGCTCCCTTGCCGGAGCCTTCTCCGAATACGTGCCCTGGGGCATCCTCGGGGCCGGCATAGTCCTCAGCCTCGCCGGCCTGCTCCTGGTCGAGTGGCTCGTCCGCCGCAGGGTGGTGGCAGAATCGCTCGCCCGAGAGAACCGCCGCCTCTATGAGGCCCAGCGAGGGGTGGCCGAGACCCTGCAGCGCTCCCTCCTGCCAGCGGTCCTGCCCTCCCCGCCCGGGATGGCGGTCGCGGCCCGCTACCTACCGGGCACCGCCGGCATCGAGCTCGGTGGCGACTGGTACGACCTCGTCGAGGTTGATCCCCGGCAGCTCTTCTTCACGGTCGGGGACGTCTCCGGGCGTGGGCTCGACGCCGCCGTGATGATGACGACGCTCCGCACCGCCATCTGGGCCTATGCCACCGACGGGGACGAGCCGGCGGAGGTGCTCGAGAAGCTCGGCCGGCTGGTGCAGGTAGAGACCGATGGCCGCTTCGCCACCGTCTTGTGCGGAGTCCTCGACATCGAGACCGGCGACGGCATCGTCGCCAGTGCCGGTCACCCGCCGCCGCTCGTACTCGGGGCGGCGGGCTGTTCGGTGCTCGAGATCCGCCAGGGGCCGCCTATCGGCATCGGCGACAGGTATGAGGCGACACTCTTCTCGCTGCGACCCGGAGAGACCCTCCTCGGCTACACCGACGGCTTGATCGAGCGGCGCGACGAGCCGGTGACCGAGGGCATCCGCCGGCTCGTCGAGGTGGCAGACGCCGGTCTCGCTCCCGACCAGCTCGTCGAGGAGGTCGTCCGGCAGCTCGTGCCCTCTGCGCCGGTGGACGACATCGCGATCCTGGCGCTGCGTCGCAATGCCAGGATCGAAAGCGAACGGCCGGCCCAGGTGGGCCGGCCGGCTGGCGGAGAGGGAGGGATTTGAACCCTCGGACCCCGGTAAGAGGTCAACTCATTAGCAGTGAGTCCGATTCGGCCGCTCTCGCACCTCTCCTGGCCGAGGCGGAACGCCCCGGGTCCTCTCATGGTAGTTCAGGCCTGCTGCCTGCCGTCCGGCCACGTTCGGCCAGGCCTGCGGCGGCGGTCGCTTATCTTGAAAGTCGATGAGCCCGCTTCCCTCCGTGGACGCCTCCGAGCTCGACCTCGACCCGGGCCGGCTGGAGCGGATCGAGCGCCACTTCAGCCGCTACGTCGAAGCCGGCCGACTGCCCGGTTTCTCGGTGCTCGTGAGCCGGGGCGGCCAGATCGGCTACCTCGCAAGCGGCGGCTACCGCGACGTCGAGACGAAGGCACCGGTCGCCGAGGACACCGTCTATCGCATCTACTCGATGACAAAGCCGGTCACCTCGCTGGCTCTCATGATGCTCTTTGAGGAGGGCCTCTTCGACCTGAGCGACCCGGTGGCGAAGTTCCTGCCCGAATTCGCCAACCCTCAGGTGATGGTGGGTGGGTCCTCGCTGCAGCCGGTGCTGCGGCCGGCAGCCGAGCCAATCCGCCTCTGGCACCTTCTCACCCACACGGCCGGTATGAGCTACGGCTTTTTCTACCGTCACCCAGTTGACGCCCTCTACCGGGCCGCCGGCTTTGAGTGGGGGGCGCCCGCCGGGGCCGACCTGGCCCGCTGCTGCGAGCTCTGGGCCGGCCTTCCCCTCCTGTTCGACCCCGGTTCGAGCTGGAGCTACTCGCACGCCACCGACGTGGTCGGCCGCCTTGTCGAGGTCGTGGCGGGCAAGCGGCTCGATGACTTCTTCGCCGAGCGGATCTTCGGGCCACTCGGCATGGGCGACACCGCCTTCTACGTCAGCAATGGAGCTGCCGAGCGTCTCGCCACCTTGTACATGCCGGATGCCGTCTCGGGCAGGGCCACCCCGAGCTCGCGCCTCGGCCGCGGCGCCGCCCGCCAGCCGGCGGCGCACTTCGGAGGAAGCGGGCTCGTCTCCACCCTGGGGGACTACTACCGCTTCGCCTCTTTCCTCCGTGCCGGCGGCGAGCTCGACGGGGTGAGGCTGGTCGGCCGGCGCACTCTCGCCTACATGGCTCGCAACCACCTCCCGGGCGGCCACGACATGGCGGCCTTCGAGCACCCCATTGCCGGCGAGTCCGAGCCGGGGGTCGGCTTCGGCCTCGGCTTTTCCGTCGTGGTCGACCCGGTGGCGATGAAGGTGCCGGCCAGCCTGGGCGAGTACGGCTGGGGCGGTGCAGCCAGCACCACCTTCTGGGTCGACCCGGTCGAGGACCTCATCGTCGTCTTCATGACCCAGCTGCTGCCCTCGTCGACATATCCAATCCGGCGGGAGCTGCACCAGCTTGTCCACCAAGCGATCACGGCCTGAGAGGAGACCGCTTTGCGCGACCATCACATCTCCGTCTTCCCCGTCCCGGTGAGCGATCCGGCCCGCTCAAAGGCCTTCTACACCGACGTGCTCGGCTTCGAGGTCGTGATGGAGAGCGACTTCGGCTCGGGCTTGCGCTGGACCTCGCTCCGCACGCCGGGCGCCGAGACATCGATCACGCTCGTCACCTGGTTCGACACCATGCCGCCCGGTTCGCTCAACGGCGCCGTTCTCTCCGTCTCCGACATCGAGGGGGTGGCTGACGAGCTGCGGGGCCACGGCCTCCTCGATGAGGACGACCACATCGAGGAGGCCCCCTGGGGGCGTTTCGTGACGATAGAGGACCCCGACGGCAACCGCTGGGTGGTCCAACAGGACAACCCCGACTTCGAGGGCCTGGACCTCTGAGCCTGTGCATCGTCCCAGCGGAGCGCACAATGGGCTGGTGGCCTCACGCTGGCTCGGCGCCCCGCGCCTGATCGCAGCTCTCGTTCTTTCGTCCTCGATCGTCCTAACGGCCTGTCAGACTCCCGCTTCCTCACAGGACGGGGCGGCTCGTAGGACAGCTCGCCCTGGCCGCAGCTCGTCGCCCACGACGGCTCCTCTCGCCCCGAGGTCGTCGGCGAGCACCGTCCCCGCCTGCAGCAACCTCTCGGCCCTCGGGCGCTTGGCGACCGGGCGGCTCGCCTACCTCACCATGTCCGTGCCGGTCGAGGAGACCGACCTGACCAGCGCCCTGGCGGAGGTGAGAGCAGGAGCTGGCGGCCTGCTCCTGTTCGGCTCGGCGGCGCCACCGGGCCTCGGCGCCGAGCTGCGGCGCCTCGAGGCGGCGGCGCCCGGTCATCTCGGCACCCTCGTGATGACTGACGAAGAGGGGGGCGGAGTCGAGCGCATGGCCAACCTCGTGGGCACCCTTCCCTGGCCGAGGTGGATGGCCAGCCACTGGAGCGCCGCTCGCATCGAGGCGGCCGTCACCGCCATGGGAAGGAGGATGCATGCGGCGGGGGTCCTCATGGACCTAGCGCCGGTGGTGGACGTCGACGGCAGGAACATCCCGCCCGGAGCGACGGACCCTGACGGCTGGCGGTCGTTCTCCGGCGACACCTCTGTCGTCGCCCGCGACGGCCGTGCCTACATGAAGGGCCTCCTCGCCGCCGGCGAGCTGCCGGTGCTGAAGCACTTCCCGGGACTCGGGGGAGCGAGCGGGAACACAGACGTCATGGCGGCACACACCCTCCCCTGGCCGACTCTCGAGAAGGTGGCGCTGGCGCCCTTCGAAGCCGGCATCGCGGCGGGAGCCCCGGCGGTCATGGTCTCGAACGCCACCGTCCCGGGCCTCTCGCGGTACCCGGCCAGCCTCTCGCCCGCGGTGATCTCCCGTGAGCTCCGACAAAGGCTTCACTTCAAAGGTCTCGTCCTCACCGACTCGCTCTCGGCCGTGGCGATCTCCGCCGCCGGTTTCTCTGTCCCGGCGGCCGCCGTGCAGGCGCTCAGGGCGGGTGCCGACATGGTGTTGTTCAGCCTGCAGGCCACGCCGGCGGCGACGCGTGTCCTGGCCGGGCGGATCGCTGCTGCCATCGTCGCCGCTGTCGCCGATCACACCCTCGGCCGCGCCAGCCTCGTTGCCGCCGCCGCTGCTGTGCTGAGGGCGCGTCACGTCTCACTCTGTGGCTGACAGCTGGGTCCGCCGCCGGCTCTAACCTGCCGCCGTGGAGCTAGACGAGGAGCTGCGACTCGGCCTCGGCGCCGCCCTCAACGAGGCCGATCTCTGCGACCTTCGCATCCACGACCGCCGGGGGGAGGTGCAGCTGCTCTTTCAGGTCCTCACCCTGCCGCCAGAGGGTCCCGAGCCGGAGGACCGCCGCCGGGTGCTCGCCTGCCAGGGGGTCGCCCGGCTGGTGGCAGCCCTCCGCCACGAGCCCCGGCCGGACGGGCGGGCCGTGGTGGCACCGCTGGCGCTGAGGGAGCTGCCGGCCGTCGTGAGGAGCTTTGGCTGCCAGCCCGTCTACGGCTGGGAGTTCTTCGACCTCGCCTACGACCCGGCCACGAGCTGGCGAGCGGTGCCGAGCATCGACTACTCCTTCGGCAAGGGCAGGGGAGCCCATTCGCTCGACCTCTTCCAGCAGGGTGTGGGCGGCGACAGGCGACGGCTCGACCTCAGAGTCGAGTTCGACGTCCTCGAGGTGACAGATCCGAGTGGCGCCGAGGTGCCGCTCGCCGAGTTCGCCGCCGGGGGTCGCCGCTGGTGGGCGGCCTTCAGCGAGGGCGATCCCCGCACCGCCGGCCACGGCATCTCGCGGCCGGAGAGCTAGGGCTGGTTCGAGGAGTTGTGACAGTGGCCGAGAGGACCTGGGAGGAGTTCGTCGCCCCGTACGTCGACGGCTACCACCACACGGTGAGGGGCCGTGTGCGGACCCGGGTCATCGACGAGCATGTCCGCTGCCACCTCGCCGAGCCGCTAGGGCGGCTGGTCGACGTCGGTGGTGGCGGCGGCCAGCAGGCCATCCCGCTGGCCCGCCGCGGCTACGAGGTGGTCCTGCTCGACCCGACCGAGGGGATGCTCGAGCGAGCGGCCGCCGCCCTCCGAGCAGAGCCACCGGAGGTCCGCGCCCGCGTCGCGCTCGTGCGGGGTCGGGGCGAGGAGGCCGCCCGGCTGGTCGGCTCGGGCTTCGACGGGGTGCTCTGCCATGGCGTGCTCATGTACCTCGCCGATGCTCGCCCTCTCCTTGCCAGCCTCGCCGGCCTCGTCCGCCCGGGAGGGCTCGTCTCGGTCGTGACGAAGAACGCCCGCACGATGGCGACCCGCCCCGCCCTCGAGGGTCGCTGGTCCGAGGCGCTCGCCGCCTTCGACTCGGTGAGCGAGGTGAACGGTCTCGGCGCCTTCACCCGGGGCGACTACCTCGAGGAGCTGACCGAGCAGATGGAGCGGCTCGGCGTGGAGCAGATCGCCTGGTACGGAGTTCGTCTCTTCATAGACGGCTCAGCTCACCTGCCAGGCGCCGGCGGGGACGAGGCGATGATCACCGCCGTAGAGCTCGAGGCGAGCCGGCGCGACCCCTACCGGCAGATGAGCCGCCTCTTCCACTGGGTGGGCCGTCGCCGCTGAAGGACGGGGTACGACGCCCAGGTAGCCAGAACCGGCGAGGGGGTGTCGGCTGCAGCACCTCCTCTTTTGCCGAGGGCGTCGTTGCGATCGACGGCCGGCCCCGACTGCTACCAGGCTGGCTGGCGGATGAGCGTTCCCCGGCGCCCGAGACCGGGACCGTCAGGTGTGCCCTGAGCGTGCCAGAGTCAGGAGAGGCGGAGGCTGAGCTCGTCCCAGAATTCGGCATAGTGATCGCCGAGCTGTTCGAGGGGGAAGTCGCCCTGGATGGCGCTGGCGGGCAGCCGCTCGAGGAGGAAGGCCATCGCCTCTCGCACGACATCGGCCTCGTCGGCTCGGGCCAGCCCGTGCTCGTCCAAGAGCTCCGGCCTGACAGCGACCTTGTGCCTGGTGGCGACGTCTTTTTCTGCCACCTCGACGGCAAAGTGGTGCGGCTCGAGCTGACGGACGACGATCGAGCTCATTGCGCCCCGCTCCTCGAGATGGCGTCGGCAGGCAGCAGATCCCAGTACTCGGCCGGCAGCTGAGCTGCCACCTCCCGCCGCTCTCCGACGGAGACGGCCGAGAGCACGACCTGCATGACTGCCACCGCGTGGCGGTGGGCCTCGGGCAGGCTGCAGCGACCCCCCTCGCGCTCGGCCACGCGGCGATCGAATTCCTCCACCCCGAAGACCTCGCCGGCTCCCCTGTCGGGGAGCGCCTCGGCGATCTCGGGTGGCAGCTGGGCTGCCAGATCGCCGGGCTCGCCTCCCGAGAGGCGCTCGCCGAGCACAGAGAGGACGGCGCCGGTGGCCCGCTCGGCATGAGCCTGGTCGGAGAACTCGCCCTCGAGGTCGATCCTTCTCAACAGGGCATCGGCATCCATGGACCACACTCCTCCCGGCGGGCAGCGCCGCCCCGTCGCTCGTCTCTCGCGAGAGTTAGCTACCCATCGCCTCTTTGAAAGGACCTTTTCCGTCCCGGTCGCGTCGGCGAGTAGGCGGCAAGCGAACCGTGCCGGCCTTCGCCGGTCGCAGGGTGGGCCTCCTCTTGGTCCACGGCGAGGGAGGGCGAGCAGGCCTGGTCCTTCCTCGAGACCCGCGGCTCTGCGCCCTCGAGGAGGAGCCCCGCCAGCTCGGCGCTCTCGGCCTGGGGGCTCGGCTCATCGACGTGGCGGTCCGGGGCGCTCTCTCTCGGGGACGGGAGCCCGGCTCGTGCCGCCGCGGTGGTCAGGCAGGCGGGCTCGGGGTGCTCCGCTGGGCGAAGGCAACCGGAGCAGCGGACCGGCCCTGCTCCGGCAAAGGGGCGGGTCTAGCATTCGACGATGTCCGAGGACGCCGGCCGCATCCCCTGGGGGACGCTCTCGCGCCAGGCCATCGTCGAGGCCGCCCTCGCCGTCGTCCGGCGTCCGGGCGAGGGCCAGCTCACCATCCGGTCGCTCGCCGCCGAGCTCGGCGCCTCGCCCATGTCGCTCTACCGCCACGTGCGCGACAAGGACGACCTCTTGGACGAGGTGGTCGACCGGTTGCTGGCAGAGAGCTGGCGGCCGCTCGCGCCTCCAGCGGACTGGAGGGCATTCGTGGGAGAGGCGGCCGACCGGCTGCGGCGCCTTCTTGTCGAGGAGCCGGCCGCCCTGCAGGTCTTCCTGAGCCGGCCTGTCGTCTCGCCCGCCGCCGTCGAGCGGATGGAGGCGATCCTGTCCTCCTTGAAGAGCGCCGGGCTCAACGAGGCCGCCGCCCGCCGCGCCTTTGCCGCCTTGCAGACCTACACCGTCGGCTTCGCCGCCCTCGAGGCGGGCCGGGCCGGCTGGAGCCCGGCCGGCGAGGACGCCGAGGACCCGCCTCACCAGTTGGCGCTCATGACCTCGCCCGAGCAGTTCGCCGAGGGCCTCTCCTACATGCTCGAGGCCTTCGAGCAGCGGGCCCGGCTCGGCAAGCCTTAGCGGGAGGCGGCTCGGCCGCCATCGAGGGTAGCTGGGCGGCGAGCGGTCCTCCCCGAGTGGCCCTCCCCGAGTGGCCCTCCCCGAGTGGGTCGCGCCCGGCCCTCTGGGCGGGGAGGCTCCGCTCCGGCCGCGTCGCCGCGCCCGCCGGCTCCCGGCCGGCTCGCCTGCCAGGTGCCCGGTGTCGCCGACGTTCTGTTCTCGCCGCCGCTCTTGGCGTCGGGTCGCATCCTTCTTTGCGGCCGGCGCTTCTCCTTCGTCGCTGACGCCTCGGCAGCCGGGTCAAACGGCAGCTCTAGGTCGAGCTCGGCTCGGGCTCGAGCGGGGAGAGTGGTGGCTCTCTCCGAGGAGGCGGCGGCGAGCCGAGCACCGGCGGTGGTCTTGCGTACCTGCAGCGGCCTGTCTTGCGTACTTGTACGTTTACCAGCCCCCCGGGCGGGTAGGTGCCGAAGGAACGAGAGAGAAGGAGACATCCCATGGCAAGTCATCCCATGGACGAGTACGACTCGCGAGACACCCTGAGGACCGTCCGCGAGGAGGAGGACGTCCACGCCCTGTGGGAGTCGCGCTCTCGGGTCGTGTTGAGCCCGGTGGCCGCTCCCTCGATCCTCGGCCTCTTCGGCTTTGCAACAGCCACCTTCATGGTGGCGTCCAACCTGGCCGGTTGGTGGGGGACCTCCAAGTCCCTTATCTACATCGTGCCCTTCGCCATCTTCTTCGGTGGCCTCGCCCAGCTCCTCGCCGGCATGTGGGCCTACAGGGCGCGAGACGGCCTCGCCACAGCCATGCACGGCATGTGGGGGTCGTTCTGGATCGCCTGGGGGATGCTCGAGCTGCTGATGACGACTGGGACGATCCCGATGCCGGCGACGGCGGCGACCTACTTCCCGGCCTTCGCCTTCTGGTTCGTGATGCTCGGCCTGCTCACCGGCATCGGTACCTTCGCCGCCATCCCCCGAGGCGCTGGCATGGTGGGGACCCTCGGCTGCCTGGCGGCCGGGAGCGACCTGCTCGCCATCGCCTTTTTCACCGGGAACGTCAACATCCGCGACGCTGCCGGCTGGGTCCTGGTGGCCTCCGTCGGCTTCGCCGTCTACACGGCCGCCGCTCTGCTCTTCGCCGAGTCCGCCGGTGGCAAGACCGTCCTCCCGCTCGGCAAGGCCGGCCGGGCCGCCAACATCCCCGGCAGGAGGATCATGTGGCCGATCCAGTACCCCCAGGGCGACCCCGGGGTCAAGGTCGGCCAGTAGGAAGGCGAGCCGACAGTGCCCACCAAGGAGACGGTCCTGCAGCTCCTCGAGGCCGGCGCCACCTACGAGGCGGCGGCCCGTGAGCTCGGGATCAACCCGGGGCAGGCCTACCTCGTCGCGACGGGCCTTCCCGCCGACGGCAGCGACAGCCTCGCCCCCGAGGAGCGTCAGCGTCCCGGCATCTGCTGGGGGAGCGTCCAAAGGCTCGTCAACCCTCCCATCCACCCGAGCTCCAAGGCCGCAGAGGCGCTCGAGTGGCTGCGGAAGCGGGCGGCGGGCACCTCCACCATGAAAGACGCCGCCCGGCGCCGGGACGCTGCGCCCCCGCCCCTCGAGCTGCCCGAGGAGGAAGACGAGGTCTTCGACGTAGTCGACGTCCTCGGGCGGGACCACAACCAGGTCAAGTACCTC
>JAJYQK010000160.1 GCA_021794645.1 Actinomycetes bacterium
GGCGGCGGCCCTCTTTCTCGCCAAGCTCTTCTCCTGGTGGATAGCGCTCGCCTCCAACACCTCGGGGGGCACTCTCGCACCCATCTTCCTCATCGGGGCGACGATGGGCGAGATGGTCGGGACGGGCTTTGCCCACCTGTTTCCCACCCTCCACATACTCCCGGCCGCCTTCGCCCTCGTGGCTATGGGCGCCACCTTCGGGGCCGCAGCCCGGGCGCCTCTCACGGGAGCGGTCTTCGCCGTCGAGGTGACCGGAGCGATCCATCTCCTCATCCCGGTGCTGCTGGCCCTCGGCACGGCCGAGTTCGTCGCCGAGCTCGGCCTGCGAGAGCGGCTCATGACAGACAAGCTCGTCCGCCGCGGCTTTCGCATCGAGTTCGATACCGAGGTGGATCCCTTCCGCACTGCTGTCGCCGGGCAGGCCATGGACTCCTTGCCCGCCTCTGCCCCACAGCTGCCGGCGGTCGGCCCCCGCGTCGACCGCTTCTCCTTCCTCGACGAGGTGCTCGCCCTCTTCCTCGCCCAGCCCGAGGTGGAGCAGGTCATCGTGACAGAGGACGGGACTCCTGTGGGCACAATCGCCCGAGAGACCATGGCCGAGGTGCTGAGCCGCAGGTTGGCCGAGTCGGTCGTGCAGGAGCCGACGCTCCGCTGGCCTGCTGGAGTCGCCGGACGCTTCCGGGCACGGCTCAGCCCTGCTCGAGTCCTCCGCCTCGACGAAGCCCACGAGAACACCGCTCCGGAGGCCGAGGAAGAAGAGGAGTTCCTGCCCGATGGGGACCTCGGGGCGGAGTTGGAAGAGGCGGCGCCCTCGACCCAAGAAGAGGGGAGGGACTAGCGGGCCCGTCGACCGCGGAAGGCGCGACAGATAGGCGCTCTTCCCGCCCTCGGTGCTTCGGCTCTAGAGACGGAGCGAAGCTCTCGAGCTGCGCCCCGTCTGGCACCATCTGGTGCTGGGGCGGTCGACAGACTCATCACGGCTCGCGAGCGGGTGATGGGATGGCGACTGCAGAGGCTCGGAGAGCGTCACCAGCGAGAGGGGGAGGTGCAAGGGGATGGATGACGCCGTCGTGATAGGCGCCGGGCCCAACGGCCTCGTCGCCGCCAACCTGCTGGCCGACGCCGGCTGGTCGGTCACGGTCCTCGAGCAGGCGGCTGTGCCCGGCGGCACCGTCCGCACCGGTGAGCTCACCCTGCCCGGCTTCAGGCACGACCTCTTCAGCGCCTTCTACCCGCTGGCGGCCGCCGCCCCGGCCCTGCGGCAGCTGCACCTCGAAGAGTTCGGCCTCAGGTGGAGGCACGCACCGCTCGTGCTCGGGCAGGCGCTGGCGGACGGACGGGCGGTCGCCATCTCGAGAGACATCACCGAGACGGCCAGCTCACTCGATCGCTTCGCCCGCGGAGACGGCGAGGCATGGAAGCAGATGTTCGGCCAGTGGCAGGCGATGGCGGGGCCCTTCCTCCAGGCGCTCTTTCAACCCTTTCCCCCCCTCCGACCGGCCGCCCGTCTCACCGCCCGGCTCGGACCGACCGGCCTGATGCGACTGGCCCGTCACCTCCTGCTGCCAGCCCGACGGATGGCCGAGGAGCTCTTCGAAGGCGAGGGGGCAGGGCTCCTCCTCGGTGGCAGCTCCCTTCACGCCGATCTCTCCCCCGAAGCAGCTGGGAGCGGGCTCTACGGCTGGCTGCTCTGCTGTCTCGGCCAGGAGCGGGGCTTTCCCGTCCCCGCAGGCGGAGCCGGGAGCCTCTCCGAGGCGCTCGTGCGGCGGCTCGACTCGAGAGGCGGCCGGCTCCGCTGCGAGAGTGAGGTGGTCGAGGTCGTCATCCGCCGCGGACGGGCTGTGGGGGTCCGGCTGGCCGGCGGGGAGGTCGTCGCCGCCGCCCGAGCCGTCCTCGCCGACGTCTCGGCTCCTGCTCTCTATGGTCGGCTGGTCCGAAGCGAGGAGCTGCCCCCCGCCTTCCACGCCGACATGGGCAAGTTCCAATGGGACATGGCCACCGTCAAGGTGGACTGGGCCCTCCAATCCCCGATCCCATGGGCGGCAGACGAGCTCCGCCGAGCCGGGACAGTCCATGTCGCCGACGACTTCGACAACCTCACCGAATACTCCGCCCACATCGCCATGCGCATGCTTCCGGCCCGGCCCTTCCTGATAGTCGGACAGCAGTCCATGAGCGATCCGAGCCGGTCGCCTGCTGGCACCGAGACGGCCTGGGCCTACACCCACGTCCCAAGGGAGGTCCGCCGTGACTCCGCCAGCGAGCTAGAGGTGACGAAGGGCTCGTGGCTCCCGGGCTTTGTCGAGCGCATGGAGGCGCGGATCGAGGAGCGGGCCCCGGGCTTCCGAGCTCTCATCCTTGGCCGTCATGTCTTGTCTCCTGCTGACCTGGAGAGGGCCGATCCCAACCTCTCCGAGGGAGCCATCAACGGCGGGACGGCCCAGCTCCATCAACAGCTCTTCTTCCGGCCTGTGCCGGGCTGGGGACGACCGGAGACTCCCGTGGCAGCGCTCTACCTCGCCTCGGCCTCGGCTCATCCAGGTGGAGGAGTCCACGGCGGTGCCGGGGCCAACGCCGCCCGAGCGGCCCTGCTGCCCGGGAGTCGGCCCCGCAGCTGGCTGCTCGGCCGTGGCCAGGTGGCCACGATCTGGCGCTGAAGGAAGGCACCCCCTGGCCGGGCGGTTCGGGACGGCTCGCCTCTGCCCGCCCGGCACGCCTGCAGGCCGGCGAGGGGGTCGCCCTGTCGGCAGGCGAACGCCGCCCGGGAGAGCTGGCCGCGGGTGCGGCCGGGACGAGGTCCGCCAGGAAGGCGCAGAGGAGCTGGGGTGCGCGAGTGACCGAGGCGGGCGCCGCGGCCGTCGCCGCCGGGAGGACGTTCAGCCCGACGCCAGCGGGTGGGAAGCTCCAGAGGCAAGCCGTCGTTGTCATCTTAGATACCCACCGGGGTATCATGGGAGGTGCCGTCAGATGACACTCGTGCATGCGATGGAGACGACAGCGGGCCGAGTGGCCCGCGTCATTGTCGGCTTGGCGCTCATCGGCCTCGGGGCAGGGCTTGGAGGCGGGTGGTGGGCACTATTCGCCGTGGGTTTCATACCGCTGGCGGCTGGGGCCTTCGACTTCTGCCTGCTCGCCCCGGCCTTCGGCTCACCGCTCCGTCATCTCCACCACGGGCAGTGAGAGCCTTCGGCCCGTCATCGAGCCCGAGGCCTTGCTAGAGCCCGCGGCCCCGGCCGGCTTTCGCAGGGCGTCGCTGCGACAGACACCAGCAGAACCCGGTCGCTCGGCGGCGACCGCCTGGCCGAGAGCTCGGGCGGTGTGAAGCGCTCATGGGCGAGACCCGCCACGTAGGCGACCTCGTCGGCTACCTTCGGCGCGCCCCCAGGACGCCACGGAGGGACTTCGCCACTGCCTCGTCGCGCCTAGCTCGGACCGCCTGGGCCCAGGTCGGACCGAGCGGCGACGGGCGCTCTCTCCTGCCATGGACAAACTCCCCTATACGAGCGAAACCTGGTCGGGCAGGCTTGTGCTGAGCCTGGCAGTGAGCGAAGACAGGAGGCCGCGATGGCCGGTCGAGTAGTCGTCGGCGTCGATGGATCCGAGGTGTCCCACCACGCCCTCTGCTGGGCTGCAGAGGAGGGACGGCTGAGAAGGGCGACCGTGGAAGCGGTGACGGCCTGGCAGCGACCTTTCGAGATCTGGCAGCACTCGAGTCGAGCACTCCGAGAAGAGGAGCTGGCTCAGCCTGCTCGCTCCCTCCTCGAGGCTGCGGTGGCGGACTGCTCGCAGCATGAACCGGCAGTCGAGATCCGCCAGCTCGTCCTCGAGGGGGAGGCTGCCGCGCTTCTCTGCGAAAGAGCCACGGGAGCTGACCTCCTGGTAGTCGGATCCCGCCGGCACCACAGCGTGGCCAGCATCTTTCTCGGCTCGGTGAGCGCCAAGTGCGCCCATCTCAGCCCGAGCTCGGTCGTCATCGTTCCGGACCGACGGGGGTCATCGATGCACGCCCGTGTCGCCGGTCGCATCCTCGTGGGCGTCGACGGCTCGTCGGGCTCGATAGCCGCCCTCCGCTGGGCCATCGAGGAGGCCGCTCGCAAGGAGGCGATCGTGACAGCACTGTCGGTATGGCGTGGGATCGACGCCGATGACGAGATGGCGCTCGAGTTCGCCACCTTCTCCTCGCTCCCGCGACATGAGCAGGGTGATCTCGAGAGAGCCGGTGACGAGCTGAAAGCGACGCTGGCAGCGGTGCAGTCCGGGGACGTTCAGCTAGTAGCGCTGGTGCTCGAGGGCGACCCCGCAGGCGTCCTCTGCCGGGAGGCGGCCGCCTATGACATGCTCGTCCTCGGCTCGCGGGGGTTGGGGGCCGCCACGAACCTGCTGCTCGGCTCAGTCAGCTCCCGCTGCGCCCGCCGCAGCCCGCAGCCGCTGGCGATCATCCGACCCTAAAGGGGCGACGAGGAGGCTCGCCAAGCCGCGCTGACCTCATCGTCTCGGGTGCTCCGACGGCCCGCCACGACCCCGAGACAAGCCTCGTCGTCCTTACTCCTTTTCGGTCGTGACCTCTGGCCCTGGCCACAGGGGACTTTGGACCCTTGGTGCTGGTGAGGCCCTAACTCAGCATGGAACTGAGAGTTAGAGAAAGGAAGCCGAGATGAGACGGAAGGTCTTCGACGTTCTAGTGAGCGCCGGTGGGCTCGTTCTGCTGGTCGTGTTGGTCGTGGCCGGCTCGATGCTCATGTGGGGCTCCAGCTACACCAACAACCAGGTCCACGACCAGCTGGCGATGCAACAGGTCTACTTCCCGCCCAAGGCCGCTTTCGCCTCTGCCAAGGCCGGAGGAGAGATCACCCCCTCCATGCGCCCCTACATCTACCCCTATGCCGGCGAGCAGGTGCTGACCGGGCCCGAGGCCGAGGCCTATGCCAACCACTTCATCGCCGTCCACCTCTATGACATGGCCTACCACGGGGTCTATGCCAAGGTGAGCGCGGCGGCGAGGGCCGCCAGCCCAGGGACCCCCCAGGCGACAAAGCTCGCCTCGCTCGAACAGACGGTCTTCCAGGGCACCACGCTGCGGGCGATGCTGCTCGAGGCCTACGGCTTTTGGTTGCTCGGCAACATCGCTTTTTGGGCCTCCATCGCCTCGTTCGTGCTGGCGGGCGTGATGGCAGTCCTGATCGGGTTCGGCTTCTGGCACGCCCGTCGCGTCTCAACCGAAAAGGAGCTGCTCGCGCCGGTCGTCACTGCTCAAGCAGCCTGATCACAAACCACGAGCACGAGGATCGGCCCCCCTCCCGGGGGGCCGGTTCGCGTCCTTTCCCGGGCGGGGCGGGCGAGGCTCGCACGAGCACTGCACCGTCGGGTCGTATGGTTCAAAGGTGGAGATAAGGCCTGTCGCCCCGCCCGAGCACGAGGAGGCAGGTCGGCTGATCGTGGAGGCTTACCTCGCCCTGCCCGGGGGTGTTCGCTCGGAGTACGCAGGCGAGCTCGCCGCCGTGGAGCGGCGGGCGCGTGAGGCCGACGTGCTGGTCGCCATAGAGGGTGAACAGGTCGTCGGCTGTGTCACCTACGTGCCCGACTTCCGCTCTCCGTGGGCCGAGCTACTCGAGCCGGGCGAGGCAGGCATCCGCATGCTCGCCGTCCTCCCGTCAGCGCAAGGAAGAGGCATCGGGCGGGCGCTCGTCGATGCCTGCACAGACCGGGCGAAAACGGACGGCAGAGCCGCCCTCTTGCTCCACACGACTCCCTGGATGCACTCTGCCCATCGCATCTACGAGAGGGCCGGCTTCGAGCGGGTCCCCGAACGGGACTGGACGCCCCTGCCGGAGGTGCCACTGCTCGCCTACCGTCTGGAGCTCTCTCGCAGCATCGCCGTTGACTCTCGCGCAGGTGCCGCTGGCTGACTTGCTCAGGACGGCTCTTCGCCGGCGGGCGGAGGGGCCGGAGCGGTAGGCGGTCGCTGCAGCAACGCCGTCACCTCCTCCAGTCGTTGGTGAAGCTGGTCGTGCCGCTGGTGGAGCTGATGCAAGGAGGCGTCGAGCTCGCTCGAGCGCCGGCGCTCCCGCTTCACCAGGTGGACGGTCATCCCGGCGGCGATGCAGGCCCCGAGGTCTGAGGTGACATTGGTGTAGTTGCCACCTATCAGCTCTGCCTTCGCACTGACGTCGACGCCGAACAGCGGCAGTATGACGAGGTAGACGCCGAGGCAGGCGAGGAAGATTATGTGGACGTGACTGGACAGAGCGCGCGGCACGGGGCCGAGAAGCCTGTCCAGAAACGTGCGCGGCGCTATCTGCGAAGCTACTGACTGGCTGGCGCCTGTCTCGGTTGTGCCATTCTCTGCGGCTGGCTGCATGCGCCCTCCTCGTTGTAAACGCCGTCCCAGACAGCGTCTCTAGTTGTCGGCCGTGCACCTCTCCGTCGGTTCCTCCGCCAGTCTCGCAGTATGCCCCGACCCCGTCTCAGCCGACGGCTCCCTGCCGGCACCACCGAGCAGTGCGGCACCGCCCTGACCGATCTCCGGGCCGCTCACGACGGACCGCCGCGGGCATCCACCTTCGCCTTGTGACCGAGCTGGGCCGCTGCTGCTCGGACGGGCCTTGGTCGTGTGCTGGGCGAGAGAGCGAGCGCTGAGGCGCTCGCGCAGGCCCGACCTCCCGGGCTCGGGGCCGGCCATGGCGGGCCAGTCTCGGACGAGGGACAATTTGGCGGCGACGGCCGAGAGCAGAAGTAGCCTCGCCGGGTGAACGAGGACTCGGTCTTGAGCGGCGCCTTGCACCCGCTCCCGGCCGACCTGCGCCAGGCGCTGGCCGCCAACCCCGTCGTTTTGGCGGCCTGGAACGACATCACCCCGCTTGCTCGCAACGAGTTCATCTGCTGGGTAGAGAGCGCCAAGCAGCAAGTGACTCGGCAACGGCGCATCCGTCGGACGACAGAAGAGCTCGAGGAGGGCAAGCGCCGCCCATGCTGCTGGCCAGGCTGCAGCCACCGGGAGAAGACGGGCATGGCATACCTACTCGCCCCCGGTCAGCGTCTCGCGACGGACGCCTTTTCGGGTGCACCGTCTCCGCCGACAACCCCATAGATCAGCTGAGGTCCAAAGGCCAGCGGAACTCCGCCGCGCCCGGCTGCCCGTCACTTTCTGTTCTGTTGGGTGCAGACACCTCTGTTGGGCGCAGGCCCCGCTTCTCGCCCGAGCGACGTCGGGCAGGAGCTCTCTGCGGAGAGCCCCTCTCGGCGCGCCTAGGCGGCGCCGCGGCGGCGGCTCGTTGAGCGGGCGGCGTCAGACGGCCGCCCCGCACGGCGCCTCGGGGCACGACTCGGCCTTGCCCTGGCGGCACTGGGCTGGTCCTTGCGATGCCCTGCCCTGTCGTTCCCAGCTGGCTTGACCACGAGGCGAGCCGGACGAACCTCACCGCCGTTCCCGGCGCCGAGCGTCGGCTCGGGTGCCGAAAGCCCAGCTGTGAAGCCGAGGTGACGCTGAATCGCCCTCGTAGCGCCGAGGTGCTCCCTCCCGACAAGAGAGACGACGGTCCCGTCGGCGCCGGCTCGGCCGGTTCGCCCCGAGCGGTGGATGTAGTCAGTGGCGTCGGCCGCCGGGTCGAAGTGCACGACGAGGGGAACCGCATCCACATGGATGCCTCTGGCAGCGATGTCCGTGGCGACGAGGACATCCAGCCGCCCGGCTCGGAATGCGCCGAGGGCGCGCTCGCGCTGGCTCTGGCTGCGGTTGCCGTGGATGGCCGCCGATGACAACCCTGAGCGGGAGAGGCGCTCCGAGAGACGATCGGCCCCCCGCTTGGTGCGGCAGAAGACGACTGCGGGCCCGCTTGAGCTGACCACTTGGGCGGTCACGGCCACCCGCTCATGCGACTCGACCTGCCAGAAGTGGTGCGCCACCTCGCCCTGGTCCGCCTCCTCGCCCTCGACGTCATGGCGCACGGGGTCGTGCTGGTAGTCGCGCACCAGCTTCTCGACCGGACCCTCCAGCGTTGCCGAGAAGAGGAGGATCTGGCGGGACTCGTCGGTTCTGTCCACGAGGCGACGAACGACCGGGAGGAAGCCCATGTCCGCCATGCGGTCGGCCTCGTCGATGACGACGGCCCTCACACGGCGGAGATCCGCCGACCCCCGTTCGACGAGGTCGGTGAGCCTTCCCGGGCAGGCGATGAGCACATCGACTCCCGCCCGGAGGGAAGAGAGCTGCTTGCCGTAGCCGACACCGCCGTAGATCGAGGCAACCCGGGCCCCGACGGAGGCTGCCAGCGGAGCCAAGACCTCTTCGATCTGGGCGGCGAGCTCGCGGGTGGGAACGAGGACGAGAGCGCTCGGGTGCCTCCGGCCCCGACCGGGCCGGGGCCTGTCTGCCAGCTGGGCGAGGACCGGAAGCCCGAACGCCAGCGTCTTTCCAGCTCCGGTGGGCGCCTTCCCGCAGACGTCACGACCTGCCAGCGAGTCGGGCAGCGTCGCTGCCTGTATCGGGAAGGTCGAGGAGAGCCCTCGCTGCTCGAGGGCGGCCACGAGCGCCGCAGGGAGGCCAAGGTCCGAGAAGCGGACGGGCGCCAGCGAAGAAGGGCTTGTTTTCATGAGACTCCAGTCGGTCCATAGGTAGATGGCCGACTCGATGTGTGTCTCGTGGGCCCGGCCGGCACCAGTTCGCCAGCCACCGCCAGTCTTCCAGCGGTATCGGCGACATGATAGCCGAAGCACCCGGCCCGGCCGACCCGTCACCCGCCGAGCGGCCAGCCTGGCAGCTCTTGCTCAGACACGCCCGGGCCAGCAGGCACAGCTCGTCGGGCCGGCAAAGCGCCCCTCCGCCCGCCGCCCCTCCCCCGCGGGAGCTGGTTCCGGGGGTGCAGAGCTTCCCGCCCGGCTCTGGGAGGATGCTGAGCGTGACTACTCCCATCGAGCCGAACGAGTCCGGCCACCTCGATGTCGGCGATGGCCACCTCGTCTACTGGGAGACCGTCGGTGAGCCCGACGGGCTGCCGGCGGTCTGGCTGCACGGCGGTCCCGGTGCGCCGCCGACACCTCGCACGAGGCAGAACGTGGACCTCTCCCGCTACCGGCTGGTCATCTTCGATCAGCGCGGCTGTGGACGGAGCCGACCCCTCGCCAGCGACCCGGAAGTGGACCTCACGACCAACACCACCGACCACCTCGTTGCTGACATGGAGAGGTTGCGCTCGCATCTCGGGATCGAGCGCTGGGTCGTGATCGGCGGTTCATGGGGTGTCACCCTCGGTCTCGTCTATGCCGAGCGGCACCCCGATCGGGTGCTCGGGTTGGTGCTGGCGGCCGTGACAGCAGGCCGCTGGAAAGAGATCCAGTGGCTCACACGAGAGATGGGTCGCGTGTTTCCGCGGGAGTGGGAGCGCTTCGTAGAGCTCGTGCCAGAAGAGGAGCGGGGTGACGATCTCGCCGCCGCCTACGCTCGCCTCCTTGCCAGCCCGGATCAGGCGAGCCGTGAAGAAGCCGCCCGGCGATGGTGCGAGTGGGAAGACACTCACATGTCCCTCGCACCGGGCTACGAACCTCACCTGAGCGTTCGAGAGCTCTCCTGGCAGATGGTCTTTGCTCGCTTGGTCACCCACTACTGGGGGCACGGTTGCTTCCTGGCGGACAACGAAGTGCTCGCCAACGTGAGGAAGATCGCTCACCTCCCCGCCACGCTCATCCACGGCATCTATGACGTCTCGGGGCCTCTCGACACAGCCTGGCAGCTGCACAGGGCATGGCCGGCCAGCCGGCTCGTGGTGATCGAAGACGCCGGACACTTCAGTGGCAGCATGGGTGAGCAGTTCACCGCAGCGATAGACGCCATGGCGGACCAGCTCCGGACCGTCTAGGCCCAGCTGCCTCGGTCCCTTTCTGGGCGACCGGCCCGCTGTCCGGCTCGCCGCAGGCCGGAAGACGACGAGCGACAACAGCGAGGACGAGCTGGCCTGTTCGCCTGCGCGAGCCCGGGCGAGGGCAGGATTCGGCCTTCTCCGAGGGCGAGTAGAGGAGATGTGCGGTCAGCCTGCCTCTTTTTTGTCCCTGGAACGACAGCCTCAGGCGGCCTGCAGCGACTCGCTGGCCTCGTCG
>JAJYQK010000001.1 GCA_021794645.1 Actinomycetes bacterium
TCGTCGAGGCCGAGCCTGAGACGAAGGCGGTCGTCGTGACTGGCGGGACCGACGTCCACCAGCTGCTCGTCGACATCTCGCCGGCCGGCCTCGAGGCGGGCGCCACCATGGCCCGCCTGAACGAGGCGGGCATCTCGGCCAACGCCATGCGCCTCGCCTACGACCCGGCCGAAGCGCCCGCCGGCTCGGGCATCCGCCTCGGAGCAACCGCTCTTGCCACCCGCGGCTTCGGCCCGGCCGAGTTCCAGGAGGTGGGCCGGCTCGTCGCCGACGGCCTCAGCGATGGAGCCGGCAGCCGCACCGCCGAGCTGGCGCGGCGGGTCGAGGCGCTGCTGGCCCCCTTCCCGCTCTTCAGCTTCCTCGGCTCCTAGGAGATGGGCGGGCTGGCAGTCCTCGCCTCGGGGAGCGGGACGATCCTCGAGGCGCTCATCGCGGCCGGGCTGCCGATCACCGTCGTCCTCGTCGACCGGAGCTGTCGGGCCGAGGAGGTGGCCGAGCGCGCCGGCATCCCCCTCGCCCGGGTGCTGCGAACAAGCTTCGGACCGAGCTTCGACAGGGAGGGCTACACCGAGGAGGTGGTGAAGGCCCTCAGCGGCTACGGCGTCGACTTCGTCGCCATGGCCGGCTATGGAACGGTGCTCGGCCAGGCCATGCACGACGCCTACCCGGGCCGGATCGTGAACACCCACCCCGCCCTCCTCCCGGCCTTCAAGGGCTGGCACGCCGTCGAGGCGGCGCTCGAGGCGGGAGTGACCGTGACGGGCTGCACTGTCCACATCGCCACCAGAGAGGTCGACGAGGGGCCGATCCTCGCCCAAGAAGAGGTGGCGGTCGCCGAGGGAGACACCGCCGAGAGCCTGCACGAGCGGATCAAGGCCGTCGAGCGGCGGATCTACCCCGAGGCGCTCTGGCGCCTCTTGCGAGAAGGCTCGCCGGCTCTGCTGACCAAAGAGGAGATGGAGGAACGATGAGAGCGCTGCTGTCGGTCTATGACAAGACCGGGCTGGAACCCTTCGCCCGCGGCCTGGTTGACCTCGGCTGGGAGCTGGTGGCGAGCGGCAACACCGCCCGGGCGCTTGCTGCGGCGGGCATCGCCCACATGAGCGTGGAGGAGGTGACGGGCTCCCCGGAGATGCTGGGGGGCCGGGTGAAGACCCTCCATCCCCGCATCCACGGCGGCATCCTCGCCAACCTGAGCGAGGAGAGCCACCGCCAGGACCTTGCCGCCCAGAAGATCGAGCCGATCGGCCTTGTCGCCGGCAACCTCTACCCCTTCAGCTCCGAGCCCTCCATCGAGATGATCGACATCGGCGGGCCCGCCATGTTGCGGGCAGCAGCCAAGAACCACGCCCATGTCGCCGTCATCGTCGACCCCTCCGAGTACGGGCCGGTCCTCGACGAGCTGCGGCGGGAGGGGGAGGTGAGCGCAGCCACCCGGCGCCGGCTGGCCCGGGCGGCCTTCGCCCACACGGCCGCCTACGACGCCGCCATCGTCTCGTGGCTGGACGAGGAGGCTGGCGGCGAGGACCCCCTGCCGCCGACGGTCCACCTCGCCCTCGCCCGCCGGGAGCAGCTGCGCTATGGGGAGAACCCCCACCAGCGGGGCGCCCGCTACGAGGTGCTGGCCGGCGGCGGCCCCGGGGCAGTGCGAGGTGGGGGAGGCTTCTGGGCTTCGGTCCGCCAGCACGGCGGCCGGGAGCTCTCCTACCTGAACCTCTTCGACGCCGATGCCGCCTGGCGGCTCGCTCACGAGCTGCTGGCGCTCGGGAGCGAGGCGGCCGCTGTCATCGTCAAGCACGCCAACGCCTGTGGGGCCGCCTTCGCCCGCCCGGGCGAGGGGCTGGCGGAGGCCTACGGAAGGGCATTTGACTCCGACCCGGTGTCGGCCTTCGGCGGCATCGTGGCGCTGCCGGGACGGGTGGACCGGGCCCTCGCCGAGCAGATCGTCGCCAACCCGCTCGCCGATGTCCTCATAGCCACCGGCTACGACGAGGACGCCCTGGCGCTCTTTGCCGCCAAGCGAAAGAACATGCGCCCGCTCGAGGCGCCCGCCCCCGGGCCGCTCTCGTTGTCCTTCCGCCAGATCGACGGCGGCTTCCTCGTGCAGGAGCCGGACCCCGTCGCCGGCAGGCAGAGCTCCTGGCGGGTCGTGACCAAGGCTGAGCCGACCGAGGAGCAGTGGCGCGACGTCGCCCTCGCCTGGCTCGTCTGTGGGCGCACCCAGTCGAACGCCATCGTCCTCGCAAAAGACGGGCAGGTGGTCGGCGTCGGCTGTGGCCAGCAGAACCGGGTGGACGCCGCCGGCCTGGCGGCGCGCAAGGCGGCGGGGCGGGCCGAGGGCGGGGCCGGGGCGAGCGACGCCTTCTTCCCCTTCCGAGACGGCCTCGACGCCGTGGCAGACGCCGGGGTCGGGGTGGTGGTGCAGCCGGGCGGCTCCCTGCGAGACGACGAGGTGGTGGCGGCGGCCGACGAACGTAACATCGCCATGGTGCTGACCGGCGAGCGCCACTTCAGGCACTGACCGGCGAGGAGGGACGATGACCGCTCGATCACTCGATGGCAACGCCGTCGCCGAGCAGATCATGGCCGACCTCGCCGAGCGGTCGGCCCGCCTCCGTGCCGCCGGCCGTCCGCCCGGCCTCGGGACGATCCTCGTCGGCGACAACCCCTCGAGCAGCCGCTATGTCGAGATGAAGCGGGAGGACTGCGCCAAGGTCGGCATCGAGTCGGTCCATGCCCACCTGCCGGCGGAGATCTCCCAGCAAGAGCTGGAGTCGGTCATCGCCCGGTTCAACGCGGACGAGCGGGTCGACGCCTTCTTGGTGCAGCTCCCCCTTCCCGGCGAGCTCGACGAGGAGGCCGCCCTGCTGGCGATCGACCCAGCCAAGGACGCCGATGGCCTCCACCCGGTGAACCTGGGCAAGCTCGTCATGGGTGGGAACGGCCCCCTTCCCTGCACTCCCCTCGGGATCGTCGAGCTGCTGGCCGCCTACGACGTCCCCGTCGAGGGCCGCCACGTCGTCATCATCGGCCGCGGCCTCACCATCGGCCGGCCGCTCTCCCTCCTTCTCACCTTGAAGCGGCCCGGTTGCAACGCCGCGGTGAGCGTCGTGCACACCGGCGTGCCCCGCCAGGAGATGGTCCTCCTCTGCCGGCAGGCAGACGTCATCGTGGCGGCGGCCGGCTCGCCCGGGATCGTCGAGGCAGACATGGTGAAGCCCGGGGCGGCCGTCGTCGGGGCCGGCACAACCTTCGAGGGACGAAAGCTCCTCTCCGACGTCGCCGACGACGTCGCCGAGGTGGCCGGCTGGCTCACCCCCCGTCTTGGTGGGGTCGGCCCGATGACGCGGGCGATGCTGCTCTCGAACGCCGTGCAGGCAGCCGAGCGGGCTCTCGCCTGAGCCCGTCGGATTCATCAGCGGCCTGGAGCTTTACCTGCCGGCTCATCTCTCGAGCCGGTCCGCCTGCGGAGGGACAGCCGCTCAGCCCTGACGACGTGACGGGACCCGGCGGGCCGCCCGGCGTGCTCGCCAAACGGCGGCAGCCGCCGGCAGCAAGAGGCGGGGGAGCATGAGAGCGGCTCTGGCGTAGGCGAGCGCCCTGTCAGCCCGGCTTTGGGCGCTTTCTGCGAGCGGCGGGGCGAGGTGAGTAAAGGGCGGGGTCAGCTCCTTTCGCGCCAGCCGGAGCTTTTTTCCGAGACCGGGCGTTCGCAGCATTTTCTCCAACAGGACGGCCCCCTTCGGGGGGGCGCCGTCGGCGCCGAGCAGGGTCTCGCTGTCGAGCACGGCGGGAAGGCCCATTCTGTCGGCGATCGCCGTTCCCTCCCGGCTCTGCTCCAGTCCGTGGCGGAAGGCGGCCCCGGCCCCGAGGGAAGAGGCCAGCTCGCTCGCCTCCTGCCAGGTCTCGAAGGGGAGGTGGGCGATGGCGAGGTCGAGGTCTTCGGTCGTTCGCCCATCCCCGTGCTGGTCGGCATGGAGGGCGATGTGGAGGGTTCGCCCCGCCAGCGAGAGCACAGGAAGCTTGGCCCAGCCGAGATCGAGCTCCTCTCTGCCGGCTGCGAGGATCTCGAAGGCTCGGGCTGGGCTGACACGGATCCCGTGGAGAGAGGTGTGGAGATCGATGGTGAGCCGGTCCTCGCCGTCCCAGGTCGAACAACCCGCTGCGGACAGCTCGGAGCGGGGGAACCACTGTGGTCCTCGTAGCTCGTAGCCGAGGGCGGCGAGGGTTTCCTCGGCCCGCTTTCGATCGCCCGGCGGCACGAGGATGTCGATGTCGAGCTGCGGCCTGACGGCGCCCTTGTCGTGCAAGAGCGCTTCGCTGGCGGCTCCCTTCAAAAGCAGGGAGGGGACCCCTTGCTCGGCGAGCGCTCCTATCACCTTCACCGCCGCCTGATCCATCTGGATGCGCCGGACAGCCTGGTCGAGATCGGGTCGTTCAGCCATCTGTCATGCCCACCGAGCCTCCGCGCCTTCTTTGCTGCAGCTCGGTGATGATCTCGGCTGCGGCCGTACCAGCCTCGCTTCTGGGGGAGCGAAGGGCGCTGCAGCTGGCGACCAGAGCCGTGGTGATCGTCATCGCCAGCTCAGGTCTGCTGGCGGCGCTGAAGGTGTGCGCCAGCAGGAAGGCCGCCGCCTCGCCGGGGCTCATCTCGCGGGGCGTCCATCGCGCTGTCTCCTGGTACTCGGTCGCGACTATCAGTCCGAGAGGAAGAGGACCGCCTGCCACCCGCGCCCCGATGGTCTTTGGTGGGAGCCGGACGACCTGGCCCCCCTCGAGCGACTTGAGATCGGTCGGATAGGGCCAGACGCGACCGCTCAGATCGATCACGGCATGATCGTCGGAGAGGTACTCGCCCCCCCGTCTCAACAGCTCTCGTACGAGGGTGGTCTTACCCGCACCGCCCCGGCCGGGAAGGAGGATGGCCAAGCCCTCGATGGCCACCGCGCCGGCGTGGAGGACGACCTTGTCGGGAAGAGCGTCGCACCACCACCGCTCGATCTCGAGCGCCAGCATCTCGGCGACCAGCTCTGCCGGGCCCAAGGCCACTAGGAACTCCTCCTCCCCGCCCACATCGAGGGCGGCCCACCCCTCGCCATCTCTTTTCAGCCGGTAGGCCTTGTCGACCTCGTCGAGGACCTGCGGCGTCCACACGGGCGCCATCGCCTGCTGCAAGAGCTGCTCGAGACCGGTCACATCACCGAGGATCTCGACCGATCGTCCGAGTGCGCTCAGCCGCACGCCGGGCTCGTCTTCTCTAGGTCCCCGTGTTGGGCACAAGAAGGCCTGGCTCGATCGTCACTCTGAGTGGTTGTCAGCATGCTTTCAGTCGCAATGACATCTCAGTGCTGGAAGGGCGGAAACGGCTGGTAGTACGGTACTCGGCCGAGGCGCGTTCACCGTAGTCGCGGGCGGCGGGGGGGAGTGAGTGGCAGTCCGAGGCGAGCAAACGCTCCCCGTGAACAGGAGCACTGAGCTGCCGTGGCGCTGGGTCGGTGACGAGATCGTCGTCCTGGAGCCCGAGAGTGGCCGTACCCACTGCCTGCATGCTGATGCAGCCCAGGTCTGGCTGCAGTGCAGCGGGGCCGCCACGGTGGAAGAGGTGATCTCCCGCATTGCCGGTGAGACGGGCCTGCTCCTCAGCGAGGCCGACGTGCTGACAGCCGTGGCGCAGCTCTGCGAGGCCGGCTTGATGCAAGAGCCGGAGACGAAGCTCTGGACGCGGCGAGGTTTCCTCGTTCGCGCGGGTATCAGCATGGCTGCTGCCGTCGGCGGCTCGCTCCTGGTGGAGTCCTTCACGCCAGCCTTTGCTGCCACCGGGACCCTTGTGAGCTCCGGCCCCACGTCGGCCCTGCAGACGCGCACCCCGACCATCCCCGCCAGTGCCACCACGCTCACCATCACCGCCCAGGGTGCGGCCGGGCTGGCGGGTAACGGTACTGGCGTGCTCGGTGCCGGCGGGAACGGGGGTGTCGTCACCTGCACTGTGGCGCTCAGCGCGCTGCAAGGCGGGCACACCCCCACCATCGAGTACTACGTCGGCGCCATCCCCTCGGGGACGGATCTGGGCGGTGCCGGAGGGGCTGCGAGCGCAGGGCCTGGCGGACCCGGGGCTGCCGACGCGGGAGGTAGCGGCTACAGCGGTGGCGGTGGCGGCGCCACCGGGGTCTGGGTGGGCAGCTCCAACGTCGGAACCGGAGCCGGCACCCTGCTGGTCATCGCAGGCGGCGGCGGCGGCGGCGGTTTCGCCGAGAGCGGTGGGTTGGCCGGTGCCGGAGGAGTGGCCTGCAGTGGCGACGCTGCCGCAGGAGGAAGTGGCGGCACTGCCGGCACCAAGGGGTACGGCGGGGGAGGAGGAAGTGGAGGTACCGGAGGTGGTGTAACCAGTAGCGGCAACAGCACGCCCGGCACTGCCGGCGCAAACTACACCTCGGACTACTCCGCCGCTGGCGGCTCCGGGGCGGCCGGCACCGGCAAATCCGGGGGCGCAAGTGGGGGCGGAGGAGCGGGTTATGGCGGCGGCGGCGGCGGGACAGTTGACAACCCCAGCGGTGATGCCGGAGGTGGCGGCGCCGGCGGATCGATCGGCGAGGGCGGAAGCGGGGTCGTCACTGCCGTCTCCTACGCCCCGGCGGGAGCCGGCCTGACCGGCTCGCTGACCATCACCTACTCATGATGTCGACCTGGGGAAGAAGACGACAGGGGAGACAGCTGGCACGGCCCGACCGGTTGACTGCCGCCTGCCGGGGCGTCGCCGCCTGTGCGATCGAGCCCGAGGGACTGTCATGATGGTGGGCCGGCTTTCCTCGGCCTCCACCGGCGAGGCCACTCCCGATCTTCTGGACTACCTGCGCACCTTCTACAGCCACCGTTTCGTCGTGGCCCTCTGTCTCTTGCTCGGCATCGGAGCGGCGGCCTTCTACTCGTACTCCAAGCAAAACGAGTACCAAGCAGGCGCCACCGTCGCCTACCAACCGCAGGTCGAGACCGCCCTTCTCAACATCAACCCCAACATCAACTCCAACTCCCTCACTGCCCTGCCGGATCAGGTGCAGCTCATCGAGAGCCCGGCCGTCGCCGCTCGCGTGGTGAAGGAGCTCGGCAGCGCTGCTGCCGTCCAGGCCCAGGTGCTCGGCTCGACCGACGACCTGCAGATCCTCGTCACCGACCCCAACCCTGGGCGAGCGGCCGCCGAGGCCAATGCCTACGCCAAGGGTTACATCTTCGTTCTCAACCAGCAGATCAAAGGACTCTTCAGGGCGACCATCGCTGGCCTCCAACACGAGATCGGCAGGGTCCAAAGCCAGCTGGCCACCCTCGACGGCGAGATTGCATCTGCCACAAGGAAGCAAGGGGCGTCCTCGGGCCATGTCCTGGCCCTCACGCAACGGCGCGACACCCTCTCCTCGCAGATGGAGAACTTCCAGGCCCAGCTGACCCAGCTGCAGTTGGACCTCTCGGTCGAGACAGGGGGGGCGAGCATGCTCGCCCGGGCGACCCCTCCGGCTGCGCCTGTCGGCCCAAGTCACTGGCTCGATATCGGACTTGGTGGGATCGGCGGCCTGATGGTCGGGCTGGCCGGGGCCCTGCTGCTCGGCAGGTTCGACGACGGCGTGGTCTCCCGCTCTGATCTCGAGCGCGAGATCGCCCCCCTCCCGATGCTGGCCGCCATCCCGTCTCTCCCGGAGTGGCGACCCGGCGATCCCGCCTTCCTGGTGGCAGCCGAGGCCCCCGAGGCCATGGCCACCGAGTCCTACCGGTCGCTTCGGACGGCGCTGCAGTTCATCCGGCGAGAGAGCGACGAGAGGGTGTTCGAGGTCACCAGCCCTGGCTCGGCGGACGGCAAGACGACCACGGTGGCCAACCTCGGGGTTGTCCTGGCGAACTCCGGAACAAGGACACTGCTTGTCGACGCCGACCTGCGGCGGCCCCGGCTGAAGGAGTTCTTCGGGATAGACCTTGAGGTCGGGCTGACGTCTGTTCTGGAAGGCCTTCCGGTGGAAAGGGCGATACAGCAGGTCGAGGCGATCCCCAACCTGTCGGTGCTCCCGGCTGGCCCCAGCCTCCCCAACCCGGCCGAGTGGCTCGGATCAGCGCGTCTGGCAGCCGTCATCTCGTCGCTCAGGCGGAGTTATGAGGTCATCATCATCGACACTCCGCCCGTGCTACCCGTCACCGACGCCACCCTCCTCACGACCGTCGTCGACTCGACGATCGTCGTGGTGACGAGCGGCCACACCACCCGTCGCTCGATTCACCAGCTCGTGAACACCTTTCGCCAGGTAGGCGCCCCGATAGCCGGCTTCGTCTTGAACGGAGTGGTAGAGCGGCCCTTGTACGGCTACGGCTACTACTACCGCTACGTGAAGGATTCACAGCTGCCCGGCCGCTGGCTACGCCGGCCGTGGCGGCACGCCGGTGGCGTCTCGGAGCACCCGAAGGAGGTTGTCGGAGCAAAGACGAGCTAGGAGGAGAGGGGGGCGGCTCTCCTCCGGACTCAGCGGAGGAGATCGCCCTGTCGTCGCCCGGGATGGCTCTTCGAGCCCCAAGCGGCGCCGTTTCCGCCGAGGCTCGCCTGAGCGCTGCTCGCCCGATTCATTGCGGGTCTGAGGCCGTAGCTTCTTCCTGGCCGGCGCGCCACTCCCGCTCGAGGATGGCGTAGACGAGCTCGTCTCCCCACTCGCCCTTGAAGAGCTCGTTCTCGACGAAGTGGGCCTCTTCTCGCATGCCGAGGCGACGCATCACGCCGGCCGAGGCGTAATTGCGGGCGTCGCAGCGAGCTGAGATCCGATGAAGTCCGAGGCCGCCGAAACCGAGGCGGAGCAGAGCCTCGCCGGCCTCACTGGCGTAACCCCGCTGCTGGAAGTCGGGATGGATCGTGAAGCCGATCTCGCCTTGGCGGTGGGTTGCACTCTCCCACTTGAGCACGACGTCTCCGATGAGCCGTTCCTCGGCGGGCAGCACGACTGCCAGCGCCAGCACGTCGCCCTCCTGCTCGAGGCCTCGCTGTTCGCAGCGCTTCTCGAGCCGGGCGGGACCGCTCTCCTCATCGAGCACCTCCCAGTAGAGATAGCGGACGACATCTTCTTCGGAGTAGAGCGACATGAAGGCGCCGAGGTCGGCGGGTTCGAAGAAGCGGAGCACGAGCCGGGCGGTCACGAGGGGCATCTCGGGGCGGAGCACCGAGTGATGATGCCAGAGAGGCCGTCTTGTCTAGCGGTTTAGACTGGAGCTGTGACCCCGATGGTGAACACCGACGAGCTCGTCGATGCCCGCGAGCTGTCGCGGCTGTTGGCTCTCGCCCAGCCGAACAGCATCAGCACCTACCAGCGACGGTATGCCGACATGCCCCGCCCCGTGCTCGACCTCGGGCGGGGGAGGCCGAAGCTGTGGCTGCGGGGGGAGGTGCTCAGTTGGGCGGCTCTCCGTCAGTCTCCTCGCTGAAGTCGAACGACCCCTGCTGGTGCGGTAGCGGCCGCAAGTTCAAGCGCTGCCATCGCCCGAGCAGCGAGCCCGTGCGGGCGGGCTCTCAGAGCGCCCGCCGACTGGTGCCAGCGGGCATCGCCCGGCCCGATTACGCCGACTCGGGCGACACCGGAACCGAGGAGGAACCGCTCGTCCGCCCGGCCGCCGAGATCGAGGCCATGCGGCGGGCCGGCGTGGTGGCGGCCGAGGTGCTCGCCCTCGCCGGGGCGGCAGTGCGACCGGGCCTCACCACCGACGAGCTCGACGCCATCGTCCACGACGCCTGCATCGAGCGGGGCGCCTACCCGAGCCCGCTCAACTACAGGGGCTTTCCCAAGTCGGTCTGCACCTCGGTGAACGAGGTCATCTGCCACGGCATCCCAGACAGCCGGCAGCTGCTGGACGGGGACATCGTCAACGTCGACGTCACGGTCTACCTCGGCGGTGTGCACGGTGACACCAACGCCACCTTCCCCGTCGGCCGGGTGGACCCGGTCTCCCGTCGGCTCATCTCGGTAACCCGCCAC
>JAJYQK010000155.1 GCA_021794645.1 Actinomycetes bacterium
CCTGCTCGAATGGGGCTGGGCTGTCGGCGGCCGGGCCCGATGAGGAGAGGAGACGAGACGGTGACTCTGGCGAGCAAGCTGCGCACCCTGCCGGGGCGGGTGGCGACGGGGGCCTACATCCTCCATGCCGGCATGGAGAAGTGGCAGGCCGACGAGGAGAGGGCAGCCGGCCTGCACAAGATGGCGGCCGGAGCCTTCCCCCAGCTCGAACAGCTCTCCCCGGCCCAGTTCGTGAAGGCCCTCTCGCTGGTCGAGATGGCGACCGGCGGGGCGCTCCTCTTGCCTGTCGTGCCCGAGTCGATCGCCGGCCTCGCCCTCTCGTCCTTCTCAGGTGGCCTGCTCACCCTCTACTGGAAGACCCCCGGGCTGCGGCGGGAGAACAGCCCCTGGCCGAGCCAGGCCGGCCTGGCGATCTCGAAGGACGTCTGGATGTTCGCCATCGGCCTCGGTCTTTTGGCAGAGGCGGCCACCGGCGCCTGCAGGAAGAAGAAGAAGCGCCGGGGCTAAGGGGCTTTCTCGAAGCGGAGCGCCCTGTCTCTCACCGGCCCGTAGCGCAACATGACGAGGTCGAGCAGGTAGTTGTGGTACAGCCGCCAGGGGGCGTGCTGGCCCTGGCGGGGCAGGCTCTCGAGCGAGCGCATGACGTAGCCCGAGCTGAGGTCCAGCCAGGGGAGGGTCGGCAGCGACGGGTCGGGCGGCTCGGCGCAGGCGACGGCGTAGCCGTGCCTGCGCATGTGGTTGAGGAGCCGGCAGACGTAGGTGGCGGCCAGGTCGGCCTTGAGCGTCCAGGAGGCGTTCGTGTAGCCCATCGTGGCGGCGAAGTTGGGCACGCCGGTGAACATGATGCCCCGGTAGCCGACCGTCTTGGCGAAGTCGACCCGCTCGCCGTCGATGTCGAGCTCCATGCCCCCCACCATCAGCAGGTTCAGCCCGGTGGCGGAGACGACGATGTCGGCCCGCAGCTCGCGGCCGGACTCGAGGCGGATGCCGCCGGCGCTGAAGGTGGCGATCCGGTCGGTCACGACCTCGACCCGGCCCTCTTTTATGGCAGCAAAGAGGTCGCCGTCGGGCACGAAGCACATCCGCTGGTCCCATGGCTGGTAGCGGGGCTTGAAGTGGGTGTCGATGTCGTAGCCGGGCGGGAGGGCAGCCTCGAGCCCGCGGCGCAGCAGGCGCTTTACGACCTCGGGCCTCTTGCGGCTCAGCTGGAAGAAGGCGAGGGCCATGAGGACGTTCTTCCAGCGCACGAGGGTGTAGACGGCCCGGGGGGGAAGGTGCTCCCGCAGCCTCCTCGCCAGGGGGTCCGTCCCCGGCAGCGAGGCGATGTAGGTGGGTGAGCGCTGCAGCATCGTCACCTTGGCGGCCCGCTGCGACATGGCGGGCACGAGGGTGATGGCGGTGGCGCCGCTCCCGATCACCACCACCTCCTTGCCCTCGTAGTCGAGGTCCTCCGGCCAGTGCTGGGGGTGGACGAGCTGACCGCCGAAGCTCTCCAGCCCGGGGAACTCTGGGGTGTAGCCGCTCTCGTAGCTGTAATAGCCGCTGTTGGCGTAGAGGAAGGAGCAGGTGAAGACGGCCCGCGAGCCGTCCGGCCGCTCCGCCTCGACCCGCCAGCGGGCAGAGGAGGAGGACCAGGAGGCCTTCCTCACCCGGTGCTCGTAGTGGATGTGGTCGTCGAGGCCGTTCTCGCTGGCGGTCTCGCGGATGTAAGAGAGGATCGAGGGCCCGTCCGCCAGCGCCTTCTCGCCCCTCCAGGGCCGGAAGCGGTAGCCGAGGGTGAACATGTCGGAGTCCGAGCGGATGCCGGGGTACCTGAAGAGGTCCCAGGTCCCCCCGCTCGCTGCTCGCGCCTCGAGGATGGCGAAGCTGCGGTCCGGGCAGTAGCGCCGCAGGTGGGAGCCAGCGCCGATGCCGGAGAGGCCGGCACCGACTATGACCACGTCGAAGTGGGCGCCCGGCTCCTCCCGCGAGCCTGCTGGCGCGCTCAGCTCACTTGTGGCGCTCACGTCCACGCTCATGTCCAATTGTCTACCCGGACCGGGAGGCAAAGCGCCCTAGCCTGGCGGCTCGTGGACCCCTTCTCGCTCGCCGGCAGCCGCGCCCTTGTCACAGGAGCCTCCCGCGGAATAGGGGCCGCCATCGCCCGGGCGCTCGACCGGGCCGGCGCCAGGGTCGCCCTCGTCGCCCGCGACCGGGCCGGGCTCGAGTCCGTGGCGGGCAGCCTCGCTAACGACCCGGTCGTCATCCCGGCCGACCTCGGCGACCCCGCTCGTCCGAGGGAGGTGGCGGCCCGGGCGCTCGAAGCCCTCGGCGGCCTCGAGGTGCTCGTCAACAATGCCGCTCTCGCCGCCCGCCTCGACACAGCCGACACCGACGCCGCCCTCATCGACCAGCTCTACGCCGTCAACGTCCGCGCCCCGCTCCTCTTGAGCGGAGCTCTGATCCCGGCCCTGCTCGAGTCCGGCCGGGGAGCGATAGTGAACCTCTCGTCGGTCTCGGCTCTCGTGGGCACGCCGCGGCGGGCTGCCTACGCCGCCACCAAGGGAGCGATCGACGCCATGACCCGCTCGCTCGCGATGGAGCTCGGCCCCCAAGGGCTCCGGGTCAACTCGGTGGCGCCCGGCGTGGTGGACACCGCCATGTGGGAGAGGAACAAGAAGGTCCCCGGCGTGGTCGAGGGCATCGAGGCCCAGACCGCCCTCCGCCGGTGGGCCGAGCCCGAGGACGTGGCCGACGTCGTCGTCTTCCTCGCCTCGCCAGCGGCGCGCTTTGTCACAGGTGAGACGGTGGCGGCCGACGGCGGCATGGCGAGGACGCTCGACATCTACGGCGGAGCCGTCTGAAAAGCGGCGGCCCGGCTCACCGGCTCAGCCCGGCGGGTCGCCCGGCCAGGCCTGGCGGGCCGGCCAGTTGCGGTTGTACTCGATCGGCTCGAGGGGCGCGACCGGCTCGGCCGTCCGCCCGACCGCCGCCTCCCCGTAGCCCTCGGGCACCTCGCGGGGCAGCCGGTCGAGGGCCGGGATCAGGTAGCCGGCGCCGGCCACCATCGGCCCGACGACCATGAGGCCCATCCCGAGCAGCCGGAGCGGGTGGGAGGCGGTGAGGAGGCCGCCGGCGCCGGCGAGGCCCACCCCGACGAGCCCGAGCCAGGCGACGACCCGGTCGGCTCGCTTGCCGCCCCGGCTGAGGGGGACAAGGGCGAGGGCGCCGGCGGCGAGGGGGAGGCCGACGAGGGCGTGGGCGAGGTAGAGCGCCTTCCCGCTCGGGGGCATGAAGCCGCTCGGGCGGCCGACGCGCACCACGAAGAGGGCCGCCACGCCGAGGAGGAAGTCGAGGCCGACGGCGAGCCCGACATAGGGGGCAAGGCGGGAGAAGGCTGTGGGCCCGGCCGGCGCCGGGTGTCTCTCCGACTCGCTGGCGCCAGCGGCGCCCCTGGCTGTCTGGGCGCCCGCCGGCTCTGCCGCTTCGGGCGCTCGGATCGGGGCTAGGTGGACGAGGGCGTTGTAGACGACGAGGGCCATGGCGAGGTGCATCGCCATGAGGAAGCCGACCTCGCGCAGCGGCTCGTGCAACAGCAGCAAGAGCCAGAGGTCGGGGAGGAAGAGCAGCACGGTCACTGCCACCGCCAGGCGGAAAAAGAGCCAGCGGGGGGCCCAGCTGATGCGGGTCACCGCCGGCCAGGCGGCCGCCGCCGCAAGAGCACCGAGGACGGTGAGAGAGGCGTAGTCGGCCGGGCGGTAGTGGGAGAAGCCCCGCGTGGCGGGATAGAGGCTGGTGGCGAGGCGGACGAGCAGGTAGTTGGCGACAAGCGAGCCGGCGAGGGAGACCAGGGTGGCCAGAAGGAGCGCCCGCCGGCTCGGCTGCAGGTGACTCGGCGCGGCGTCGAGGCGGGCCGCCCGCAGCAGCTTGTCGGTCGGTCTCGCCGCGGCCATGCCCCAAGTATTCCGGCCCCGCCGCTCCGACGGCCCGCGCCCCGGGCCGGAGGGAGCTTCCCAGCTAACGTCGGGCCGTGGTGGCGCCGGCCTGCTCTTTTTCAGCGGGGAGCGCCGTTCCCGCCGCCACCGGCCGGGCGGCCTGAGATGCCGAGCGAGCGCACCTTCGTCACCGAGCTCTCGACGGCGCTCGGGCTCTATGGGGCAAGCGAGCCGGCCGAGGTGCTCGCTCGCCGCCCCGCCGCCTTCTCCAACCTGGCCGAGACAGACTGGGAGCGGCTCGCCCGCCTCTTCGCAGGGGGCGCCTACGAGCAGGAGTTCGCCGCCGGCCATGCCAACGGACGGGCCTTCTTCGAGGCACCTGACGCCCTGCGGGGCCGGCGCCCCCGGCTGATCGAGTGGACCGGCGGCCGCCGGCCGCCCGGTGACGAGGTGGTGCCGGCCGACCTGCGGATCGACCACGTCTACCTCGTGAGCTGCAAGTACGCCTCGAAGATCCTGCACAACCCGAGCCCCGCCCGCCTCGTCGAGGGCCTCCTTGCGACCGGGGCCCTCCCCGACGGCCGCGACTGGTACGCCCGCACGGCACCTGCGGAGTACCAGTCCCTCTACGAGCTGTGCGCCGCCGGTGTCGGCGGCCTGCCGATGTTCGGCCTCTCGCTCTCCCCCCGAGAGCGCCGGCTGCTGGCCAGCCGACTTCGCCAGGGCTGGCCCGAGGGGGCGGAGGCGGCCTACGCCTCGCTCTGCCGGGCCGTCTCCGTCGAGACCGCCCGGCTCTGGTCGGCCCGGCTCATGCCGGGCAACGAAGAGGCGATGCTCTGGCGGCTCCTTCGCATCGGCGCCGTCCCCTACTTCGTGCTCGGGAGCGCCGGCCGGTCGGCCGTGCGCCTCCGGGTCGACACACCCTGGGACTGGCGCCAGCGCTACCGCCTCCTCGCCCTCACCGTCGAGGCTCAGCCGGGCGGGCAGCCCCGCGTCGGCTGGTCGGCCCGCTGCGAGGAGCGGACCAGCGGAGCCGAGCGGGAGGTGCGCGGACACGTCGAGATCCGCTGGAGCCACGGCCGCTTCGCCCAGCCGCCCGAGGCCAAGGTCTACCTCGACTCGCCGCAGGAGGCGGTGCCCGGCTACAACCCCCTCTGACCGCACGGGCGACGGGGGTCAAAGGAGCGAGCGGACCTCCCACAAGAGAGGGAAGAAGCGCTTGTCGAGGGTGCGGCTCAGGTACCCGACGCCGAGGCTGCCGCCCGTGCCGGGCCGGCGGCCGATCTCGCGGGCCGCCATCAGCATGTGGTGGTAGCGCCAGCGGGCGACCACCTCGTCGTGGTCGAGGAGGCGCTCGAACAGCTCGTGGAAGCTCGCTTGCACCGGTTCCTCGTGGCTCTCGTAGAGGGCGGCCACTGCCCGCAGCACCGCTTCGTCCCCCTCGCCCTCGATGAGCCCGTGCGCGGAGAGAGCCGCCAGGCAGGCCTGCCAGAGCGTCGGCTCAGCCGCCCTCGCCCCGAGACGGGCGCGGTCGGCCTCGCTGCGGCGCTCGACCGCTCCCGGCGAGGCGCCGAGGCCGCCGGAGAGGGCTTCGATCTCGCGGAACTGCACCGACTGGAAGCCGGAGGCCGGCGCCAGCGGGTCCCGGAACTCATAGAAGGACTCCGGGCTCATCGTCTCGAGCACCTTCAGCTGCTCGACGAGCAGCTCCTCGACTGCGACGGCCCGGGCGAGCCGGCGGTTGGCTCCCCAGGGCTTGGCGGCGAAGAGGGCGGCCCGCGCCCCTTCGAGCTCGTGCAGGATGAGCTTGAACCAGAGCTCGTAGACCTGGTGGACGATGATGAAGAGGAGCTCGTCCTCTGCCCCCGGGCTGAGCTCGTTCTGCAGCTCGAGGAGCCTGTCGATGCGCAGATAGCTCGAGTAGTCGGTCTCCCCGCCGACGGGGGGCTCGTTCACGGATCAGCGCTTCTCGGCGACAAGGGCCACCATCCCGGCCGGGAGGGGAGCACCGCCAAAAGACGGGCGGACCGCGGCTGTCAGCCCGGCCGCCTCGAGCAGAGGGGGAAGCGCGGCCGTCTCGAGGAGGAGGTTGCGGTGCAGCTCGTCGGAGCGCCGCCAGCTTCCCTTCGTCTCCTCGCTGAAGACGGTGATCCGGCGGACAAAGCGGGTCGGCGAGGGGAGGGCGAACTCGACGGCGCAAAAGAGCCCCTCGCCCTGCCAGAGGGCCGGTCGGAGGTCGGCCCGGGCGGCGCCGTAGGAGACGTCGAGCAGGTCGAGGGCTAGGACGCCGCCGGGGCGCAGAGCCCTGGCGAAGGCCAGCAGGGCGGCCGCCACGGCGCCCGCGTCCTCCAGGTAGTTGAGGGCGTGCCCGGTCGAGACGATGGCATCGCACTCGGGCACCGGGTCAGCTGGGAGGCGGAGGAGGCCGAAGGCCGCCCGCTCGCCCAGCTTCTCCCGGGCGATGGCCAGCATCGCCTCGGAGGCGTCGGTGGCAAGGAGGCGGTGGCCGGCCGCCACGAGGGCGGCAGTCAGATGGCCGCTCCCGCAACCGACCTCGAGCACCAGGCCGCCCCGCACGGCCTCGAGGAGGGCGAGGATGTCGGGCGCCTGGGCAGCGGCGTGATGGCCGAAGCCCCGCTCGTGCACTCGCGAGAGAACCTCGCCGTAGTAGGAGACGGCCACAGGGCCGCACCGTAGCTAGCGGGCGTTTATGTAGTCCACCAGCTCCTTGCGGTCCCGCTCGAGCTCCTCGATGCGTGCCTTCACGATGTCGCCGATGCTGACGATGCCGACGAGGTAGCCGGCGTCGACGACGGGCATGTGGCGGAAGCGGCCCTTGGTCATGGCGGCCATGAGCAGGTCCGTGTCGTCGTGGGGGCCGCAGGTCTTCACGTCCGAGGACATGACGGAGGCCACCTGCTGGTCGAGGAGGCCGACGGGGTCCTCGGCCAGGGCCCGCACGATGTCACGCTCTGAGACGATGCCCTCTATCCGGCGGCCGTCGTCCGAGACGACGAGAGCCCCGATCCGGCGGTCCCGGAGGATCTGCACCGCCTCGGCGAGTGTCGCCGTGGAGCCGATGGTGAACACCACGGCGCCCTTTTCCTCGAGGAGCTTGGCTATGCGCATGGCAGCCTCCGTTTCACAGGCTCACGAGAGCTTACGCGAGAGCGATCACTCTCCGAAACGGGTCGGTCCGGGTGGCCGCCGGCGAGGGCGGGAAGACGCCCGGCTCGTCAAAAGGGCGGCGGGGAGAGAGCCGTCTGCTCGCCCGAGTGCGCCCGGGCGGCACGGGCCGGACTCCCCGGGTGCTTCCTCATGCCGCCGGCGACGAGAGCGGCGATGCCGAGGGCCATGGCGAGATCGCCCGGGCTCGCCACGGTGTGGAGGGCCCGGAGCGGGATCCAGTCCGAGAGGAGGTAGAGCCCGCCCGTTTTCGAGGTGAGGAGGTGCTTTCCGAGCTGCCCCCGGGAGACGGCGAGGCCGGCGAGGCCGGCTCGTCGCAGGCCGCTCGCCGAGACGGGCATGGCACCGTAGCGGGCCATGACGACGAGGTTGGCCGCCCAGCCGAGTGCGATGAGGAGGAGGCTCAGGCGTCGCTCTCCTCGCCGCCGGTTCCGCAGCAGGAAGAGGCCGACGGCCAGCTCGGCCGAGACCACGACGCCCGCCCGCCAGGCGGTGTCGAGGTGGCCGCGCCGGCTCAGCTCACCGAGGACGACCTCGCTCGCGAGGGCGAGGCCGACAAAAAGAGAGCCGCTAAGCGGCCGCCGTCCGAGGGCGGCCAGCCGGCCGCCGGCCACGTACCCGGTCGCCAGACCGAGGCCGACGGCTAGGAGGAAAAGAGGCATCGCCAGCCGGGCGGGAGAGGACGCTCCCGCCCGGCCAGGTGCTCAGAGATGGACGTTCCAGCCCTGCCAGACCGGGGCGGCACCGGCCAGCCAGCAGGCTGCCAGTGCTCCGAGGACCGTCGCTGTCTTGATCATCGCTCGCGCTGAACGCATCTTTCCCTCGCTTTCTCGGGGCTCTCCCCAGGAACAGAGCGCGAGGGGCGCCTTCTGATACAAGAAATCGCCGGCCCCTTGCCAAAAGCAGCCTCGGCCCTAGACTGCCCCCGGTGCCAGAGGGGGAAGTGGCCGCCCTGGTCGGGGCCGCCAATGGGGGGAGCGAGCAGGCATGGAACCTGTTGCTGGCCCGCTTCGGGGACCTCGTCTGGGCCGTCGCGCGCTCGCACGGGCTCTCGGAGTGCGACGCCTCCGACGTCGTCCAGACCGTCTGGCTGCGCCTCTACCAGCAGCTGGGCCGCCTCTCGGCGCCCGAGCGGGTGGGAGCCTGGCTCGTCACCACCGCCAGGAGGGAGTGCCTCCGCCTGCTGCGCGAGCAGAGCCGCCAGGTCCCCTCGGCTGCCGTCGAGCAGCTCGCCAGCGAGCTCGGGCCGGCCGCCGACGAGCTCGACCTGCCCGAGGAGATGGGGCTCGACTCGCGGGAGTTCTGGCAGGCCTACGCCCGGCTGCCGGCCGAGTGCCAGGTGATCTTGCGGATGCTCGTCGCCGAGCCGGGCATGAGCTACCAGAGCGTGAGCGAGGCGCTCGGGCTCCCGCTCGGCTCGATCGGGCCGCGGCGGGCCCGCTGTCTCGACCGGCTCCGGGCCAGCCTGTTGTACCGGCTCCCTTCCGGCAGGGAGAATGGCGCTGCGCCGCCGGCGGCGGCCGCCCCGCCCGCCGGCGAGAGCGCGGGGCCAGGAGAGGCAGAGGAGGTGTCGTGACGAGCGAGGAGCTCTCCCCCGGGGACGGAGCCGACATCATCCCCATCTCGGCGCTCACGAGAGAGGCCGCCTTCCGCCGCTTCTCCGAGCTGGTCCGCCGGAGCGATCCCCTCCCCGAACAGCTGCGCCGGGCGCTCGGGCGGATCCCGGCCGAGCAGGCGGCCGCCCGGGGCGGTGCCGGCGAGGAGGAGCTGGCCGAGCTCGTCTACGACTCCGACGACGACGAGGCCGCCCTGGCCGGGGTGCGGGCCGGGGTCGGCGGCACTCGTCGCCTCACCTTCGAGTCAGGCGAGGTCGCCCTCGAGGTGGAGGTGACGCTGCGAGGGCGCCGCTCCCTCGTCTGCCAGGTGGTGCCGGCTCAGCCGGCCGCCCTCGAGCTGCGGGGCGGGGGCGGGACGAGGCTCTGCCTCGAGGACGTCCACGGCAACTTCCACGTCACGGGCGTGCAGAGCGGGCCGCTCAGCCTCCGCTGCCGGCTGGCAGGCCGCCCGGACGCCTTCTCGACCACCTGGGTGCGAGTCTGAGCCGAGAGGCGGCGGGCGAGGCCACGCTCGGCTCGGCCGAGCTCGCCGTGCAGCTGGCCGGCTCCGACCCGCGGCGCTCCCTCTCGCTCGCCCGCGCCCTCGTACGCGACCCCCGCGCCGGCCCGCGCCTGCGGGGCACCGCCTACTGGGCCGCCGCCCTGGCCTCGCTGCAGCTCGGCGAGCTGGCCGAGGCGAGGCGGTTCCTGCATGAGGGGCGGGCGGTGGCGAGGCGAGCCGGCCTGCACGCTCTAGGCGGCGAGATGGCGGCGACGGCGGCCAACCTCTGGTTCCAGGCCGGGCGGCTCGATCGGGCGATGGCGGAGATCGCCAAGGGGTTGGCGACGGCCCACGAGATCGATGCGCCGGGGGCGCTCGCCGCCCTTCACGGGCAGAAGGCCTACCTCTTGTTCCGGATCGGCCGCTACGAGGAGGGCTGCGCCGAGACCGAGGCGGTCATGGCCCAGCTCGGCCGCCTGCCGCCCGACGAGGCCTCGGCCCACCTGGCCCGGGCTCTCTCGAACCGGGGCATCGCCCGCTGCTACCGGGGCGAGCACGACGAGAGCCGGCGCGACCTCGCCACCGCCCTCGAGCTCCACCGCCGGCGGGGCGCCGACGTGCTCGCCGCCCAGACCCTGCACAACCTCGGCTTCGCCGCCACCCAGAGAGGCGATGTCCCAGAAGCGCTCAGCCGGTTCGAGGAGGCGCTCCTCGCCTACCTCGAGCTCGGCCTCCCGCCCCAGCAGCTGCTCGCCGACCGGGCCGAGCTGCTCACGA
>JAJYQK010000151.1 GCA_021794645.1 Actinomycetes bacterium
TCCGGCGAGGTCGGAACGCTGTTGTAGATGGCGTTCAGGTCGTAGGCGGTGTTGCCCTGGGCGGCGATCGAGCTGGCGTCGAGGAAGGCCTCGCCGCCTGCTGTCGGGGCGTTCGGGCCGTCAGAGGAGAAGTCGACCTGCTTGATGACCGGCGAGCCCTGCGCCGAGCTCGAGGAGGCGTAGGCGGCGTTGCGCTGGAAGTCGGCGATGCTCGTGTCGACGCCGTCTGCCATGTAGGCGACGCTCACGCCGGCTCCATCGACGGCGGTCGTGGTGCCGGGCACCGTGGCACTGCCGTTCACCTCTGGCAGCGCGTCGATTCTCTTGAGGGCCTGCGGGTCGAGCTCGGGGGCCGTCTTCGAGGTCGTGGAGCAGAAGGAGGTGGACGTGCCCCCTGTCGAGGCCGTGATGCGGGAGGCGTGCCTGAGCACCGCCCGGCCCGGCAGGACGACCGGCACGCTCGGGCCGGTGATGGTGCCGTTCGGCACGACCGAGGCCACTGCCGAGTCGTGGCGGAGGGCGGCCGCCTGCGCCTTGGTCAAGCTGGCCGAGACGGCGTTCACGATCGAGAGGGAGGTGACGTCTCTCGCACCGGCGGCCTTGAGAGAGGAGACGACGGGCGACTGGGTCGCCCGCTCGGCCCGGGCCTTGGCGCCGATGCTGTGCAGCCCCTTGTACTGATCCTTGAAGATGACGATCATCTTCTGGCGTGCTCCGCGGGCCGCCGGCAGCGTCGCCGCCGTCGTCTTTACCGACTTGGTCGTCGCAGCGGCTGCAGCACTTGCCGCCGGCAGTGACAGCGTAAGCGCTACACAAGGAGCGGCCCCCACCATCAGCCAGCGGCGAAGTTTGGTCGGAACCATCCCCCACCTCCGTCAAAGAGCCTCGGTCTGTCGAGGCCCAGGCTCGCCACCGTAACCCTCTTTCTCAGCCCTGTCACAGGTGGGAGGCATGTTTTTCGGAGGCGTCAGTGCGGCTGAAAGAGATCTCCTGCTAGAAGCCTCGCGACAGCCGGAAAGCGGGCCAAGTTTTTTGTCACTGAGATGACCGCAACAGGCGGTTGCCGCTGCCGGCCCAGATGAAGACGGCCCAGATGAAGACGGCCTAGATGAAAAGCAGGCTGGCAGAGTGCGCCAGGGAGAAGATCGGCGCCGGCCAGATGCCGAAGACGACGGTCACCCCGACGGTGAGGGCGAGCCCGAGGGCGGTGGCGAACGAGAGGCGGATGGGGGCCGCCGGCGGGTTCGACGAGGTAGGGCCGACCTCGCTCCCGGTCTCCTGCTCGGTGGCGACGAGAGTGGCCGCCGAGAGGGGCGAGTAGGAGGCACCAAGCGGCGAGCCGATCTCGGGGGAGGCTCCGGCGCTCGCCAGCTGCGGGCCGCCGGCCGGCTCGATGGGCGCTCCGGCCGGGGCAGGGCGAGTGCCGTACATGACGAAGACGACCCTCAGGTAGAAGGCCGCCGCGATGGCGCCCGTCAGCATGGCGATGACCGCCAGGGCATAGGAGTGAGCCGAGACGGCCGCCTCCACCACGTACAGCTTGCCGAGGAAGCCGGTGGTGAAAGGTGCCCCGGCCTGGGCGAGCAGCAGGATGGCGAGGGCGAGGGCGAGGAGCGGCTGGCGCCGCCCGAGGCCGCGGAAGGACTCGATCGAGTGCTCCCGGTCGCCCTTTCCGCCGACGAGGGTGACGACGGCGAAGGAGCCGAGCACGAGGAATGAGTAGATGAAGACGTAGTAGAGGGCGGCCGAGATCCCCTTGGTCGAGGCGGCTTCGAGGCCGAGCAGGATGAAGCCGGCGTGGTTGATCGAGGAGTAGGCGAGCATCCGCTTTATGTCCCGCTGCACGAGGCCGAGGACGGCCCCGACGACAAGGGTGAGGATGGCTACCACCCAGATGATCGGCTGCCAGGAGGACGAGAGGACGTGGAAGGAGGTGAAGAAGACCCGTAGCAAGGCAGCGAAGCCGCCCACCTTGGCGATGGCAGCCATGAAGCCCGTCGCCGGGGTGGGCGCCCCCTGGTAGACGTCGGGCGTCCACATGTGGAACGGGACGGCCGCCACCTTGAACAGGAAGCCGACGAGCAGCAGACCGGCCCCTGCCAAGAGCAGCCCGTCGTTCGTCGAGACGTTGTGGGAGAGGTAGGCGGCGATCTGGGCGAGGTTGGTCGAGCCGGTCGCCCCGTAGGTGAGGGCGATGCCGTAGACGAAGATGGCCGAGGAGAAGGCGCCGAGCACGAAGTACTTCATGCCGGCCTCGCCCGACTCGGCCCGGCGCTGGTCGAGGGCGGCCAGGATGTAGAGCGGGATCGAGAGGATCTCGAGTCCGAGGAAGATGACGATGAAGTCGTTGGCAGCCGCCATCAGCATCGCCCCGGAGGCCGACAAGAGCGTCAGGGCGTGGTACTCGGGACCGATGACGCCCTCTCGCTCGAGGTAGTCGTTCGAGAGGAGCGACGAGACGATGATGATGGCCGAGGCGAGGATGACAAAGGCGGTCGAGAAGCCGTCCACCGCCAGCGACTTGGCGACGGCCGCAAAGGGGTGGCCGGCGCCGTGCACCTTGTCCCAGAGGAAGATGCCGGCCACGAGGGAGGCGACACCGGTCGCCCCCGTCAGCGCCGAGTAGACCCGGGGCGGCAGGTGGCGGACCCGCAGGGCGCCGATGCCGAGCAGGAGGATCGCCCCGCCGATCATGATCAGCTCGGGCAAAAGGGCGGTGTAGTCGATGTGGGGGATGGCAAAGCCGCTCGTGGCAAGGAACCCGCTCACTTGGCACCTCCGCTGCCGGTCCGCTTGGCCGCGGTGTAGATCGGGCGCCCGTTCGGCGGGATCCGCGGGTGGGCCACCTGCTCTATGTGGGTGACGAGGCGGTCGACCGAGGGAGTGATCCGGCTGAGGACCGGCCCCGGGTAGACGCCGAGGAAGACGATGACAGCCACGAGCGGGGCCATGAAGAGCCCCTCTCTCCAGGTGATCTCGGTGAAGTTGGCCTCGGCCGCCGTCGGCTTGCCGTGGAAGACCTGCTGGTAGGCCCAGAGGAGGTAGATGGCGGCGATGACCACCCCCGCCGTGGCGGCGACGGCCCACCAGCGGTGGGTGAGCCAGGTGCCCGTCAGGATGAGGAACTCCCCGACGAAGCCGTTCAGGCCGGGCACACCGATCGAGGCGAGCATCGTCAGGGTGAAGATCCCAGCCAGCACGGGCGCCTTGTGCTGGATGCCAGAGAGGTCACGGGTGGAGAACGAGCCGATCCGCTTGTAGATCATGGCGATGAGGAGGAAGAGGGCGGCCGTGTAGATGCCGTGGTTCACCATCTGGATGACCGCCCCCGAGAGGGCCGGCCCGGTGAGGGCGAAGGCGCCCACGACTATGAAGCCGAGGTGGGCGAGAGAGGAGTAGGCGACGAGCCGCTTCAGGTCCTTTTGCACGGCCGCCACGATGCCGCCGTAGATGATGCCGATCACCCCGAGCGTGATGAGGACGGGCGCCAGGTCGACCACGGCACGGGGGAAGAGCTCGAGGTCGAAGCGGATGATGCCGTAGGTGCCGAGCTTGGCCATGACGCCGGCCAGCACCACCGAGCCGGCCACGGGCGACTCCCGGTAGGCGTCGGGCGACCAGGTGTGGAAGGGGAAGATGGGCGCCTTCACGGCGAAGGCGGCGGTGAAGGCGAGGAACAGGACGATGGCCGTGGCGGACGAGAGCCGGGTGTGGGCGAGAGCCCGGATGTCGAAGGTGGTCACCCCCGTCTGGCCGGCATGGATGGCGACGAGGGCGAGCATGCCGACGAGGAGGAAGGCCGAGGCGCCGAGGGTGTAGAGGAAGAACTTCGTGGCGGCATAGCCGCGGCGCTCGTGGCCCCAGCCGGTCATCAAGAAGTAGACGGGCACGAGCGTGAGCTCGAAAAAGAGGAAGAACATGATGAGGTCGAGCGAGAGGAAGGAGCCGACGCAGCCGGCCTCGAGCACCATCATCCAGGCCACGAAGGACCTCTCGCCCGCCCGCTCCCCCGATGCCGCCAGGGCGATCGGGAAGAGGATGGCTGTCATTAGGACGAGAAAGAGCGAGATGCCGTCGACCCCGAGGGTCCATGAGATGCCGAGCGAGGAGGCCCAGGGGTGGTTGGAGACCATCTGGAAGCCCCCGTGGCGGGTGGCGAACTGGACAGCCATGGCGATCGAGAAGCCCAAGGTGGCGAGCGACCCGGCCCAGCCGATCGCCTTGGTGGCGAGCCGGGAGCGGCCCGGCAGCCCAGCGGCGAGGATGCCGGCCCCGGCCGGGACGAGGATGAGGACCGTCAGGTAGGGAAAGGCGGGGCTGCTCATGTGAAGGCCCTCGAGACGAGATAGGCGAGCAGGACGACGAGGCCGGCCATGACCCCGAGGGCGTAGTTGCGGACATAGCCGGTCTGCACCCTGCGCAGCACTCCCCCGCCCGAGCGGAAGAGGGTGCCGACGCCGTTCACGGCCCCGTCGATCACCTTCGACTCGACGACGGTGGCGAGGAAGCCGGCGAAGAGCGTCGAGGTCCGCGCCAGCAGGCGGTCATAGCCCCAGTCGATGTACCAGGCCCGCTGCAAGAAGGTCGGCTCCACCGCCGGGCGGTCGACGGCGCCTCGCCAGAGGGCGAAGGCGAGGCCGACGCCGATGAGGGCGATGGCGGCGTCGACGAGGGCGAAGGTCCACTCCGTGGCGACGCTGAAGTGCCCGTTGAACAGGCTCGCCCCCACCACGGGGGAGAGCCAGCGCTCGAGGAAGACGAAGTTGGGGTGGAAGGGCAGGTCGATGAGGCCGCCGAAGACCGAGGCGACGGCCAGCACGACAAGGGGAAGTGACATCACCCAGCTCGGGTCGTGGGGATGGAGGGGTTCCTGCCCGCCCGCCCCGCCGTGGTGGGCCACCACCCGTTCGGTCGGGGTGTTGGGGTTGGAGGTGTCCGACTCGACCGGAGGGGCGCTGCCCACCACGCCGTGGCCGTCTCCGGCGGGCCGCGCCTCGACCCAGCGGGCCTGGCCGCTGAAGGTGAGCAGGTAGCAGCGGCCGAGGTAGTAGGCGGTGAGGAGGGCCGTCAAGGCGCCGAGGGCGTAGAGCCAGGTGCTGTAGCCGTAGGCGTTCAAGAGGACCTCGCCCTTGGACCAAAAGCCCGAGAAGGGCGGCACGCCGCCGATCGAGAACCAGGCGATGAGGAAGGTGACGGCTGTTATCGGCATCAGCTTGCGCAAGCCGCCCATCGTCTTGGTGTTCTGCTCGTCGTTCATGGCGTGGATGACAGAGCCGGCGCCGAGGAAGAGCAGGGCCTTGTAGAAGGCATGGGTGAGCATGAGGAAGATGGCCGCCACGTAGGCGCCCACCCCGACGGCGAGGAACATGTAGCCGAGCTGGGAGATCGTCGAGTAGGCGAGGATCTTCTTGATGTCGGTCTGGGCACAGGCGATGGTCGCCCCCAAGAAGGCCGTCAGCACGCCGATGATGGCAACGACGTGGGCGGCATCGGGCGCCCGGTGGAGGATCGGGTTGATCCTCGTCATGAGGTAGACCCCGGCGGTCACCATGGTGGCGGCGTGGATCAGCGCCGAGACGGGCGTCGGGCCCTCCATGGCATCGGCCAGCCAGGGGTAGAGGGGCAGCTGGGCCGACTTGCCCGCCGCCCCGAGGAATAACAGCAGGGCGATGGCGGTGAGCGAGGGCACGCCGACGTGTCCGAGCCGGTGGAAGACCGTGACGTACTGGAGCGAGCCGGTCCGCTCGAAGGTGAGGAACATTGCAAGGAGGAAGCCGGCATCGCCGATGCGGTTGAAGATCATCGCCTTCTTGCCGGCGCTGGCGGCGCTCGGGCGGTCGAACCAGAAGGCGATGAGGAAGTAGGAGCAGACGCCGACGCCCTCCCAGCCGAGGAAGGTCATGACGAGGTTGCTCCCGAGCACGAGGAGCAGCATCGAGGCGACGAAGAGGTTCAAGTAGACGAAGAACTTCGGGAACTGCGGGTCGTGCTCCATGTAGCCGATGGAGTACAGGTGGATGAGGGTGCTCACCCCCGTCACGAAGGCGGCCATCGTCATCGAGAGGGGGTCGACGAGGGCGCCGGCGGTCACATGGAGGCGGTCGACCGAGAACCAGTTCCACCAGGTCTGGGTGAAAGAGCGGTGGCCCGGCGCCAGCTGGAAGAGGCCGGCGAAGACGATGGCGGTGACGATGAAGCTGGCGGCCACCGCCCCGGTGGCGATCCAGCCGGCGAGCGGGTTGCCGAGCTTGCGCCCGAAGGCGGCGAGGACGGCAAAGCCGACGAGCGGCAGAAGCGGGATGAGAAAGACGGCGTGGATCAAGTCGGATCAGCCCTTCAGGACGTGGACGTCGTCTGCGGTCGCCCCCACCCGGCGCCGGAAGATGGCGACGATGATGCCGAGGCCCACCACGACCTCGGCCGCCGCCACCACGAGTACGAAAAAGACGACCACCTGGCCGCCGACGTCGTTCATCTGGCGGGCGAAGGTGACAAAGGCGAGGTTGGCGGCATTCAGCATCAGCTCGACGCACATGAACATCACGAGGACGTTCCGCCGGACGAGGAGGCCGATGCCTCCTATCGAGAAGAGGACGGCCGACAAGGTGAGGTAGTAGCTGGCCGGGACGCTCATTGCTCAGGCCTTCCCACGACGGTGACCCCCTCCGCCTCGTCCAGCACGTCGCCCACCGGCTCTCCACCTTCCCCGTCCGGCCCATCGAGCGCCCGGTCGGACGGGTTGGAGCCGAGGTTCTCGCCCCCGAAGGCGGGCCCGCCCGCGGTCGGCTCGTCGAGCTCGCTCTCCTGGCCGCGGGGCCGGCGGGCGAGGACGGCGGCGCCGATGACGGCTATGACGAGGAGGGCCGAGGTGATCTCGAAGGGGAGGAGATAGGTCGTGAAAAGGGCCCGCCCGAGCACGTAGGTGTTCGAGTGGCCGGCGACCCGTGCCCTGCCGGCGACGGCGTGGGCGCCTGTGGGCCAGTGGCCCTTGGCAAGCAGGATCACCTCGGCGAGCGCCAGCACGCCGAGGCCGAGGGCCAGCCAGCGCTGGGCCGGCATGGGCTCGGAGCGGAGCGCCTCCTGGCGGTCGACACCGAGCAGCATGATGACGAAGAGGAAGAGCACGACGATGGCGCCGGCGTAGACGATGACCTGCACGGCCGCCAGGAACTGGGCGTCTTCTTCGACGAAGAGGACGGCGACGCCGAACAGCGTCATGATGAGCATGAGCGCCGAGTGGACCGGGTTGCGCGAGAGCACGACGCCGAGGGCGCCGATGACCGTGATGGCCGCCGCCACGGCGAAGGTGAGCGAGTCGGGCACCGTGGCCGCCAGCAGGAGGTGGCCCATCAGATGACCTTTCCTCCGTCCTTGCGGCGGATCTTGGCGGCCTCGACCTTGCGGATGGAGATGTTCCCGGTCGCCTCGTCGTCCCGCTTCCCGCTCTGGCCCCCCTCGGGCGGCCGCACGCCGTAGCCGAGCTCGCCCGACCACTGCACCCGACCCTCGTAGGCGGCCGAGCCGGAGGGCGAGGTCGCCCTCATCCAGGCCGAGGTGTGGAGGTCCTCACCCTCCCGCCAGTCCTCCCAGGGCAGCTTCCTCGGCCTCCCCTCGTCGTCGACGAGCAGCTCGTTCTTGGTGTAGATGGCATCGGCCCTGTTGGTGAAGGAGAACTCGAACATCTTCGACTCGGTGATGGCCTCGGTCGGGCAGGCCTCGACGCACATGTCGCAGTGGATGCAGCGGAGGAAGTTGATCTCATAGACGAAGCCGTACCGCTCACCGGGCGAGACAGGTGAGTCGGGCGGGTTGTCCTTGCCCCGCACGTAGATGCAGTCGGCCGGGCAGACCGCGGCGCACAGCTCGCAGCCGATGCACTTCTCCATCCCGTCCTCGTAGCGGTTGAGGACGTGACGGCCGTGGGCGCGGGGCGGCTTGGGCTGTTTCTCTTTCGGGTACTGGCTCGTCACCCGCGGCTCTAAGACCTGGCGGATCGTGACGGCGAAGCCGCCGAGGAAGCCCGGCACCTTCGGCTTCATCGCCCACCTCCCTGCTCACCGGCCGGCAGGGTGCGCAGCTGCACCTGCGGGCCGAGGCGGGCCGCCCGGCCGCCCCGGTTCTCGGCCTCGAGCTCCCGGCGCTGCCTGCTCACCCGCAGGGAGCGGTAGACGAGCAGGCCGGCCAGCAGACAACCGCCGAAGATCCCGAAGCCCCAGGCCGGGCTGATGAGGACGCCGGCGATGACAAGCAGCCAGCCGAGCGAGAGCGGGATGAGGCGCTTCCAGCCGAGGTCCATCAACTGGTCGTAGCGGAGCCGGGGCAAAGCGGCGCGGATCCAGACGTAGACGTACAAGAAGACGCCCGTCTTGGCGAGGAACCACAAGATGGGCCAGAGCCAGCGGGCGAAGTGGAAGCCCGGGCCGTCGGGGCCGCCGAAAAAGAGCGTGACCATGATCGCCGACATGGTGATCATGTTCATGAACTCGGCCAGGTAGAAGAGGGCGAAGCGGATCGAGGAGTACTCGGTGTTGAAGCCGCCGACGAGCTCCTGCTCGCCCTCGACGAGGTCGAACGGCGGCCGGTTGAGCTCGGCGGTGGCCGCCACCCAGAAGATGACGAACGGGACGATGCCGGTGCGGAAGACGCCCCAGTCCCAGAAGTGGGCGGCCTGGGCGGCGACGATGCCCCGGGTGGAGAGGGAGTGGGTCTCGAGCACCACGGCGATGATCGAGAGGCCCATGGCCGCCTCGTAGCTGATCATCTGGGCGCTCGCCCGCACCGAGCCGAGCAGCGGGTACTTCGAGCCCGAGGACCAGCCGGCGAGCATGGTGCCGTAGACCGAGATCGAAGAGAGGGCGAGCAAAAAGAGGATGCCGATGGGGGGGTCGGCCACCTGCAGCTCGACGGTGTGGTGGGCGATGGTGACGACGCCGCCGATGGGCACGATCGTGAAGATCAAAAGGGCGGGCAGCAGAGTCAGGTAGGGGGCCAGCTTGAACACGAAGCGGTCGGCCCGCTCGGGCAGGAGGTCCTCTTTGAAAAAGAGCTTGATGCCGTCGGCCAGCGACTGCAGCAGGCCGAAGGGGCCGGCCCGGTTCGGCCCGATCCGGTTCTGCATGTCGGAGATGACCTTGCGCTCGACCCAGATCATCATCATCACCGAGACGAGGAGGAAGCCGAAGACGACGAGGACCTTCACGATGGCGATGATCACCGCCCCGAGGTCGACGCCGTGGAGGAAGAGGGGATCGCCCATCACTCACCCACCGTCTCGACTCGGACCAGCTGGGCGTGGACGTCGGCGTCGATGAGGCCGGTCACGCCCTCACCCTCGCTCCAGAGACCAAAGCCCGTCATGACGACCCCGGCGGGCACGGCCGGGTCCACCCGGACGGCGCCTTCGAGCTCGCCCCGGGCAGAGCGCAGCCGCACGAGGTCGCCCTCGCCGAGGCCGAGCTGCTCGGCGTCTTTCGGGCGGAGGTGGACCGCCGGGGCGGGGGCGAGCGGTGCCAGCGACTGGGCCGCCTGCACCAAGGTCCCCCGGTCGTAGAGAGAGCGCCTCGTCACGAGCCGGAAGGAGTACGAGTCGGCCTGGGGCGCCGGCGGGACGGGCCAGGCCGAGGCCGTGAAGGCGGCCGGTGCGGGCCGGGGCACGCCGGCCGGGCGGAGGGAGGGGCCCTCCAGCTCGGCCGGGCCGGCGCCGAGCTCCTCGATGGCGATGGAGGTGGCGAGATCGCCGCTCGGGACGACCGCCGCCCCGGCGAACATCGGCGCACCCTGCAGGTTGACGGCCTCGATCCCGGGCGTGGCGATC
>JAJYQK010000092.1 GCA_021794645.1 Actinomycetes bacterium
AGCGGCGGATGGCGGCGGCCGAGCCGGCCATGCCGATGAAGATCCCGATCACGACGACGAGTATCTCGTTCACGATGAGGTCGTGGTTCGGCACGACGGCCAGCTGGAACTGGGCGAAGCGGTGCAGCAGGGCGCGGATGCCGAGGTCGCCGAGGAGGATGATGCCGACGGCCACTATCGCCCCGACCAGGCCCTGCACGAGGCCCTCCATCATGAAGGGCAGGCGGATGAACCAGGCCGTCGCCCCGACCAGTCGCATGACGGAGATCTCCCGCCGCCGGGCGAAGATCGCCATCCGGATCGCCATCAAGATGAGGACGACGGCCGAGAGCAAGAGGACGACGGCGAGCACGAACAGCACGATCTGCAGCACGTTCGAGAGAGCGGTCAGGCTCCTGATCGACTGCTCGGGATAGGTCACCTCGTAGACGCCGGGCTGGTTGTTGAAGACGTTGGCCACCGCGGCGGCCTCCCTCGGGTGCACGAGGGTGCACTGGAACACCGGTGGCGTCGTCTTCGGGGTCAGCACGGCGATGACCGCCGGGTGGGAGGCAAAGAGCGCCTTGGCGTGGTCGTAGGACTGCTGGTGGTCGAGGTAGTGGCAGCTCTTTATCTGGGCCGTCTGGCGCCAGGTGGTGGCGATGGCGCTCGTGTCGCCCGCCGGCGCGGTCGGCTTCATGAAGATCTGCATGTCGACGTTGTCCCCGAGCGCCACGAGGGCGTGGTTGACCGACTGACGCAGCAAAAGGGCGGTGCCGACGAGCGAGAGCGAGATGCCGACGGTCAAGACGGCCGCGATGGCCATGAGGCGGTTGCGCCACAGGTTCGAGGCGGTCTCGCGGGCGACGTAGCCGGCCGAGAGCGGCATCAGTGCGCCCTCCGGCGGTGGCGGCCCTCCCCCGGCTGCACGCCGGCCAGGCGGTCGGCGGCAGCAGCCACGGCGGGCACCCCCCGGGTGGTGGACGGCGTCGGGTCGAGCCCGTAGATGCCGCGGGCCTGGTCGCGCACGACCTTGCCCCGCTCGATCTCGATGACCCGGCGCCGCATCATGTCGACGATGGAGGCGTCGTGGGTAGCCATGAGGACCGTCGTCCCCGTCCGGTTGATCCGGTCGAGCAGGCCCATGATGCCGTTGCTCGTGGCCGGGTCGAGGTTGCCCGTCGGCTCGTCGGCGAGGAGGATGAGGGGCCGGTTGACAAAGGCGCGGGCGATGGCGACGCGCTGCTGCTCGCCGCCCGAGAGCTCGTCGGGGAGGCGGCGCGCCTTGGCGCCGAGGCCGACCAGCTCGAGCACCTGGGGCACCTGGGCGTTGATGACCTGGCGGGGCCGCCCGATCACCTCGAGGGCGAAAGCGACGTTCTCGAAGACCGTCTTGTTCGGCAGCAGCCGGAAGTCCTGGAAGACACAGCCGAGGTTGCGGCGCAGGTAGGGGACGCGCCAGCTCGAGAGGGTGTCGATCTCCCGCCCGGCCACCCAGATGCGGCCCGAGTCGATCCTCTCCTCTCGCAAGAGGACCTTGAGAAGAGTCGTCTTGCCCGAGCCGGAGGCGCCGACTACGAAGACGAACTCGCCCTTGGTGATGTCGAGGCTCACGTCACTCAGGGCCGTGACCGCGCCCTTGTAAGTCTTCGTGACGTTCTCGAACCGGATCATTCAGCCCTTCTCCAGAAAGAGGCGGTCCGCCCCGCCGGCGAACAAGCTCCGACGGTACCAGCCGGACGCCGTTACGAACCGGTGACAGCTTGCTCCCGCCCAGCCGGCTCGCCCCTAGTCGTTCTCCTGCTCGCGGCGAAAGCGCAGGTAGGCGGCGATGAGCTCGTCGAGGTCGCCGTCGAGCACGGCCTCGACGTTGCCGGTCTCATAGCCCGACCGGAGGTCCTTCACCAGCTGGTAGGGGGCCGTGACATACGAGCGGATCTGGTTCCCCCAGGCGACGTCGCTCTGGGGCCCAGAGATCGCCTCGAGCTCGGCCTGGCGGGCGGCCCGCTGGCGGGCGACCAGCTTGGCGGCGAGGATCTGGAGGGCCCTCGCCTTGTTCTGGTGCTGGCTCCGCTCGTTCTGGCAGGAGACGACGATGCCGGTCGGCAGGTGGGTGATGCGCACGGCCGAGTCGGTGACGTTCACGTGCTGGCCGCCCGCCCCCGAGGAGCGGTAGGTGTCGATCCGCAGCTCCTTCTCGTCGATCTCGACCTCGTCGCTCGCCTCCTCGATGAAAGGCGTCGCCTCCATGGAGGCAAAGGAGGTCTGGCGGCGGTGCTGGGCGTCGAAGGGCGACATCCGCACCAGGCGGTGGACGCCCCGCTCGGCCGCCAGCTGACCGTAGGCGTAGCGGCCCCGCACGATGAAGGTGGCCGAGAGGATGCCGGCCTCCTGGCCCGGCGAGACCTCGTCCAGCTCGACCGAGTAGCCGTGGCGCTCGGCCCAGCGCTGGTACATCCGCAGCATCATCTCGGCCCAGTCCTGGGCGTCGGTACCGCCCGCCCCGGCGTGGATCTCGCAGACGGCGTCGCGCTCGTCGTGCTGGCCGGAGAAGAGGCTGCGCAGCTCGAGGTCGTCGAGGGCCTGCGAGAGGGCGGCCACCGCCGATCCCACCTCGGCGCTCGACTCGGCCACCGCCTCCTCCCCCTCCTCGAGGGCGAGGGACCAGAGCACCTCGGCGTCGCTCAACCGCCGCTCGAGGCTCTCGAGGAGGTCGACGTCGGCCTTCACCCGCCCATAGGCGGTGTTCACCTGGCGGGCCCGCTCGGGCTCGGACCAGAGGTCAGGCTCGGCGACCTGTTCCTCGAGCTCGGCCAGGCGGGCGGAGAGCTCCCCGTAGCCGAGGTAGCCCTTGGCCGCCTCGAGGCGGACCCGGAGCGAGGCGAGCTCCTCCTCATAGCTCGCCCGCGTCAGGCCGCCCCGCCCCGCCGAGTCGTTCGCCATGCTCAGTTGGCGCCGTGGCAGAGCTTGTACTTGCGGCCGCTCCCGCACCAGCACGGCTCGTTGCGCCCGAGCTTGCGCTCGGAGCCCGCCTCCGCCCCCGCCATCATCTGGGGCCGGGGTCGGAACGTCCCGGCCGCCTCCTGCTGCTGGGCGGACGGCCTCATCGCCCCGGCCGACTCGACGACGCTCGGGGCGGCCTCCATCGGGTCGGAGGGGCCGAGGTAGGCCGCCCCCGCCAGCGAGGCCGGGCCGCCCAGCTCGGCAACAGCGGCGGCCTGCTCGAGCACCTCCTCGCCGTCGGCGCCGGCCGGCTCCTCTGTCACCTGGACGTGCATGACGTACTGCAGGTAGTCGTCGTCGACCGCCTCCCAGAGGCGCTCGAACATCTCGTAGCCCTCCTTCTGCCAGGCGTTCAGAGGGTCGGTCTGGGCGAGGCCGCGCAGGTGGATGCCCTCGCGCAGGTAGTCGAGCTCGACGAGGTGCTGGCGCCAGCGCTGGTCGATGATCTGCAGCATGAGGTTCCGCTCGAGCTGGCGGGCGGTCTCCTCGCCGCCGGGGAAGGTCCTCTCCCGCTCCTCGTAGTACTCGTAGGCCTCGGTGAGGAGGGACTCTGTGACCTGGACGGCCGAGCTCGCCTCCTCCAGGTCCTCGGCGGTGAACTTGGTCGGGTAGTACTTCGTCGTCTCGACGATGAGGCGGGCGAGGTCCCACTCCTCGGCGTAGTCGCTCGGGCAGCAGTCGGCCACGAGGCGGGCGATGGCGCTCGAGAGGAGCTCTTCTGTGTACTGGCGCAGGTCCTGGCCGTCGATCACCTGCAGGCGGCGGGCGTAGACGGTCTTGCGCTGCTCGTTGTAGACCTCGTCGTACTTGAGGAGGTCCTTTCTGATCTCGGCGTTCTTCGCCTCGACGGTGTTCTGGGCCCGCTCGATCGCCCGGGTCACCATGCGCGTCTCGATGGGGGCGTCCTCGGGCAACGCCCGCTCCATCACCCAGCTCACCGCCCCGGTGGCGAACAGCTGCATCAGCTCGTCCTCCAAGGAGAGGAAGAAGCGGCTCTTGCCGGGGTCGCCCTGGCGGCCGGCGCGGCCCCGCAGCTGGTTGTCGATGCGGCGGCTCTCGTGCCGCTCGCTCCCGAGGACGTAGAGGCCACCGAGCTCACGCACCTGGTCGCCCTCGGCCTCGCACTGCTCTTTGAACTTGGCGAGCAGCTCGGCGTAGGCGGCCTTGCCCTCCTCGCTCTCGAGGTCGAGCCCGCGAGCGACAGCCTCGTTCTGGGCGAGGCCCTCGGGGTTGCCGCCGAGCAGGATGTCGACTCCTCGCCCGGCCATGTTGGTGGCGACGGTGACGCCATGCAGCCGGCCCGCCTGGGCGACGATGGCGGCCTCCCGGGCGTGCTGCTTGGCATTGAGCACGGTGTGGGGGATGCCTTTTTTGTCGAGCAGGTTGGAGAGGTGCTCGGACCGCTCGACAGAGGCCGTGCCGACGAGGACCGGCTGGCCCCGCTCGTAGCACTCGGCGATGTCCTCGATGACAGCGGCGAACTTGCCCTCTTCTGTCTTGTAGATGAGGTCGGCCTCGTCGAGTCGGATCATCGGCCGGTGGGTGGGGATCGGCACGACGTGCAGGTCGTAGGTGGAGGCGAACTCGGCCGCCTCGGTCTCGGCCGTGCCGGTCATGCCGGCGAGCTTCTCGTACATGCGGAAGTAGTTCTGCAAGGTGACCGTCGCCCAGGTGTGGTTCTCCTCCTGGATGCGCACCCGCTCTTTCGCCTCGACCGCCTGGTGGAGGCCGTCTGACCAGCGCCGGCCCTCCATGATGCGGCCGGTGAACTCGTCGACGATCTTCACCTCGCCCTCCTGCACGAGGTACTCCTTGTCCCGGGTGTAGAGCTCCTTGGCCTCGAGGGCCTTTTGCAGCTGGTGGACGAGGTTGGCCGAGACGGCGTCGTAGAGGTTCTCCACCCCGAGCTGGCGCTCCACCTTGGCGATGCCGTCCTCGGTCGGCACGACGATGTGCTTCTCGAGGTCGACCTCGTAGTCGTCGCCCGCCTTCAAGGTGCGGGCGATGGAGGCGAACTGGTAGTAGAGCTGGGTCGACTCCTCGGCCGGGCCGGAGATGATGAGGGGGGTGCGAGCCTCGTCGATGAGGATCGAGTCGACCTCGTCGACGATGGCATAGACGTAGTCGCGCTGCACCATCTGCTCGCGGGACCAGGCCATGTTGTCGCGCAGGTAGTCAAAGCCCATCTCGGTGTTGGTGCCATAGGTGATGTCCGAGCGGTAGGCCGCCTGCTTGGCGGCGAAGTCGTCGATGCTCGGGACGACGAGGCCGACGCTCAGGCCGAGGAACCTGTAGATCTGGCCCATCCAGGCGGCGTCGCGGGAGGCGAGGTAGTCGTTGACGGTGATGACGTGGACGCCCCGGCCCGTGAGGGCGTTCAGGTAGACGGGCATCGTCGAGGAGATCGTCTTGCCCTCGCCGGTCTTCATCTCGGCGATGCCGCCGAAGTGCAGCGCCATGCCGCCCATCAGCTGGACGTCGTAGGGACGCTGGCCGATCGTCCGCCGGGCGGCCTCCCGCACGACGGCGAAGGCCTCGACCAAGAGGTCGTTCAGCTCCTCACCGTTCTCGAGGCGCTGTTTGAACTCTGCGGTCTTGGCGACGAGGGCGGCGTCGTCGAGCGCCTCCATCTCCGGCTCGAGGCCGTTGATGAGAGGGACGATGGCCGCCAGGCTGCGCACCTTGCGGCCCTCGCCGGCGCGCAGCACCTTCGAGAAGAGACTCACAACCGGCCATTCTAGGGCCGGCCCCCCGGGCGGCTCTGCCCGCCCCCGCCCTCAGCTGCTGGCCGCGAGCCTGAGGGGCGTGCGCCGGCGCAGGCCGGGCAGCTCGACCGAGAGCTGGGTGCCGCTCAGGTGGTGGGGGGCGGCCGAGTCGACCCGCACCTCGACGAAAGAGCCGGCCGGCACCTCTCCGACGGGGGCGAAGTGGACGAGCTTGCCCTGGCGGGTGCGCCCCGACAACAGAGCCGGGTTGCGCTTGGAGGGCCCCTCGACGAGGGCCTCTTCCACCCGGCCGACCCGGGCGGAGTTGCGGGCGAGCGAGGACCGCTCGAGCACCACCTTCAGCCGCTCGAAGCGCTCGGCGATCACCTCGGGGGCGACGAAGTCCTCCTCCATGGCGGCCGCCCGCGTGCCCGGGCGGGGCGAGAAGATGAACGTGAAGGCTGAGTCGTAGCCGGCCTCGGCCACGACCTCCAGGGTCTGGCGGAAGTCCTCCTCGGTCTCGCCGGGGAAGCCGACGATTACGTCGGTCGTGACCGCCAGGTCGGAGATGGCGGCCCGGGCGGCTGCCAGCCGGGCGAGGTAGCGCTCGGCCGTGTAGCCGCGGCGCATGGCAGCGAGCACCCGGTCGCTGCCCGACTGCAGCGGCAGGTGGAGCTGCTCGCAGACGGCCTCGGTCTCGGCCATCGCCGCGATCGTCTCGGGCCGGAGGTCCTTCGGGTGGGGCGAGGTGAAGCGGACCCGCCGGATGCCGGGCACCGCCCCGACGGCCCGCAGCAGGTCGGCGAAGAGGGGGCGGGGCCGGACCGAGCCCTCGGCGACGAAGGCGGGCCCGGCGGCGGCGACCGCCGCCGCCGGCGAGAGGTCGGCGCGTCGCAGGCGCAAGGTGAGGTCGCGGCCGTAGGAGTTGACGTTCTGGCCGAGGAGGGTGACCTCGACGACGCCTTGGCGGACCAGCTCGCCCACCTCGGCCACGAGCTCTGCGAAGGGGCGGGAGACCTCGCCCCCGCGCACGGAGGGCACTATGCAAAAGGCACAGGAGTTGTCGCAGCCGACCTGGATCGTCACCCAGGCGGCGTGGGGGAGGTCGTCTCGCACCGGCAGGGCGGTCGGGAAGTCGGTCTCGTCGCCGGCGGGCGCCTCGAGGATCTCGATCACCCCTGAGCCGGCCTGGCGGGACTCCTCCAGCAGCTCGCCCACCCGGCCGACGTTGAAGGTCCCGAAGACGGCGTCGACGAAGGGGGCCCGCTGCAAGAGCCGCTCCCTGTCCTTTTGCGCCAGGCAGCCGCCGACGGCGATCTGCAGACCCGGGCGCCGCTCCTGCAGCGACTTCAGGTGGCCGAGGTGGCCATAGAGCTTGTCGTCGGCGTTCTGGCGGATGCAGCAGGTGTTGAGGACGACGACATCGGCCTCTTCCACCTCCTCTGTCCGCACGAGGCCCCGGGCGCGCAGTATGGCCGAGATCCGCTCTGAGTCGTGCTCGTTCATCTGGCACCCGAAGGTGCGGACGAGGTACTTGCGCGCTGGCGCCGGTTCGGCCACCGAGAAAGGATACGCGGGCAGTGACCCGCCGGCGGCCGGCCCGCCGCCTTGTACCGTTGCCCGGTGCTCTTCGGCGCCCACGTCTCGGCGGCCGGCGGCCTGCTGCCCGCCCTCGAGCGGGCCGAGGCGATCGGCGCCGAGGTGATCCAGCTCCACACCCAGAGCCCCCGGGTCTGGCGGCCGAACGACTACCCCGAGGAACTGCTCGAGACCTTCGCCGCCATGGCCGCCCGCCACCGCCGGGTGAAGGTGACGGTCTGCCACGCCAGCTACCTCATCAACCTCGCCAGCTTCGACCGGGCCCTTCTCGAGAAGTCGCGGGCCTGTCTCGTCACCAACCTCGAGGTGGCGACGAGGATGGGGGCCGCCTGCCTCGTCCTCCACATCGGCAGCCACCTCGGCAGCGGCTTTCCCACCGTGCTGGCGACCGTCGCCGACGAGCTCGCCGCCGCTCTCGACCGGGCCGAGGAGCGCCTCGGACAGGAGAGCTGCCGGCTCTTGCTCGAGAACACCGCCGGCGCCGGTGGCACGATCGGGCGGAGCTTCTCCGAGCTGGCGGCGGTGATCGCGGCCTGCTCGGGCGACCGCCGCCTCGGCATCTGCCTCGACACCCAGCACCTCTTTGCCTCCGGCGTCTCCTTCTCGAGCCTCGAGGAGGCCGACGCCGTGGTGGCCGAGCTAGACGCCACGGTCGGCCTCGAGCGGCTGGGCTGTCTCCACCTGAACGACTCGAAGGTGCCCCTCGGCGCCAACCGGGACCGCCACGAGAACCTCGGCGAGGGCTGCATCGGCGAGAGGGCCCTCGGCTCGCTCCTCAGCCACCCGGCCCTGCAGGGCCTGCCGGCCGTCTTGGAGGTGCCCGGTCCCGAGCGCAAGGGTCCGGGGCCAGCTGACGTGGCGGCCGCCCGCCGCCTCCACCGCAACGGGCTCAGGCGGCGCCACTCCCGCGCCGCCAGGGCTGCAGCTCGCTAACGGCTACTCGGCCGCCTCTGCCAGCGCCTCGGCGAGGGCGGGGTGGACAAAGAGGCTCTCGGCCAGGTCGACCACCCGCAGGTTGGCCGTCACCGCCAGGGCGATGATCGAGACGAGCTCGGCGGCATGCGCCCCGACGATGGAGCCGCCGAGGACGACGCCGGTGAACGGGTCCGAGACGAGCTTCACAAAGCCCCGCGGGTCCCCGTCGATGAGGGCGCGGGAGTTGGCGGCATAAGGCACCTTGGTCACCCTGATCTTCCGGCCGAGGGCGAAGGCCTCCGCCTCGGCCAGGCCGACGTCGGCGATCTCGGGTTCGGTGAAGATGGCCGAGGCGGCCTTGTCGTAGTCCAGGTGGCGGTGCTGGCGGGTGTGCAGCCCCATCAGGTGCTCGGCGATCTTGTGGCCCTGCACCGTCGCCACCGAGGCGAGGGGGAGCCGGCCCGAGAGGTCGCCCGCCGCATAGATGTGGGGGATGTTCGACTGGCAGTGGTGGTTGACCGGGACGTGGCCGCTCGGGCTGCGCAGCACGCCGGCGGCCTCGAGGCCGAGGCCCTCGCTGGCGGGGACCGAGCCGATGCACAACAGCACGTGGCTCCCCTCCACCCTGCGCCCGTCGTCGCAGGAGACGGTCACCGCCTTGCCGTCTCCCGAGAGCTGGGCGCCCGACGCCCGCGCCCCCTTCAGCAGCCGGACGCCCCGCCCGAGGAAGTCCTCCTCCAGCGCCGCCGCCACCTCCGGGTCCTTCTGGGGGAGCACCTGCTGGCGCGAGACGATGAGGGTCACCTCCGAGCCGAGGGAGCGGAACATGTGGACGAACTCGACACCGGTGACGCCCGAGCCGACGACAACGAGGTGGTCGGGGATCTCCCGGGGCGGGTAGGCCTGCCGGGTCGTGAGGACCCGCTCGCCGTCGACGGCGGCCCACTCGGGCACCCGCGGGTAGGAGCCGGTGGCGAGCACGACGGCGTCCGCGTCGAGCTGCTCTTCTTCGCCGTCCTTGGCGGCGATCACCTCCACCAGGTGGGGACCGAGCAGGCGCCCGCTCCCCCGCACTAGGCGGACGCCCTGGCTCTTCAGCTGGTCGGCGAGGGCTGTCGAGAGCCGGCGCTCGATCTCGCCCACCCGGCCGGCGAGGGCCTCGAGGTCGACCGAGGGGATGAGCGGGCGCAGGCCGAGCGCCTCGGCCCGGTGGGTGCGTGAGACGAGGGCCCCTGTGGCGATCATGGCCTTGGAGGGCACGCAGTCCCAGAGGTTGGCCGCCCCGCCCACCACCTCCCGCTCGACGAGCACGACCTCGGCCCCGAGCCGGGCCGCGGTCGAGGCGGCGCGGTGTCCTGCCGGCCCGCCACCGATGACTACTAGGCGCACTCGCTCTTCCTTCCCCTCTGCCAGCAGGCAGAGCGTAGGGGCGTCAGCCGAGCCGACCAAGCTGAGCGAGAATGCGACCATGCCGCCGTCGGGAACGAGAGCCCCCTTGCCGCCGGCAGCTAGGGCGGCGCCATGAGGATCGCCTTTGTCG
>JAJYQK010000017.1 GCA_021794645.1 Actinomycetes bacterium
ACGTCGCCTCCCGCCCCGAGCTGGCAGGAGGCTTCGGAGCTGTCTGCTTCTCGAGACCGGCGCCACCCGGACCCTCTCCCTCGATCAGACCGAGCTCCCGGGCGAAGTCCCCGATGTCCTCGAAGCCCTTGTAGACCGAGGCGAAGCGGACCGAGGCGACGTCATCGAGCAGCCGCAACCGCTCGAGGACCGAGAGGCCGATCTGCTCGCTCGTCACCGTCGGGCCGCTGCGGCGCATGGCCTCTTCCACCTCGAGGCCGAGCCGCTCGACAGCCTCGTCGTCGACGGGCCTGTTCTTGCACGCCGCCCGCACGCCGGCCACCACCTTCGAGCGGAGGAAGGGCACCCGCTCACCGGAGCGCTTCAGCACCCAGAGCACAGCCTCGGTCGGTCGCTCGTAGGTGGTGAAGCGCTGACCGCAAGCAAGGCACTCGCGGCGGCGGCGGATGGCTCCGCCCTGCTCGACCTCGCGGGAGTCGACCACCCGGTCCTCGACTGAGTCGCACCAGGGGCATCGCACGCCCCGACGGTACATCCACGGCCTTGCCCGGCTGGTTCGTCGCCGCCCTCTCAGCGGGGGAGGAGGAGCCGTTCCCCCGGTTGCAGGAGGCCGCCGTGGATCTGCTGCTCGAGCTGGTCGACCAGCGGCCGGGGGTCCCGGCCGGGCTCGACTCGAGCGGCGATCGACCAGAGCGTGTCGCCGGGGCGGGCCACATAGGCGTAGCCGTGGGCGACCGGCACCGAGCCGGGCAGACGCACCACTGGGCCGGAGTGGGCACCGGCGGCGAGGGCACCGACGCCGAACCAGAGGGCGACGAAGAAGCCGAGGGTGGCGACGCCGGGGAGGAGGCGCCGCAACCCCCGCTCGGGGGCGGGCCGCACCCGGGTCTTGGTGCGGGGGCGGCCTGCCGGCGAAAGAGGGGAAAGAGGGCGGGTGGGAGCCGACCGCCGGGCGGGAGCAGCTCGAGGGCGGGGCGAGGCGAGCTCCTCAGAGCCGTCGGCCGGCGCCGGGAGGGGGCGGACCAGGCCCTGGAGGCGGCGACGGGCGAGCTCGGCCAGCTCTCGCTCGAGCCAGGCATCTGCATAGGAGGCTGCCGGCCGGGAGATCTCTTCTCGCGGCTCGAGCCAGAGCCGCTGATGACGGGGAGGGTAGGCGACCAGCTCCTCGGCGAGGACGTTCCAGCGGAAAGAGGCGTCCCCTTCCCCCAATTCCTCACCGGCTCGCAGGGAGCGGAGCTGGCGCTCGGGCGGGGCCGCCTGGCCGGACGGGTCGAGGGAGGCCTCCTCTTCATCCCACTTCTGCTCGGCGGTTGCCCTCACGACTCCTCCTTCCCTCTCGTTCGTGGCCCTGAGGCGTACATCTGTTCGGCGCCATCCAACCACGAACGCCTGTTCGCTGTCAACCAGTCGCCGAACGGACGTTCCACGAACGGATGTTTGTATTCGCCGGCCGAGGCGAGTACCCTGGCCCGGTCCGACCAGGAGAGGAGATCGGCATGGCCGAGAATGCGCTCGCCGGCAAGCGGCGGCTCATCTTGGAGTTCATCGCGGAGCAGATCCGCCAGCGGGGCTACCCCCCCTCTGTCCGCGAGATCGGGGAGGCCGTCGGCCTCACCTCCTCCTCGACGGTGCACGCCCATCTGCAGGTGCTGCAGCGAGACGGCTACCTGAAGCGCGACCCCACCAAGCCGCGGGCGATCATCGTCAGCTTCGAGCCGAGCTCGGGAGCTGCCCTGCGTGTCCGGCCGGCCTCCCACGTGCCTCTCCTCGGCGAGGTGGCCGCCGGCACCGGCGTCCTGGCGGAGCAGAACGTCGAGCAGGTGCTCCCCATCCCCGAGGACTTCACGGGCAAGGGCGAGCTCTTCATGCTGCGGGTCCGGGGCGAGTCCATGATCGAGGCGGGCATCTTCGACGGCGACTACGTGGTGGTCCGCCGCCAGCCGACCGCCGAGGCGGGCGAGGTCGTCGTGGCGGGCATCCCGGGTGAGGAGGCGACCGTGAAGACCTTCAAGCGCCGCCGGAACAAGGTCGTCCTCGTTCCGGCCAACCCTTCTTTCTCCGAGATCGAGCTCGACCCGGCGGAGGTCACCCTCTACGGCAGGGTCGTGACGGTCCTCCGCCGGCTCTGAGGCCGGGGGCGGAGTGGAAGAAGCCCCGCCGCCAGCCGCCATCTTTCTCATGAAGAGAAGGTAAGGCGAGGCTGTAACAGCGGGGCTGAGCTGGGCCGAGCTGCGCCCGAGCCCCTCAGGTCCTCCTCGGTGTCTCGAGGTGGGCGGCCTCGTCGCTCGGTGCGCCCGTCTCGATCCCGAGATCGCTCACCGCCTGGTGGCGCTTGTACCAGTTGCGCCAGACGAGCCGGTGGAGCGGTACATAGCGGGGGATGTCCCGCAGCCCCGGGATGAAGGGCACGAGCAGGAGCAGGATCGTGGCGAGCCCCGTCATGTAGACCGCGATCAGGTCGACGCTCGCCGAGCTCGAGAAGCCGGGCAGCTGGTACCAGAGCGTGTAGAGCCACAGCCAGGGCTGGCCGGGGTAGCTGCCGGACTCGTTCATGACACCCCACTGGTTGCCCGTCAGGTGGGCGGCCTTGGCGAGGTTCGAGAAGTAGTTGCCGTCCTCGAGGAACAAGAGGGGCTTTGTGTAGTTCGTGCCGTAGAAGGGCTGCTGGGCGAGCAGGTCGGCGTCGAGCGCCCCCGAGCGGGCCATGGTCAGCTCGTTCGCCACAAGGGTGGGAACGGGACCGTCGGCCGCCGCCGGCACATGCGGGACACCGTTTTTGAAGCTCACCCTCCTCTCGGCCTTGAGGTAGGCCTTCGCCCAGCCCCGCTGGACGGCGCCCGGCGCCGACTCGTAGCGGCTGAGAGCTGCCCGCAGCGCCGGGTTGCCGCTGGAACCGATCGAGAGCGGCGAGAGGACGAAGGCCTTGGCCGCATCGACCGGGGTGCGGACGCCGGCCAGCAGCTGCCAGGAGACGCCGATCCGCTGCACCATGCCCGAGCCGTGGTTGTAGGGCGGCCCGTAGATGGCCGTCTCGCTCGTGCCGGCCAGCTCGCTGGCGGTCGTCCCCATGAAGTCCTTCGGGGCCACCTTCGCCCACGACTGCACGGTGACGGGCGGGTCGTCGGGCGACGACAGGATGCCAGCCAAAACCACGACGAGGAGGAGCACCACGGCGGTGGCGATCGTCGCCTCTTTCAAGATGTCGTAGCGCCGGACGGGGCCCTTCCAGTCCTTGGCGTCGGCGGCGGCCGCCTGGCGGCGGGCCTCCCGGCCGGTCGCCCGCTTGAGCGGCAGCGGGTGGGAGACGCCCCGCACCCGGACGAGAAGGACGTGGGCCCCGACTATGGCGAGGAGCACCACGGGCAGCAAGACGATGTGCCACATGAGCATCTGGCCGAAGTTGAGCAGGTTGAAGAAGCCGCCCAAACCCGTGGCGTTGATGGCGTCCTTGCCGTTGGTCGAGATCCACTGGGAGTCGAAGTTCTGCTGGGAGAGGTAGCCGGTGAAGCACTCGACGACCGAGGCTCCAAAGGCGATGACCCCCGTCATCCAGGTGAGGGCTCTCCTCCCCCGCCAGGCCGCCATCCAGAACTTGCCCCAGAGGTGGATGACCATGAAGGCCATGAACAGCTCGACGCTCCAGAGGTGGGTCGAGTTGAAGAAGTGCCCGACCGGGTTGTAGTGCCACCAGTCCGGGCCGCCGAGGGCGAGGGCGGCTCCCGAGACGATGGCCATGGCGAGGGCGGCCAGGGTGGCGACGCCGAAGACGTATATCCAAGAGGCCACGTAGGCGGGCTGGCTGTCGGGAAGGAGCTTGCCGGGCGGGAGCAGGCGCATCCCCAGCCGACGGAGACGGGCGGTCCACATCTTGGCGGCCTCGGGGTCGCTCGGCACGGCGGCAGCCGCACCGTCATCGCCGTAGCCGCTCGGGGCGACCGTCTCGCCGTGGCGGCTGCTGGGAAAGCGGACGAGCAGCGCCACCCCGAAGATGACGACCATCACACAGATGAGTACGAAGTTGGCCAGGGAGACCTGGATTATCGACCAGTGTAGGTATGTACCTGGGCTGTTCATCTGATTACGCACCCTCCTCGCGCGGCGTCAACAAGAGCCTGCCTTGGCGCTCGGCGAAGCAGTAGGGACCTTCGTCCCATCACAAGGGGTCAAAGGGCCCTCCTCGCTCAACTGGCACGGAGGATCACTGTGCAGAGGGTGCGGAAGGCCCGCTCCAGCTCCGCCCGCTCGACTCTCTCGCCCGCCGTGTGGGCGAGCGTGGCCTCGCCCGGGCCGAAGTTGGCAGCCGGCAGCCCGCGCGCTGCGAAGAAGCTGACGTCAGTCCAGCCGAGCTTGGCCCGCGGGGCCTCGCCGCTGGCGGCGACGAGGCCTGCCAGGAGGGGATGGGCGAGGCCGGGGGCAGCCGGGGCGGAGTGGTTCTCGAGCGAGACGACGAGAGAGCCCTCGGCTCCGCCGGCGGAAGAGAGGAGGAAGGCGCGCAGCTCCTCGAAGGCCTCGGCTGCGTCCCGGTCCGGGGCGAAGCGGTGGTTGAGCACGAGGCGGGCCGAGTCGGGCACGACGTTGTTCGCCACCCCGCCTGAGACGGCGACCGCCTGCAGCGCCTCGCGGTACTCGCAGCCGTCGATGACCGGACGCCGCCCCTCGTACTCACCGAGTGCCGCCAGCACGGGCGCCAGCCGGTGGATGGCGTTCTCGCCCATCCAAGGCCGTGCCGTGTGGGCGCGCTCACCCCTCGCCTCGACGACCACCCGCATGACGCCTTGGCAGCCGGCCTCGACGCGCGCGCCCGTCGGCTCGCCGAGGACGGCGGCGTCGCCCCGCAGGAACGCCGGCGCCGCCTCCTCTATCTGGAGCAGGCCTGAGTAGGCCTGGTCGACCTCCTCACAGACATAGAAGACGAAGGTGAGGTCGCAGGCAAAAGAGGACCTAAGTCGGGGATCGGCCGCCAGCCGGGCGATCTCCATGAAAAGGGCGACGCCGCCTTTCATGTCGACCGAGCCGAGACCAGCGAGCCACTCGCCTTCGACTCGGGCAGCCTCATTGCCGTTCGGAGGCACGGTGTCGAGGTGGCCGGCGAGGATGAGCCGGAGCGGGCGGCCGAAGTCCGTGCGGGCGCAGACGTTGTCTCCGATGCGGGCGAGGGCAAGGCCGCTCGCCTCCCTCGCCAGCCAGCTCTCGACGAAGTCGGCAAGCTCTTTTTCTTGGTGGCTCACCGACGGGATGGCGACGAGCTCAGCCGTCCTCCCGAGCAGGTCGGGCGGGGTGGGGCCGCTCATGCCGAGACGCCGTGGGTGCGCAGGATCTCGTTCAGCTGCGACTTGTCGTGGCGCTCGCCCTCGCTCAGACGGCGCAGCACGAGCACGCAGGGGAGGAAGAACTCGCCTCCTGCCATCTGCCTGCGACGGGAGGCACCGACGGCGACGCTCCAGGCGGGTACGACTCCCCGGGAGAGCTCCTCGCCCGAGTCACCGTCGATGACCGGGATGGAGGGGTTGAGGATAGTGCCCTCACCGAGGACGGCGCCCTCGCCCACCCGGGCGCCCTGGGTCACCATGCAGCGGCTGCCGATGAGGGCGTCGTCGCCGATCATGACGGGGACGGCGTTGGGCGGCTCGAGGACTCCGCCGATGCCTACCCCACCCGAGAGGTGGACCCGCTCGCCTATCTGGGCACAGGAGCCGACGGTGGCCCAGGTGTCGACCATGGTCCCGGCGCCCACCCGGGCGCCGATGTTGACATAGCTCGGCATGAGGATGGCACCCGGACCGATGTAGGAGCCCCAGCGGGCGGAGGCCCCCGGCACCACCCGCACGCCGGCACCTTCGTAGCCCTTCTTCAAGGGGAGCTTGTCGGCGTACTCGAAGGGCCCGGAGTGCACGGTCTCGATCGAGGTGAGGAAGAAGAAGAGCAAGATCGCCTCTTTCAACCACTCGTGGACCACCACCCCACCCGCCTTGTCAACCTCGGCCACCCTCGCCGCCCCGCAGTCGAGCAGGTCGATCGCCCGACAGACCGTGGCGAGGGCCTCGGCGTCGCCCGCCTCGAGCTCACCGCGCGAACGGCGTCCGAAGAGCTCTGCGATCTCCTCGCTCAGCTCGGCCACTAGGCCGCCTCGGCCTCGAGGCGGGCGGCGGCGAGCGCCAGGCGCTCCATCGGCTGCACGACGGCCAGGCGGACGTGGCCGGCGCCCTCGGGGCCGTAGGCCTCGCCCGGGCTGGCGATGATGCCGGCCCGCTCCGCCAGGTAGCGGGCGAGCTCCCAGCCCGGTCCGCCCGGGCCGGCCTTGAAGCGCTCGGGCGCTCTCACCCAGAGGTAGAAGGCGCCCTCGGGTACCTCGGCCGGGATGCCCGCCCGCGAGAGGGCGGCGGCGAGGAACAAGAGCCGCTTCGAGTAGCGCTCCTTCTGCTCGGCGACCGAGGCGTCGTCGGCGTAGGCGACGGCGGCGGCGTGCTGCACCGGGCCCGGCACGATGAAGCCGGCATGGCGCCTCGTGGCCGCCAGGTAGCCGACCACGTCGGCGTCGCCGGCGTAGAAGCCGGCCCGCACCCCGGCGAGGTTCGACCGCTTGGAGAGGGAGTGGAGGGCGAGGACGCCCTCGGTGCCGTGCTGGAGGATCGAGCGGGGGGCCGAGCCCCAGGTGAACTCGGCATAGCACTCGTCGGAGACGACGAAAACGCCGTTTGCACGGCCCCACTCGGCGGCCTCGTCCAGCTCCTCGATCTGGCCGGCCGGGTTGCCCGGTGAGTTGACCCACAGGCACAGGGCGCGGCCGGCGTCTTCGGCCGATATGGCGCCGTAGTCGAGGCGGCCCGTCGGCCCGAGCGGCACCCGGACGGCTCGGCAGCCGGCGAGGACCGCCCCCATCTCGTAGCTCGGGTAGCTGAGCGCCGGGTACAAGACGGTGTCGCGCCAGGGGCTGCGCAGCTTCAGCCACTGGGGGAGGCCGGTCACGAACTCCTTGCTGCCGATGCAAACAGCCAGCTCCTCTGTCGGCGAGAGGGAGACGGCAAAGCGACGCTCGAGGAAGGCGGCGGCTGCCTGGCGGAGCTCGGCCGAGCCGGCCGAGGGCGGGTAGCCCCGTTCGGCCCCAGACTCAGAGAGGGCCGCCACGATGCGGGGAGAGGGCGGGTCGCAGGGCGTGCCGATGGAGAGATCGACAGGGCCGCCCGCCAGCTTGGCGGCCAGCTCGGCGAACTCGGTCAGCTTGTCGAAGGGGTAGGTGGGCGGGACGAAGCCGCCGGTGGCGGTCGTCATCTGGTCACGTACTCCGCGAAGCGGCGGGTGCCCCGCTCGTCCAAGCGTGCCTGCAGCAAGACTGTCTCTCCTTCATATCGCTCCTCTACGACCTCTCCTTCTCGGTGGAGGGCCGCCACGACGTCTCCCCGCCCGACCGGCACGGCGAGGGCCACCACCTGGTCGCCCGAGCGGAGCCGGTCGGCCACCTTGCGCAACAGCTCGCTCACACCCTCGCCCGTGCGGGCCGAGAAGACGGGTGCACCGCCCTCCTTCGCCGACAGCTTGGCAGCCGCCTCGGGAGCGGCGTCGGCCTTGTTCAGCGCCAAGAGCTCGGGCACCTCGCCGGCGCCTATCTCGGCCAGCACGAGGCGGACCGCCTCGATCTGGCCCTCGGGGTCACGAGCCGAGGCGTCGACGACGTGCAGCAGCAGGTCGGCGGCCGTCACGACGTCCAATGTCGCGTGAAAGGCGTCGACCAGCTGGTGGGGCAGCTTGCGCACGAAGCCGACGGTGTCAGACATCAGCACGGTCTCGCCGCCCGGCAGCTCGAGACGGCGGGTGCGCGGGTCGAGAGTGGAAAAGAGGCGGTTCTCGACGAGGACGCCGGCGTCGGTCAGCCGGTTGAGGAGGGTCGACTTCCCGGCGTTGGTGTAGCCGACGAGCGAGACCGTCCGCAGCGCCCCCCGGCGGCGGCTGCGGTGCTGGGTCTGGCGGGTCGACTCGAGCTCGTGCAGCTCCTGCTCGAGCTTGCGGATGCGGCGCATCAGCCGTCGCCTGTCCTCTTCGAGCTTGGTCTCGCCCGGCCCTCTCGTGCCTATCCGCCCCGCCTGCTGGGAGAGCTCGGTACCCCGGCCCCGCAGGCGGGGCAGCCGGTACTGCAAGAGGGCCAGCTCGACCTGGGCCCGTCCTTCCTCTGTATGGGCGTTCTGGGCGAAGATGTCGAGGATGACCGCCGTCCGGTCGATGGCGGTCCGCCCGAGCAGCCGCTCGAGGTTGCGCTGCTGAGCCGGGGTGAGCTCCTCGTCGAACACGACGGTGTCGGCGTCCACCTCCTCTGAGAGGAGCCGGAGCTCTTCGGCCTTGCCCCGCCCGATGTAGGTGGCCGGGTCGGGCGCCTCCCGGCGCTGGACGATGCGGGCCACCTCGTCAGCTCCGGCGGTGTCGACGAGGAGGGTGAGCTCGTCGAGGCTCGCCTCCACCTCGTCGAGGGTGCGGGGCCAGGCGACGACACCGACGAGGACGATCTTCTCCCGGAAGCGGCGGTCGATGAGCGTCACGAAGCCGCCAGCTCCCCTGCCGCGTCCATCTCCACCTCGACCCGGGCCACCCTTGTTGCCGGCCCGGTGAGGACGGCGCTCGGGCGCTCTTTGTCACCGGCCAGCTCGACGAGCAGGCGGCCGCCCGGGTTCTCGACGCTCACCCGGTCGCCGACGAGGCCGGCGGCCCGGGCGGCGGCGGCGGCGGCCACGCTGCCGCTGCCACAGGCGGCTGTCAGCCCGGCCCCTCGCTCCCAGACGACCATCTCGAGGCTGTCGGGCCCGCCCACCCGCACGAACTCGACGTTCTGGCCGCCCGGGACGCTCGCCTCGAGGCGCGGCCCGAGCGAGGAGAGTTCGAGGCCGGCGAGGCTGGCGCCCTGCAGCACGAGATGGGGGTTGCCCACGTCGACGCGGCGGGCCGAGAAGCCCTCGAGCGGGCTCGGCGGCTGCTCGCCGAGGCGGGCCTCTCCCATGGAGACGCTCACCTCGCCGTCAGGGCCGATGACTGCTTCCACCTCCCCGCTGTCGGTCTCGATAACAAGGCGCCCCGAGCCGGCCCGGCCGGCCTGGGAGAGGGCGAGGGCCAGGCAGCGAAGGCCGTTCCCGCTCGTCTCGGCCCGCCCTCCGTCTGAGTTGTAGAGCTCCATCCGCACCCTGCCCGCAGCGCGGGCGGGGCGGGCGAGGACGAGCCCGTCGGCGCCGACGCCGCGCCGCCTGTCGCAGAGACGGCGAACGGCCTCCCGTCCGGGCGGGTCGGCGAGGCCGGAGCCTTCGAGGGCGACGAGGAAGTCGTTCCCGAGGGCCTGGTACTTGAGGAGCGACACGGCGGTCACGAGGGCGAAGTCTCCCATCTCTCCAGCACCTGGCCGACAAGGTCGGGCGCTGACGCCGACAGCCAATGGACGCGGGGATCGCGCCGGAACCAGGCCTCTTGGCGGCGGGCGAAGCGGCGCAGACGGCGCAAGGTGGCGACCCTTGCCTCCTCGAGGCTGAGGGTGCCCTCCAGATGGGCGAGGAGCTCGGCGTAGCCGATGGCCTGGCGGGCCGTGCGCGAGAGGCCGCCGGGCCGGGAGGCGAGGCGGGCCACCTCCTCGAGGAACCCCTCGGCCAGCTGCTCGTCGAGGCGGGCCTCGAGGCGGCGGTCGAGCTCAGCCCGCTCGAGGCGGAGTCCGACCAGCACCGTCGCCGTCTCCTGATAGCTCTCGAGACCGGGACCGAAGCGGGAGAAGGGCCGCCCGCTCCCCTCGGTCACCTCGAGGGCGCGCACAACCCTTCGCAGGTTGAACGGCTCCATGCGGCCGGCCGCCACTGGGTCGAGCGAGGCGAGGCGGGCGTGCAGCCGGACCGGGCCGCCGGGCCGGCGACCCTCCTCGTAGAGGCGGCGGCGTATCTCCGGGTACTGCTCGGGCAGCTGCAGGCCGTCGAGGAGCGCCCGGTGGTAGAGGCCGGTCCCTCCGACCAGGAGAGCGGGCCTGGCCTCGGCGTGCAGCCCGGCGAGGACCTTCTCGCCGGCCGCCTGGAAGAGGGCCACGGAGAACTCCTCGCTCGGCTCGACCAGGTCGACGAGGTGCCAGCAGTGCCGGCAGGCGGGGTCGGCCGCCCGGGTCGGCTTGGCGGTGCCGATGTCCATCCCCCGGTAGACCGCCAAAGCGTCGACCGACACGAGGCCGGCCTCCGGCCTCGTGTCGGCGATGGCAGCCGCCAGGGTGGTCTTACCGCTGCCGGTGGCTCCGACGATGGCGAGGTCCGGCAGCCGGCCTTCCCCGCGCAGGTGGCTCAGGGGCCCGAGACCTCCTCGTCTGGGACCGGGGCGCCGAGCGCCGGCTTGGCGGTCTTGTGGCGGGGACGGGAGCGTCCCACGAGCTTCTTGTTGAGCTTGGTAAGCCGCTGCACCGCCTTGTTGACGGCACCCTCGAGGGCGGCGTCCGGCTTGGGGCCGACAGCGGCCGCCCTCACGACCCGTCCGTGCGCCACCACCCGCAGCTCGCAGCTGACCGGGGCGCCCAGGTGGCCCTTCTTGCCATCGGAGAAGAGCACCTCGCAGCGCTCCATGCCGTGCAGGTACCTGTCGAGACCTTCCACCTTGGACTCAGCGTGCTGGCGCACCTTCTCGGGCACCTCCACATGGCGGCCACGGACGGCGATATCCATCTGCACTCCTCCCTTACGGCAGGGCCGCCCCGGCTGGAGGCGACCTGGGACGTGGATGAGCCCATGCGGCTGACCTGGTCTTTGGCCCCACACTCGCCTGCTGAGGAGATCCCGGGCCAAAGACGGGCGACCGGCACTGGCCGGTCCATCCGCTCGCTTGGGGCCACGGTTCGCTCCCTCTCCGCCGGGCGCCGACAGCCGGCGCCGACCGGGCAGGTCTTACCTCTAAGCCGCACCATGCTCAGCGACCACGAGTCGCCTTACGTGGGTCGTTTCGCCTGCGACTGGCATCGACTCGCAACCACAGACCCGCATGTACTCATCCGTCCTCAGGCTACCCAGGTGTCAAGGGGAGGACGGCGGCGCCCTGCCTCAGGGCTCGAAGGCGGCCAGGTAGCGCTCCTGGGCCCTCGTCAGGGTGTCGATCTCGACACCCATCGCCTCGAGCTTCAGGCGAGCGAGCTCCTCGTCGATGGCGGCGGGCGGCTCGTGGACCCCGGGCGGGAGGCCGCCGGCCGTCTCGGCCAGCCACTCGAGCGAGAGGGCCTGCAGGCCGAAGGAGAGGTCCATCACCTGGGGGGGGTGACCGTCGGCCGCCGCCAGGTTGACCAGCCGCCCCTCTGCCAAGAGGCGAAGCCGCGGACCGCTCGGTCCGAGGCGGTACTCCTCCAGGTTGGGGCGCAGCCGGCGCCTCTGCCCGGCCGCCAGCTCGTCGAGGGCGCCGAGATCGATCTCGACGTCGAGCTGACCGGCGTTGGCGAGCACCGCCCCATCTCGCATGACGGCGAAGTGCTCTCTCGTGAGCACGTCGCGGTTGCCGGTGGCCGTGACGAAGATGTCGCCCTCGCGGGCCGCCGCCGCCATCGAGCTCACCTCGAAGCCGTCCATGGCGGCCTCGAGGGCTCGGCGGGGGTCGACCTCGGTCACGATCACGACAGCGCCGAGCCCCCGCGCCCTGCTGGCCACCCCCTTGCCGCAGTTGCCGTAGCCGGCCACCACGACCGTGGCGCCGGCCAGGAGGGCGTTCGTGGTCCTGATGATGCCGTCGAGGACCGACTGACCAGTCCCATGGCGGTTGTCGGCGAGCGAGCGAGTCTGGGAGGCGCTCAGCGAGAGGACGGGGTAGTGCAGGCCACCGCTCGCCGCCAGCGCCCGCAGCCGGACGGCGCCGGTGCTCGTGTCCTCCGTGCCGGCCACAACCTCGACCGCCTGGCTCGGGCGGGCGAGGTGGAGGCGGGCGACGAGGTCGCAGCCGTCGTCGACGGTGAGGCGGGGATGGGCGTCGAGCACCGCCTCGACGTGGCGCCGGTAGCGCTCGGGGTCCTCGCCCCGGCGGGCGAAGGTGGCGATCGCCTCCTCCGCCACGAGGAAGGCGGCCACCTCGTCGTTGGTCGAGAGCGGGTTGGAGGCACAGACAAAGAGCTCGGCGCCCCCGGCCGAGAGGGTGCCGAGGAGGACGGCCGTCTCGGCCGTCACGTGCAGGCTCGCTCCTATCCGCCAGCCGGTGAGGGGGCGCTCGGCCGAGAAGCGCCGGCGCACCGTGGCCATCACGGGCATCTGCTCCGCCGCCCATTCCGCCCGGGCCTGCCCGAGGCCGGCGAGGCCGAGATCGGCGACGTCGTGAGGAGGAAGCGAGGCGCTCACCGAGAAGAGAGGCGCTCTTTCACCTCGGCCAGGACGGGCACCGGTCCCGGGTCGACCCCCTCGGCCGCCGCCAGGTGGAGAGAGACGAAGTCGCCGATCGCCACGAGGTCGAAAAAGCGGGCGAGCGGCCCCTCGCCCTCGCCCGTCATCTCGACGTGGTCGGAGAGGGCCTCGCCGGCGAGCTCGGCGAAGAGCCCGAAGCGCCGTTGGGTCTGGCCGTCGTCGTCCTCCAGCCGGAGAGAGACGAGGGTGAGCAGCTGGCGGGTGACGTCGCCCGACTGGCCGAAGCCGCAGAGCTCGTTGTGGCAGACCTCGGGCTCGGAGCCGGCGAAGGCGGGCGCCTTGGCGTTCTCGTTCACCTGGGTCTTGAAGCGGCGGGCGGCCACCTCCCCGAGGCCGGCGCCCCCGTGGGCGAGCGGGATCGTCCGCCCGATCCGCCGGGCGATCTCGCCGGCCGGTCCCCCGCCGGCCGCCAGGACCGGCAGCCGCCGCGAGAGCTGGGCGGCGGCCAGCTCGAGCTGGTGCCGGGCGCCGTCGAGCAGGCCCGCCTCCTCCAGCGCCAGCAGGAGACGGGCGGTCATGGCCCCGAGGGCCGCCCGGGGCTGGGGGATGCCGGGCGGGATGGTGAGCACCTCCCCGCCGCTTGCGGCGGCCAGCTCGGCGAGAGAGCCGCCCTCTGTGATCGCCACCAGCTCGGCCCCCCGTGCTGCGGCCTCGCCTGCGGCGGCGAGGGTCTCTTCTGTCTCTCCCGAGAACGAGACGGCGAAGGCGAGCGTGGTGGGAGAGAGGAAGCTGGGCGCCCGGTAGCCGCCGAGCGGGAGGATCGGCACGGGCGACGAGGCTGCCCCGAGGGCGGCCGCCACGGCGCCCGCCACGGCGCTCCCACCCATCCCGAACACGACGACGTTGTCGTAGGCGGCCTCGCGGATGGCCGGCCTAGCTCCCGCCAGCGCCGCTTCGATCTGGTCGCCGAGGCCGGCGGTCGCCCCGAGCATGTCGAGCGAGTCGACCGGGAGGCGGAAGCTCCCCGGCTGCCCGCTCACGACTGCTCGAAGGTCGGCTTCACCTGCTCGGCTTCCGCCTTGGCACTAAGGCGGGCGTGCTCGTTTTCGTCGACCACCTCCGACTCCTCGACGAGCATCACCGGGATGCCGTCGTCGATGCGGTAGCGGCGGTGGCTCCGCCAGTTGTAAAGGCACTCCTCGTCGGCGAAGTACCAGAGGGGGCCCTTGTCCTCCGGGCAGGCGAGGACTTCGAGCAGTCGCTGGTCGAGTGGCACACTTACCTCCTAGCTCTCTTCTTGGCCGAGGGTGGCGATGAGGGAGGTGACCTCCGCCACGTGGCTCTCGAGCGATGCCTCGTCGGGGGCCTCGAGGTTGAGCCGCAGGAGCGGCTCGGTGTTGGAGGGGCGCAGGTTGAACCACCACTCCCCCAGGTCGACTGTCAGGCCGTCGAGCTTGTCGATCATCGCCCCGCCGGCGGCGAACCGCTCCTCCACCCCCGCCAGCACCGCCCCGGGCCTTGCCACCTCGGTGTTTATCTCACCCGAGTCGAAGTAGCGCTCGAAGGGGCGGCGGAGCTCCGAGAGGGGGGCGCCGGCTCGTGAGATGACAGAGAGCACCACGAGGGCGGCGATGATGCCCGAGTCGGCCCGGTAGTTGTCCCGGAAGTAGTAGTGGCCCGAGTGCTCGCCGCCGAAGACGGCACCGGTCTCGGCCATGACGGCCTTGATGAAAGAGTGGCCGACCCGGGTGCGCACGCCCAGCCCGCCGTGCTCGGCGATCACCTCGGGGACGGCCTTTGAGCAGATGAGGTTGTAAAGGACCGTCTCTCCCGGGTGGGCGTCGAGCATGGCGGCGGCCACGATGGCCGTCGTGAGCGAGCCGGAGAGCGGCTCGGCCTGCTCGTCGACGAGGAAGACCCTGTCGGCGTCGCCGTCGAAAGCAAGGCCGACGTCGGCGCCGGTCTCGGTGATCCGCTGCTGCAAGAAGGCGAGGTTCTCGGGCTGGATCGGGTCGGCGGGGTGGTTGGGGAAGTTGCCGTCGAGCTCGGGGAAGAGGATGTCAAGCTCGAACGGGAGCGAGCCGAGGACCGCCGGCGCCACGAGGCCGCCCATGCCGTTGGCGGTGTCGGCCACGACCTTGAGGGGCGCGAGCGAGCCGACGTCGACAAAGGAGTGGACGTGGGCGGCGAACCGCTCGAGGAGGTCGACCCGCTCGATGCGGCCGTCGTCGGCCGCCGGTGGGGCAGGGGCCGCCTCGAGGCCGGCCATCACCTCGGCCGCCTCGTCTCTTATGACCTGCAGCCCGCTGTCCTGGCCGATCGGCTGGGCGCCCGGCAGGCACATCTTGAGCCCGTTGTAGCGGGCCGGGTTGTGCGATGCGGTCAGCATCACCCCGGGCAGGCCGAGGCTGCCCGAGGCGAAGTAGATCATGTCGGTCGAGATCATCCCGGCGTCGACGACGCCGAGACCGCTGGCAAGGGCGCCGGCGGCGAAGGCCCCGCCGAGTGCCACGCCCGAGGGGCGCATGTCGCGGCCGATGACGACCCGCTCGGCGCCCGCCTGCTCTTTGGCGAACGAGGCGAAGGCGACCCCGATGGCATAGGCCATCTCCTCGTCCAGCTGGTCAGGGACCGTCCCCCGCACGTCGTAGGCCTTGAAGACTGCGCCGAGGCGCCCGGCAGCTGCGCTTTTGTCCATGGCGAGCGGCGAGCCTACCCGGCTGCCGCCGGCTCCTCGATGGAGGTCAGCGGACGAAGACGTAGACGAGCACCGTCGTGGTGTTGAAGGCCAGGTGGGCGACGATGCCCGGGCCGAGGCGGCCGGTGCGCCAGGCGAGGACGGAGAGCACCACCCCGAAGCCGGCCAGCCCGAGGAACTGCAGCGGCTCGAAGTGGACAAGGCCGAAAAAGAGGCCCGTGATGAGGATCGCCGCGGCCGGGCCGGCCCGCCGACCGAGCCGAGCGGTCTGGTAGAGCACCCCCCGCAGGAACAGGCCGCGGAAGAAGAGCTCCTCGACGAGAGGGCTGCCGACGCAGATGACGAGAGCCAGCACGACGAGCGAGGCGGTCGAGGTCTGGCCGACCGGGCCGAGCAGCTGGTGGGTCGGACGCCCGAGGCGGTTGTAGAGGTGGGGCACGAAGGGCGCCAGGAGAAGGTCGAGGAGGGGCACGAGCACGTACTGCGAGCCGACGCCGACGAGGATGCCGAGCGGGATGTCGGGCCAGAGCTTGATAGAGAGGCCGTAGTCGGACCGGAGGCGGGCGAGGAGGTGGTGCTCCTTGCTGAGATGGTGGAGGCGGGAGGCGACGACGGCTGCTCCGACGAAGCCGACCCAGAGGGCGACCACTGAGGCGATGGTCTTCCCCGGCGTGATCTGGCCGGCGCTCAGGTGGGCAGCAGAGTCGTAGGCCCCGACCACGACGGCACCGACGACGAGGCCGACCGCCAGCCCGAAGAGGGCCTCGAGGACGCCGAAGGGGTTGCCCGGGCGCGCCCGCGCCTCGTCGACGTCTGGCTCGAGCCCCGCGGTCACCACGAGAGAGTGGTACCGCCGCCCGAGCCAGGTCAACCCGGCAAAGCGGGGGCGGCCTGCTGCTCGGCGGCGGCCCCCTGCCGCCTAGCATGTCCTCGTGAATCGCAACCCCCAAGACCTGCGGCCCGGTGGCGCCCAGCGTCAAGGTCCCGAGCAGCACTGGCGTTGGATAGCCGTCGCCGTGCTGGCGGTGCTGCTCATCCTCCTTTTCACCCACACCTTCACGCGCAGCAACGTCAAGCAGATCAGCTACAGCGCCTTCGTCCACGACGTCGCCAGCAAGCAGATCACGAGCGCCAGCTACAACAACCAGACCGGGGTCATCACCGGCACGCTGGCGAACGGCCAGAGCTACTCGACCACCGCCGGCATGCCCTTGCCGACGGGCGAGCAGAACCTGCTCATGAAAAACGGCGTGAAGCTCAGCTTCGCCTCGCCCCCGAGCAACCTGCTCACCGACTTCATCGTCTACCTGCTGCCGATCATCGCCATCATCGTCTTCCTCGTCTGGCTGAACCGCCGGGCCCAGGGGCAGATGTCGGGCATCATGTCGATCGGCCGCAGCCGGGCCCGGCTCTACACGACCGAGCGCCCCCGCACCACCTTCAACGACGTCGCCGGCTACCAGGGCGTGAAGCAGGAGATCTCCGAGGTGGTCGACTTCTTGAAGAACTCCGGGCGCTTTCGCGACATCGGCGCCCGGGTGCCGAAAGGCGTCCTCCTCGTCGGCCCGCCGGGCACCGGCAAGACGCTGCTCGCCCGGGCCGTCGCCGGCGAGGCCGGCGTCCCCTTCCTCTCGGTCTCCGGCTCTGACTTCATGGAGATGTTCGTCGGCGTCGGCGCCAGCCGGGTCCGCGACCTCTTCCAGACCGCCCGCAAGCAGGCGCCGGCCATCATCTTCGTCGACGAGATCGACTCGATCGGCCGCAAGCGGGGAGCCGGCCTCGGTGGCGGCCACGACGAGCGCGAGCAGACCCTCAACCAGATGCTCTCGGAGATGGACGGCTTCGACCCGGCCGAGGGCATCGTCATCATGGCGGCCACCAACCGCCCCGACATCCTCGACCCCGCCCTCTTGCGCCCGGGGCGCTTCGACCGTCAGATCGTCGTCCCCCTGCCCGACCTGGCCGAGCGCCTCCCCATCTTGCAGGTGCACTGCCGGGACAAGCGCATCGGCCCGGACGTCGATCTCTCCATCGTGGCGCGGGGCACGCCGGGCATGAGCGGCGCCGAGCTGGCGAACCTCGTCAACGAGTCGGCCCTCCACGCCGTGCGGAGAGGCAGCCAGTACATCGAGATGAGGGACTTCGATGCGGCCCGCGACCGTGTCCTCATGGGCCAGCGGCGGGACTCGATGGTCCTCTCAGAGGACGAAAAGGAGCGGGTCGCCTTCCACGAGGGCGGTCATGCCGTCCTCGCCTACGTCCTGCCCCACGCCGACCCGCTGCTCAAGGTGTCGATAATCCCGACCGGCATGGCCCTCGGCGTCACCCAGCAGCTGCCGGCCGAGGAGCAGCACATCTACCGCCGGGAGTACATCGAGGACTCCCTGGCAGTCCGCATGGGCGGCCGCGTGGCGGAGAAGCTCGTCTACGACGGCCTCTCGACAGGCGCCTCCGACGACCTGCAGCGCAACACCGAGCTCGCCCGCAAGATGGTGCGGGAGTGGGGCATGTCCGACCGGGTCGGCCCGATGGCCTGGGGCTCCCAGGGCCAGGTCTTCCTCGGCGAGGACCTGATGCACACCCGCGACTACTCAGAGGCGACGAGCCGAGTGGTCGACGAGGAGATCGAGCGGATCCTGCGGGCCCAGGAGCTGCGGGCGGAGAACACCTTGAAAGAGCACCGCCGCGGTCTCGAGGCCGTCGCCCGCGCCCTGCTCGAGAACGAGACCGTCGACGGCTCCGAGATCGCCCGCCTCGTCGACGAGGCCTACGGGCGGCCGGTGCACGGCGCCGAGGGCAAGCCCGGATCGGAGGCCGAGCGCTACGCCCCCTCCCTCACGGGTGGCTCCGCCTCCCCCATCGTCCCCCCGCCGGTACACGACGAGACGGCACAGCTGCCGGTCACCCGGCCCGAGCCAGCCTGGACGCCGCCCGGCGCCGGGCCGGCTGGACCTCCCCCGCCGCCCTCGATGCCGCCCGGCCCGAGCCAGGGCAGCCCGGAGCAGCCCTCCGACTGAGAGTCGTCCGCCGGCGAGGGCGCGGGCCGGCCACCGCTGGCCCGCACCCGGAAGGAATTGGCAAAGCCAGCTCCCTCAGGGCGAGGCGACAGCCGCCCCCCCGAAAGCGGGCAGCGCCACGCTCCCTGCTGGGATGAGGGCCCCGGCCACGAGAAGCGGCCCGTCTCCTCGCACGAGAACGCCGAAGGCCCCGGCCACCCCGGCCACCTTGGCGAGGTCGAGGCCAGCCGTGATGCCGGGCTGCAGGGCGACCGCCTCGGGCGCCGGGGAGGACGAAGCGCCTCCGATCAGCTGCACCGAGGCCGTCTCGGGCCGCTTGGAGGCGTCGGTGAGCGAGAGCTCGAAGCCGAGCGCCTTGGTCCTGACGGCTCCGGCGAGCAGCCAGGACCGCTCCGCCCGGGCACCCACCGGGGCGGTCAGCAGCAGCAGGTGGCCAGGCGAGGTGGCGACCACCGTCTCGTGGTCGGCCACGATGCCGAGACCGCTCTCGCTTCGCAAGGTGACATAGCCGCCGGTCCCGGCCGGGAGGGCCGCCTGTGCGGCCGTGAGGCGCCCGGGAGCTCGCCCGCCGGTGGCGCCGAGGCTCGGCAGCGGCACGCTCAGGGTGGCGCCGGGCCCGACCACGACCGACTGGTGCGAGCTCCGGCCAGCGGCCGTCACCGCCACGACCACCCGGGCCGGGCGCGAGGCGGGGTTGAAGAGGCCGACCGACTCCGAGTCGGCCGGCCCGCTCGGCCCGTAGGAGAAGCTGAGGGCCCGCAGCGGCTCGCCGACCCCGACAGCCAGCTCCTTTCCCTCTTCGAGGTAGCTGTGCCGGTGACCGAGCGAGGCGGCCGTGAAGTGGGCAGCCACGTTTGTGAGAGAGCCGATCACGATGTGGCCGACCGACGCCTCGGCCGCGACGGCCACCCGGGCCTGCTGGGGGACGTAGCGGTCGAGGTTGACCACCGCCAGCGACTCGGGCGGGACGACGATGCCCTGCAGCGCCTGCGGCATGGCCAGCCCCTGGGAGGTGCCGATGGAGAGGTTCACCACCGCCGGCGCCGCCGAGGGGTCGAAGAGCGCCAGGCGGAGGTTGGAGGAGTCGTAGGTCGTGCCGGCGGCGGTGTAGCCCCGGGTGGACGAGCCGAGGGCGCAGGGGCTCGTCTCGACCGCCCGCTTCTGCTCGGCCGTCTCGCTCACCGCCACGGCCGCCCCGCTCACGGTGAGGCTGGCGGCCCCGTAGACCCGCAGGTGGACGCGACTCTTCGCCTTGCTCCCCTTGGCCTTGCGCCCGAGCCCCGCCCGGAGCCGGGGCGGCACAGCCGCCTCCTTCAGCGGGATCGTGAGCTCGGAGCCGGCCGGCACCACCTCCCGGCTCAGCTGGGGGGCGAGGCGGTGGCTGGCGGTGAGGCCGGGCACGATGGCGCTCTCGGCCACCTGCAGCACGATTCTGGCAGCGTGGCTGCCGGCGTTGGCCACCGAGATCGAGGCGGAGCCGCCAGAGAGGTTGAGCGGGCCCGGGCAGTTCCAGACGGTGGCCACCCGGGCGGTCAGGCTCGTCGCCGGCAGCAGACTGGCCGACTGGCCGACCGCCCGCAGCCGGCCGTTGCCGGCACCGGCGAGCGAGCCGAGCGCCAGCACGACGGCGAGGGCGACGGCGACCACGCCGAGCAGCAGGAACCGCGGCCACTCGCCCGCCTCCCGGCGGTGTGTAGAAAGGCTCACAGCGCTTCCCGCCTGCCGGCCTCGACGAGCTCGCCGCGCCCGGGCGGTGTGATCTCTCCCCGCCCGGCCAGAGCGGGCCCCGCGGGCACCGGCCGGGCCCGCCGGCCCTGCTGCCGGCGCCGGAGGGCACCTTCTGACAGGACGGCCAGCAAGGTGGCGAGGGCGAGGCCGAGGGCGGCGTCCCGCCAGCTTCCGGCCGGGAACGGGCTGCCACCGGCAAGGGGGAGCGGGCGACCGGCGCCGTCGGCTGGCTTCCAGTCGGCGTTCACAAAGACGTAGGCGCCCGCCTCCACCGGTCGCTCGACCAGATCGCTCTGGTCCTCGAGCACCGAGATGAGCCCGGTGGGCGGAGGGGCGGAGAGCGAGGGCACCTGCGTGCCCGCCAGCCGGGGGGCGTCGGCCGTCGGCACGACGATGTAGCGCACCCCGAGGGGGGCGAGGAGAGCACCGAGGTCTGCTGTCGAGCCGTGCAGGGAGGCGGTGAGGTCGGTGCCGACCTGGCCGGCGGCACCCGGCGACGAGCTGGGCCACTCCTCGGAGGCACCGGGCAGGCCCCGGTCGGCCGTGTACCAAGAGAGGCCGGGCGCGATCTGCCAGCCCCGGCCCGGCAGGGCCCGCGGGTCGCCGAGCCAGAGCACCCGGAAGTGGCTGCGGGCGGATGCCGAGGCCCAGTCGAGAGTCTGCTCGAGGCCGGTGCCCGGCAGGTCCGCCCTCCCTCCGACGACGGCTCCGAGAGCCGGCAGCCCCCCGGCCAGCAGGCAGACCAGGCCAAGGGCGGCGGCTCCCTGCCGCCAGCCGAGAGCGCGGCTGGTGATGACGTCGCGCTCGAAGGCGACGACGGCCAGGCCGACGGCGCCCGCCAGGCCGACGGCGGCCGGGGCCGCCAGCACGGCTGTGGCGCCCCCGCCCGCCCCGAGCCAACCGTGGCTGCCGGCCCAGGCAACGACGACTGCCGAGAGGGCGACGATCCAGAAGGCCGAGGCCCACAGGTGCCGTTCGCGCCGGGCGGTGAGGAGCGGATAGCCGGCCGCCAGGGCGATGCCGAAAGCGCCCCACCACCCCCCGATCGGGCCGAGGTGGCCCCGGAGGATCGAGGCCGGGCCGACTGCGTGGCCGGGGACGGCGCCGGCAAGAGCGCTCCAGCGGGCGCCGACCTCGAACCAGCTGAGCGACCAGGGCATGAGGAGGAGGAAGGCGAGGGCTGCCGAGCCGAGGGCGACGAGGCCGACCCGGAGGGCAGCCCGGGGGCGGCCGGCAAGAAGGAGGGTGAGCCCGACTGCGCCCACAACAAGACCGAAAGCGAGGATGCTCGGCGGCGCCAGGGCGACGGTGAGCGCCATGAGGAGCGCGAAGGGTGCCATCTCCCCGAGGAGGCGGCGACCGCTCAGGTCCGTGCCGGCGCCGTAGGGCGAGAGCCCGCTCGCGCGGGCCAGGCGGGCGAGAACATAGGGGAAGGCGCCGAGGGCGACGGCCGCCTGCAGGTTGCCGGTGGCGAGGTCGTTCCACAAAAGGGGCAGGGCGAGGAAGCCGGCAGCGGCCGCCAGCCGGCCCCGGCTCGAGAGGAAGGGGCGGCAGAGCCGGCTCACGCCGACGGCTCCGAGGGCGAGCGCGCCGAGGTCGATGAGCTTCAGGGCGAGGGCGCTGCTGTTGCCGAGGACGAGGCCCAAGAGCCCGACGACCCCGAAGGCCGCCGGAGCGGCCTGGTTGCCCCCGGCGGCGTGGAGGCCGGTGAGGTAGCGGCCGAGGAGGTCGCTCCCGGGCGCCAGGGGGACGAAGTCGCCGAGGAAGGGCACCTTGGCGAAAAGGACGTCGCGCACCCCGACGAGGCCGAGCAGAACGAGCACGAGGGCGAGCGAGAGCTGGGCGGCAGGGAGCTCTCCTTGCTGGACGCGATTCCACCAGGAGCCGATGCGGTCCATCTCGAGGGCGTGCTCGAGGCCGGTCACTGCCGCCTGCAGGCGCCCCTCGGCGCCCTGGCCCCCGAGATCGGGGCGGACGAAGCGTCGCAGGCGGCTCGGGGCGATCATGCGGGGGGCGATCTCGCTGTCGCGGACCTGGCGTATCTCGTGCAGATGGCGGCGGGCCGCCTTGAGGCTCGCCCGCTCCCGCAGGTTCCAGGCCCAGGCACGGGCGACCCGGCGCGCCCGCTCCCGCTCGCCGGTGAGGACGGAGAGGGCCATCTCGGCCAGGCCGAGCAAGAAGAGCTCGGCGAGGACAAGGGGGAAGCGGGCCCTGGAGCAGTTCTTGAGGGCGGCCCGCAGCTCATGGCGGCGCTGCAGCCCCTGGGGATCGTCGAGCGGGCGGGCGCCGGCGGCCGAAAGCTGGTGGTGGGCGACGCGGGCCTGGGGGGCGACGGCGACACGGGCGCCGGCGATCTGGGCCCGCCAGCAGAAGTCGATGTCCTCACCAAAGAGCGTGATGGCCGGGTCGTAGCCGCCGAGCGCCTCGAAGAGGTCGGCCCGTACGAGCGTGCAGCCGCCCGGTACGGCGAAGACGTCGCGGGCGCCGTCGTGCTGGGCCTGGTCGAGCTCGCCCCGCTGCACCCGCTCGGCGGGCGTGCCGAGCCGGTGCATGCCGAGGCCCACCTGCAAGAGGCGCTCGGGATCGCCCACCTCGACCACCTTCGGGCCGACGACGCCGGCGTTCGAGCGGAAGGCCTCCTCCACCATCCGGCGGGTGGCGGTCGCCTCCAGCACCACGTCGTCATGGCAGAACAGGTAGAAGCTGGCTCCCTCGATCCCCACCAGCGCCTCGTCGGCCGCCGCCCCGTAGCCGCTCGGCTCCGGACGGCGACGGACGATGGCCGTCTCGTCTGCGACTGCTACCCGCCTCGTCAGGTCGTCCGCGCTGCCGTCGTCCACCACGAGAGTCGTGAGGTTGGGATAATCCTGGTCCCGCAGCGACTCGAGGCAGGCCTCCAAGCACGCACCAGGATCTGTTGTGACGACGACTGCTACGACCGGTGGCGCCAACTCCTCCGGCATCAAGAGCGAAAGGGTACAACCTCTTGGTGCTTGCAAGTGTTTAACACTGGGTATACGCTAGGCAGCAACTAGCCAGAAGTGAGGAAAGGTGAGAACCGATGGCTGACATACGCAGGGACTTCAACCGGACAGCGGAGGATCTCGCCCGCGTCGGAAAAGATGCCGCCTACGTGGCGATCGGGCTCGGCGTGGTCGGCTTCCAGCGGGCCCAGGTGGCCCGGCGGGAGCTCATGAGCCAGCTCTCGGCGACGCGGGGCGACCTCGAGGGGCCCCTCGGCGATGCCCGCAAGGAGTTCGGCAAGGCCTGGCAGCACTTCGACAGGGCGCTCAGTGAGCTGATCGAGAAGGCGGACGCCACCTTGGACCCGCTGGCCGAGCGCCTCCCGAGTGAGGCCAAGGAGGCCATCAAGCAGGCCCGAGCGGCCCGCGACAAGGTGCGCAGCAAGGTCTCGGACCAGCTCGTCGCCTGAGAGGCCGAGAAAGGGCCCCGCTTGAGCGGGGCCCTTTCTCGCGCCGACGGCTCTGTCTACTCCCGCGACCGCCAGTAGGCGAGGACATCGGCCAGGGTCTCGCCGAGAGAGATGCTCGGCGACCAGCCTGTCGTCTCGACGAGCTTGCTCGTGTCGCCGAGGAAGACCGGGACGTCAACGGGACGGTAGAGGCTCTCGTCGGCCACGAGCTCGACAGCGCCGCCGCCTAGGGCGATCAGCTCGTCGGCAACCTGGCGCACCGCCAGCCCCCGGCCGCTGGCGACGTTGTAGGCCTCCCCCGGCTCTCCCCGTTCGGCCAGCAGCCGGTAGGCCCGCACGACGTCGCGGACGTCTGTGAAGTCCCGGACGGCCTCGAGGTTGCCGACGGGCACAGAGCGGGCGCCCGAACGCTCGGCCTCGACGAGGCGCCGGGCGAGGGCCGAGACGACGAAGTCGGGAGCCTGGCCGGGGCCGACGTGGTTGAACGGCCTCGCCCTTATCACCGGGAGGCCCCGTCCCAGATAGGCCTGCAGGCCGAGGAACTCGGCCGCCACCTTGCTCGAGGCGTACGGCGTCACCGGCCGCAGCTCGGCCGACTCGCTCACCGGCTCGTCCCCGGCGGCGCCGTAGACCTCGGCCGAGGAGACGAGCACCACCCGGGGCGGCTCAGAGCAGGCCGCCGCCGCCTCGAGGACGTTGAGGGTGCCAAAGGCGTTCACCTGGAAGGTGAGGCCAGGCTTCTCCCAAGAGCGCCCCACGTGAGCGAGGCCGGCCAGGTGGTAGACGACGTCGGGCGCCACCGCGACGAGCGAGCGGCGAACGGCCTCGCCGTTCGTCACGTCGACCTCGGCGTCGACCGAGACCACGCTGTCGCCGCAGTCGCGCAGGTGCTCCGCCAGCCAGTGGCCGACGAAGCCGGCGCCGCCGGTGATGTAGGCGAGCATCCGCCAAACCCTACCGACGCCGGGCTGGCGGGGCGGGGAAAGGCCCCCGCCGGGCGGCTGCCTCGGCCGCCAGGCGATAGGCGGCGACGTGCTGCTCGGCCGTGGCGGCCCAGGTGAAACGAGCCGCCTGCTCGAGGCCGCGGCGCACCCGCCGCTCCCGCTCGGCCGGCTCGAGGGCGAGGCAGCGGCCCAGCGCCGCCGCCAGGGCCTTCGGTTCTCCCGGCGGGGCGAGGAGAGCGGCGCCGGCCGCGAACTCCGCCATGGCGGTGCCCTCGCTCGTCACGAGCGGCGCCCCGCAGGCCATCGCCTCGAGGGCGGGCAGCCCGAAGCCCTCCTCGTGGCTCGGGTAGGCCACCGCCCCGGCGGCCCGCATCAAGGTCACCACCTGGTCGTCGGGCACCCAGCCGAGCTGGCGGATCTGCGCCCGCGCAGGCGAGGCGACAACGGCGGCCGAAACCTCGGCCGCCCCCCAGCCGGGCAGGCCGGCCAGGACGAGGCGGAGCTCGGGCCGGCCCGCTGCCAACTGCCCGAAGGCGGCCACGAGGTCGACGATCCCCTTGCGGGGCTCGAGGGTGCCGACGTGGAGGACGAGGCGCCGGCTGAGGTCACCAGGCCCGAGGAAGGCGGCCAGCTCGCTCCCGAGCCGGCTCGTCTCGGCCTCGCCGGGCGAGAAGCGGCTGTGGTCGACGCCGTGCTCGGCGACAATCACCTCGGCGCGCACCGGCAGCAGCTCGCCGAGACGGCGGGCCGTCGTCCGGCTGACGCAGATGACGACGTCGGCCTCGGCCGCCGCCCGCCGGATGGCGGTCCGGAAGAAGGCCACCTTGGAGCGCTCGTGCCATTCGGGGTGGTCGAAGAAGGTGAGGTCGTGGACCGTGACGACGCGGCCGCCCGCTAGCCGCCCGGGCATGGTGTAGTGCGGCCCGTGGTAGACGGCGCCCGCTGCCCGCCGGGCGACGAACGGCCCGAGGAAGAGGCGCTCGAAGGCAAGCCGGGCCGGGCGGGCGGGCGGCACGACGGGCAGGAGGCGGGCCGCCGGGGCGATCTGCCGCCACCGCTCGGCGTCCGGGCGCCGGGTGATCGCCGCCAGCAAGAGGTCGTCTCGGCGAGAGAGCGCCGCCAGCAGCTCGACGATGTAGCGGCCGGCGCCGGCCGGACGGGGCGGCACCGCGCTCACATCCACCACGACCTCGAGCCGGTCGGCTCCCCTCATCTGCCCGCCACCTCTCTCCAGGCGGCCACGTGGGCCCGGGCGGCCTGCTCCCAGGTGAGCTGGGCCGCCCGCTCGAGGCCACGCGCCCTCAGCTCGGCCCGGCGCCGCTCCTCGAGGGCGCCCTCGAGGAGGCCGGCTGCGAGAGAGGAGAGGTCGGCGGGGTCGACCTCGATGCAGGCGCCGGCGGTGCTCGGCAGGTCGCGGCTCGCCACCACGGGCGTGCCGGCCGCCATCGCCTCACCCGCCGGCAGCCCGAACCCCTCGAACAACGGGACGTAGGCGACGAGGCGGGAGAGCACGTAGAGGCCGCTCAGGACACCCTCGTCAGCCGGGCCGGCCGCCACCACGCCCGGGGCGGGGGCGACGCCGCCCTCGCCCCAACCGGCCGGGCCGACGACCACGAGCGGCCAGGGCTCGGGCAGCTCCGGGCGGACAGAGGCGTAAGCCTGGCAGAGGCGGGCGAGGTTCTTCCTCGGCTCAAGGGTCGAGACGGTGAGGAGGAAGGGGCGCTCGGGTGCGAGGCCGCACCTCTCGAGGAAGGCACGGGCGGCCTCGAGGTCGGGTGGGGCGAGGTGGTCGAGCCCCTCGGCTACGACCCTCACCCGGTCGGCGGTGACGCCAAGGCCGGCGCCGAGGAGATCGGCGGCCGTGAGCTCGGAGGGGACGACGTACAGCTCGGCTCTTGCCGCCAGGCGGGCGAGGGCAGCCTCGTGCCAGGCGAGCCCGCGGCTGGGGTAGGCCTCGGGGAAGCGGCGCCAGGCGAGGTCGTGCACCATCGCCACGAGACCCGAGCCGACCGGGGGGAAGGCGAGCGAGGTGGCATGGACGATGGCCGGGCGCCGGCTCGAGAAGCCGAGCGGCAGCCCCCGGTCCCAGCAGCGGGTGAGGAGTGGTCCGGGCAGCGCCGAGGCGCGGAGGGGAAAGCCCTCCCCCGCCAGCGGGTCGGGCCGCCGCCCCGGCCGGCTGGCCCGCAGGCGGACCCGGGGCGCCTCGCCGCCGAGGGCGCGCAGCCCCCTCAGCAGGCCGCGGCAGTAGGTGCCGATCCCGCCCGGCAGGCGGCGGCGCAGCTGCTCCACCACGATGTCGACCTCTGGCGCCGACACCGGCCCGGGGCTCAGCTCGCCTTCTCCGCCCGGGCCGAGCGATAGAGCTCTGTCATCTGCTCGGCTGTCTTCTCCCAGCTGAACTCCGCCACCCGCCGGTGCCCGGCCGCCACCAGGCCCTGGCGGACCTCGGAGTCGGCGAGGGCGGCCGCCAGCGCCTGGCAGAGCTCCTCGGCATCTCCCGGCTCGACCAAGGTGGCGGCCTCTCCCACGATCTCGGGCACGCCGCCCGCCCGCGTGGCGACGACGGGCACGCCCGCAGCCATCGACTCGAGCGGTGGGAAGCCGAAGCCCTCGTACAAGGAGGGGTAGGCGAGGACAGAGGCCCCCCAGAGCAGGGCGCTTCGCTCGGCCTCGTTCACATAGCCGAGGCGGAGCACCCGGTCCTCGAGTCGGCGCTTGGTGATCGTCTCGGTGAGGGCGCCCGTGCCCCAGCCGTCCGAGCCCGCCAGCACGAGGCGGAGCTCTGGCCAGCCCTCGCTCAGCTCGTAGAAGGCCTCTACGAGGGTCGGGTAGTCCTTGCGGGGCTCGACCGTGCCGAGAGCGAGGACGTAGGGGGGCCGGACCGCCGGCTGGGCAGTCGGCTCGTCCACGGAGGGCACGCCCCAGTGGACCGCTCTCACCCGCTCGGGCGGCGCCCCCAGCAGCTCGATCACCTCCTGGCGGACGAACTCCGAGGGGACGTGGACATGGGCGCCCCGCGAGAGGGCCGCCCGCACCAAGGAAGGGTAGGAGCGGCTGGCGGCCGTGCAGAGCTCGGGGTAGCGGACGGCGGTGAGATCGTGGACGGTCACGACGCCAGCCGCTCGGGTGAGCGGCGGCACGGAGAAGTTCGTCCCGTGGACGACATCGACCCGTCCGGTGAGGAGGCCGGCAGGAAGCGAGAGGCCCCGGCGCCAGCCGGCCTGGGCGAGCCGGGTGGGAAGAGGCGTGCCCCTGAAGGGCACCGACCGCGGCAGCTCCCGGTGGGCGACGAAGGGCTGGCGGGCGACGGCATAGGCGCTCACCGCCACGTCCTCCCTCGCTACCAGGGCCTCGAGCAGCCCCCGGCAGGCCGCGCCCACTCCGGAGGGCTGGCCGACGAGCGGCAGGACGTCGAGCGCCACGGCGAGGCGGTCCCTTCTCACCGGAAGAGGTCCTCGGCATAGGGCCGCACCACCTCGCCGATGACGGAGCCCTCGCCGAGAGCCGAGGGGTCCACCCCCCGCACGACCGCCACGGGCACGCCCGAGGCCTTGCCCATGACGAGCTCGGCTGCCCCGGCGATCTCGTCGACGAGGCACATCTCGGTCGCCACGAGCTCACGGCCGAGAGCGTCGCGGCTGCCGCGCAGGTCGACGATGCCCCGGATGCCGGCACAGCCGATGGCCACGTCCACCACGCCGCGGCGCCAGGCCCGCCCGAAGGTGTCGGAGATGACGACGGCGACCAGGCGTCCCGTGCGGGCCCGCAGGCCGTCGCGGATCCGTCGAGCCGAGCGATCGGGGTCCTCGGGCAGGAGGGCGGCCGTCCCCTCGGCTACGTTCGAGAGGTCGATGCCCGAGTTGGCGCAGACGTAGCCGTGCCGGGTCTCGGTCACCACGAGCTCGCCCCGGCGGCGCAGCACCCGCACCGCCTCTGACTCGGCCAGCCTCCTCTTGGCCACCGGGTCGGCCGGGTCGATCTCGACCATGCGGCCCTCGGCCTTCGAGACGATCTTCTGGGTGACGACGACGACGTCGCCCTCTGCGAGGGCGACGGCCCCGGCGATCATCGAGGCGAGATCGGCGCCGCGGGCTATCTCGGGCAGGCCGGAGACCGGCAGGACGGTGAGGCTTGCCGGCACCACGGGAGCTGAGTCTTGTCGCTGCGGGCTGTCGTCGCTACCCGAGCGGTCCGGCGGCGGCCAGCACCGCCTCCGCCAGAACGGCCGCAGCCCTGCCATCGGACATGACCGCCGGGGCGAGGACCGGGCGCATGCCCGCCGCCGAGACCGCCCCCTGCTCGGAGGAGTCCCCCTCGTCGATGACGAGCGTGGCGGCGACCCGGGCGAGGCGGGCGGCCACCCCGGCGGCGCTGGCCTGGCCACCGAGCTCGACCAGAAGGCGGTCTGCCGGCCCCTTCAGGGCCTTCCCACCCACTATCGGGGAGACGGCCACGACCGACTCCCGCCTGCTCGAGAGCAGCTCGCTCACCCCGGGGAGGGCGAGGATCGGGCCGATCGAGACGACCGGGTTCGAGGGGGCGACCACGACGAGGTCTGCCCGGGCGAGGGCCTCCATGGCGGCCGGGCTCGGGGCGGCCTCCTCCGCCCCGAGGAACGAGACGGCCTCGACGGCCACCTCGTGGCGGTGCTGGACGAAGTACTCCTGGAAGGCGAGACGGCCTCCGCTCTTGGCGATGAGCTCCGTGCGCACCGGGTCGTCGCTCATCGGCAGGAGCCGGAGGCGAAGCCCGAAGGCACGGGCGATCTCGGCGCTCACCTCGGTGAGCGAGGCTCCCTCTGCCAGCCGTCCGGTCCGGTAGAGATGGGTGCCGAGGTCACGGTCGCCGAGGCGGAACCAGGTGCGCTCGGGGCCGCCGATCCGCTCGAGCGCCTCCATCGCCTGCCAGCTCTCCCCCTCGAGCCCCCAGCCCGTGGCGGGGTTCACCGAGCCCGAGAGGGTGTAGGTGATGGTGTCGAGGTCGGGGCAGATGTACAGGCCGTGCATGACGGCGTCGTCGCCCGTGTTGACCACCGCCGCGAGCTGTTCTTCCTCCACCACCTGCACGAGGCCGGTGAGGAGGCGGGCCGCTCCGACGCCGCCGCAGAGGACGGCTATCACAGCCGGGCGGTCGGTGCCCGGAAGTACTCGAGCACTGCGGCCGCCCCCTTCTCGAGGGTGGTCCACGGCTTCCAGCCGAGGTGGATCGAGGCACGGTCCGGGTCGAGGGAGTTCCGCCGCAAGTCGCCCGGGCGCTCGGGCCCGTGCTTGGGCGCGGCGGAGCTGCCGGCGGCGGCGGCCACCACCTCGTAGAGGTGGTTGGTGGTCGTCTCGAGGCCCGTCCCGATGTTGAGCACCAGGCCACCGCCCCGGCGGGCAGCTCGGGCGAAGGCGTCGACGACGTCATCGACGAAGACGTAGTCGCGGCTGTGCTCCCCGTCTCCGAAGATCGTGCAGGTCTCCCCCTGCAAGAGCCGCTCGGCGAAGATGGCGACCACGCCGGCCTCACCGTGCGGGCTCTGGCGCGGGCCGTAGACGTTGGCGAGGGCGAGGGCCGTGAACTCGAGCCCGTGCAGCTTGCGGTAGGTGGCCATGTAGCCGATCGGAGCGGCCTTGGAGACCCCGTAGGGCGAGAGGGGGGCATGGGGCAGGTGCTCGCCTATGGGCAGGTCCGAGCCATCCGGCTCGCCATAGAGGGTGCCCCCGCTGGCGGCGTAGACGACCTTTCGCACCTTCGCCTGGCGGGCCGCCTCCAGCACTGCCAGCGAGCCGATGACGTTCACCTCGGCATCGAAGACCGGCCTGTCGACCGAGGCCTTCACCGAGATCTGGGCCGCCAGGTGGAAGATGACATCGAAGCGGCGGCGTTGCACCAGCTCTGTCAGCCTCTCGTCGCGGATGTCGAGGTTGTGAAAGCGGAAGCTGCCCCCCGATGCCCTCGCCTCGGCCAGGTTCGAGAGGGCGCCCGTGCTGAGGTCGTCTACCACGTCGACCTCGTGGCCCTCGGCCAGCAGGCGGTCGACGAGGTTCGAGCCTATGAAGCCAGCGCCGCCAGTGACGAGGCAGCGCAGCGGCCCCTGGGCGGGCTTCCCACCGCCGGCGCGCGCCATCGTGGCCTCAGCGGCCCCCGAGGCGGGCGGCCGCCAGGGCGGTCGCCTCCGCTACCTTCTCCCCGCCGGCGACGATCGAGAACTCCGTCACCTTGGCGCCCGCTCCCACCTCCGCCCCGGGCCCGATGATCGAGCTGTCGATGACCGCCCCGGGCCCGATGACCGCCCCGGCCATGACGAAAGAGCGGCTGAGACGGGCGCCCACGCCCACCCCGGCACCGGCGCCGACGACCGACTCGCTCACCTCGGCGCCCTCTTCGAGCTCCGCCTCGGCGCCGACGTAGCTCGGGCCGGTCACGCTCGCCGCGATCCGGGCGGAGGGATGGGCGAAGACGCCGGTGGCCAGCTCGGGGACCGGTGGCAGGCAGTCGGCCGCCCGGCGGCGGGCAAGGATGTCGAAAGAGGCCTGCAGGTACTTCTCGGGCGTGCCGGTGTCCAGCCAGTAGGCCTCCGAGGAGAGGGCGTAGAGCGTCCCCTTATCGACGAGGGAGGGGAAGGTCTCCCGCTCGATGGAGACCCGCCGGCCCGCCGGCACGAGGTCGAGCACCTCCCGCTCGAGCAGGTAGCAGCCGGCGCTGATCTGGTTGGTCGGGGCGGTGCCGGGAGGGGGCTTCTCTATGAAGGCCTTCACCCGGCCGTCGTCCTCGGTCGGCACGACGCCGAAGGCCGAGGGATCTGACACCGGTGTCAGCTGGATGGTGGCCAAGCCGCCGTGGGCCTCGTGGAAGGAGGCGAGCGCCGGGATGTCGAAGTCGGAGAGGACGTCGCCGTTGAGGACGAGGAACCGCTCACCGATCCCGGCCGCCTCGGCGGCAAAGCGCACGGCTCCGGCGGTGTCGAGCAGCTCGGGCTCGACCGCGAAGGCGAGGCGGGCGCCGGCCAGCTCGCCCTCGGGGTAGGCCCGCTGGAACTCGTCGGGCCGATAGCCGAGCGAGAGCACCACCCGGTCGACCCCGTGGCGGGCGAGCCAGCCCACCACGTGCTCGATCATGGGCCGGTCGACAACCGGCAGCATCTGCTTGGGTACGTCGTAGGTGAGCGGGCGGAGCCTCGTTCCCTCCCCGCCGACGAGGACTATGGCGTCCATCAGCCGCCCGAGGAGCTCTTCGTGGTCGTCGAGGTGCTCGTGGTGGAGCTGGCGGGCGAGGTGGCCGGGACCGAGGAGGCCGGCAGCGTGCTCCCCGTGGTGCCGGTGCTCGACGGGACGGAGGAGGCCGGCAGCGTGCTCCCCGTGGTGCCGGTGCTGAGGCCCGCCGGGTTGGCGATGAGGTACTGGGCGATGGCGCCGGCCGAGGAGGGCTTCGGGATGGAGGCGCCCTTCGGCACGAAGGCGATCGTGAAGAGCTGGCCGTTCTTGAATCGGATGGCGGTCGCGTTCCTCGTGTAGATCTTGCCGGACTTGGCCGAGGGCGAGGCCCAGACCTCTGTCTGGACGACGCCCTTGCCGCCCTCGCAGCGCTGGCCGTTGCTGTAGCTCCTGGCCGGTGCGAGCGTCGTCGTGGTCGTCGAGGTGCTCGTGGTGGAGCTGGCGGGCGAGGTGGACGTCGAGCTCTTGGCGGGCGCCGTCGTGGTCGTGGTGGTGCTGGGCCGCACGGGCGGCGTGATCGTGAGGTTCGTCGTCGTGAGCGATATCCCGGCCGGCACGAGGAAGGCGTTGAGGGTGGCGTGGCTGCCGCTGGCGCTGCCGGCGGGCGAGGCGAGCGCCGGGGCGATCGTCACGACGCCGCTGCCGTCGGTGGTGAAGGGGCCGGGCGTCGTCGAGGCGGGCAGCTTTTGCATCTTGCCGCAGATGTCGAGCTCCAGGCCTACCTTCCAGAGGTTCTGGGCCGTCGGCGGGGTGTTGTTCTTTGCCTTGGCGGTGGCCGTCGCCGGGTGGGAGACCTCGTAGCGGCTGTAGGCGATGAGGGCGATCCCGACGACGCAGATGAGAAAGACGATGGCGTACCAGCTGAGCGGTGTCTGGCGCCGGTAGCCCCGCCCACCGCCGACGGAAGCAGCGCGCGCGACCCTACGGCTGAAATTCTCCCCGGGCATGGCTCCCCACATTAGCTCTGGCCAGCAGCTCGTCCCGAACGGGTCGCAGGAGGTGGTCGGCCCAGGAGAGCAGCAGCCTGGCGGCGAGGCCAACCGCCATCAGCGGGAGGAGCGCCCGCTCCCAGCCCTGCGCAGTGCGAGCGGCGAACCGCCACATGGAGCTGTGGTGGGCGAGGAGCATCCGATAGGGGTGGCGCGAGGTGGAGACGCCCTGCTCGTGGTCGACGGCGGCCGCCGGCTCGTACCAGACGGTCCAGCCGGCCCGGTGGAGGCGCCAGCAGAGGTCGACGTCCTCGACGTACATGAAGTAACCCTCGTCGAAGCCGCCGACCGAGTCGAAGGCGAGTTTGCGGGCCACCATGAAGGCGCCCGACACCCAGTCGGCCTCCCGCGAGGCGTGCTGGTCGGAGCCGAGGTGGCGGTACCGCCGCGTCCAGGGGTTGCCACCCCAGAAGAGGCCGACGAAGGCATGCCCGATGGCGCCGGCGAGGCCGGGGAACTCCCGGCCCGAGGGGTAGACCTCTCCCGTTCGGTCCCGCAGCATCGGACCGACGAGGCCGATCGAGTCGTCCTCGTCCAGGCGCTTCACCAGGGCGGCCAGCGCACCCGGGCGCGCCGTCAGGTCCGGGTTGCAGATCAGCAGGTAGGGCTCCGAGGTCGCCCGGGCACCGAGGTTGGCCGCCCCGCCGTAGCCGAGGTTGCGACCCGGCTCGATCAGGCGAAAGCCGGTCTCGCTCTGGCGGAGCAGGGCGACCGAGCCGTCGGCCGAGCCGTTGTCGACGACCAGCACCTCGGCCACGCCCTCGGCTGTCAGGTTCTCCACGCAGCTGGCGAGGGCGGCGCCGGCGTTGTAGTTGACCACGACGGCCGCCACCGGCAGCCGCCCTCCGCCCGGCATCAGGCCAGCCCGGCGGCGACGAGCCGGCCGAGCGACTCCCGCCACTCCGGGAGGAGAGGATCGCCTTCGAGGCGCAGCACGGCGTTCTCGAGGACCGAGTTGGCCGGCCGAGCTGCCGGACGGCGGGGCACGAGCTCGTCGGTCGAGATGGGCACCACCCGCTCGGGGCCGAGGCCGGCGGCGGCCATGACCTCCCGGGCGACATCGAACCAGGTCGCCTCTCCCCTGTTCGTGACGTGGAAGAGGCCGGGCCGACGGGCGATCGCCAGCTCGAGCACCTTGGCGGCCAGATCGGCCGCCACTGTCGGGCTCCCCCGCTGATCGTCAACGAAGCGCAGTTCGCCTGTGCTCTCGCGGCCGAGGCGGAGGATGGTCTTCGCCATGTTGGCGCCCGTCTTCGACATCAGCCAGGCGGTCCTCACGACGGTGGCCGACTGGCCTGCCTCCTTCTCCCCGGCGAGCTTGGAACGACCGTAGACCGAGAGCGGGGCGGGCTCGTCCCACTCGAGGTAGGGGCGGCCGAGGTTGCCGTCGAAGACGTAGTCGGTCGAGACGTAGACGAGGTGGGCCGAGGCGAGGCGGGCGGCCTCGGCGAGGTACCTGGTGGAAAGGGCGTTGACGGCAAAGGCCCGCCCGGGCTCCTCCTCGCAGGCGTCGACCGCCGTGAAGGCGGCTGCGTGGACGATGACGTCGGGCTCGAAAGAGAGGGTGGCGGCCATCACCTGGTCCCGCCGGCAGACGTCGAGGGTGGCGTGGCTGCAGGCGAGCAGATCGATCTGTCCCCGGCGGCGCTCCTCGTTGTGCTCGGCCACGAGCCGGACGAGCTCGCTCCCGAGCTGTCCGCCGGCTCCTGTGAGAAGGAGCCGCATCAGCGCTCGGCCCAGGCGGTCTCGGCGACGGGAGAGCGGCCTTCGAGCGGCCGCCACCACGCCTCGTTCTCCTCGTACCAGGCGACCGTCTCGTCGAGGCCCTCCTCGAAGCCGACCCGCGGCTCCCAGCCGAGCTGGCGGCGGATCTTGCCCGAGTCGAGCAGGTAGCGGCGGTCGTGGCCCGGCCGGTCGGGGACGGTCTGGAGCAGGGAGGCGGGACGGCCTGTGCGGGCGAGGATGCCAGAGGCGAGCTCGCTCACCGAGGCCTCGCGGCCCGTCCCGACGTTGTAGGTCTCGCCCAGGCTGCCCCGCTCGAGGACCGCCTCGACAGCCCGGCAGTGGTCGAGGACGTGGACCCACTCCCGCCTGTTCTCGCTCGAGGCGTAGACCGGGAGCGGCTCTCCCTTGAGGGCGCGGGTGGTGAACAGCGGGATGACCTTCTCGGGGAACTGGTAGGGCCCGTAGTTGTTGCAGCAGTTGGTGATCGTGACCGGGAGGCCGAAGGTCTCGAAGTAGCTGCGCACGACGTGGTCGGCGCCCGCCTTCGAGGCGTTGTAGGGGGTGCGGGGGCGGTAGGGGCTCTCCTCGTGGAACGAGTCCTCGCTGTCGAGGGGCAGGTCGCCGTAGACCTCGCAGGTCGAGATGTGGTGAAAGCGGGCGACGCCCGCCCGGCGGGAGGCTTCGCAGAGGGCCTGGGTGCCGAGCACGTTCGTGCGGAGGAAGAGGGCTGGGTCCAAGACGGCGAGGGAGTTGTGGCTCTCGGCGGCGAAGTTGACGACGACCTCGCCGCCGGTCTCGCCGAGCAGCCGTTCCATCGCCGGGAGATCGCCGATGTCGCCCTTGACGAAGCGGAGCCGGCCCGTCTCCTCGAGGCCGGCCAGGTTGGCCAAGTTGCCGGCATAGGTGAGGGCGTCGAGCGCCGTCACCTCGTCATCGGGGTGAGCCTCGAGCCAGTGGCGGCAGAAGTTGGAGCCGATGAAACCGGCGGCACCGGTCACGAGCAGTCGCATCGCCGCAGGCTAACGCCCGGGAGGAGCGCCCTTCGGTCTCAGGTGGACGACGTCACCCACCCCGAAGGTGGCCTCGCCCACCTCGGTGGCAACCCGCAGCCGGCCGTCTTCCTCTATCGCCAGGGCCTCCCCCTCGACAGCACCAGTCGGGAGCTCGACCCTCACCTGCTGGCCGAGGGTCGCACAGGCGGCCCGGTACTCCGAGAGCAGGGCCGCCTTCCCCGGCGCCAAGCCAGCTTCGGCGAGTGGGTGCCAGCGCCGGGCCACCTCCGAGAGGAGGGCGGCCTCGAGTGCGCTCTTGTCCACCGGGCGGCCGGTGAGGCGATCGAGCGAGGTGGCGCGGGTGGCGAGCTCATCGCCCTCGAGGCCGGCCGGGGGGAAGTCGGCGGGCCAGTTGCAGTTGAGGCCGATGCCGACAACGAGGGCTCTCGGGGCGCTGCCCGGTGTCTCGCCGACTGTCTCAGCGAGGACGCCGGCCAGCTTGAGCCCGTCCGGGAGAGAGACGAGATCGTTCGGCCACTTGCAGGCGGTCTCGGCGCCGGCCACCTGCTCACAGGCCGCCCGGGCCGCGAGCGAGACCGCCATCGGAGCGAGGAACCACTCCTCCAGGGGAAGGCGGGGGCGGAAGAGCAAGGAGCAGAGGATCGAGCCGCCGGGCGGATCGAGCCAGCGTCGCCCGAGCCTCCCCCGGCCGGCGCTCTGGCTCTCGGCTAGCAGGACGGTCCCCTCGGGGGCGCCCTCCTTGGCCCGCTCGGCGAGTGCCAGGTTCGTCGAGGGGACCTCGGCCAGCCGCTCGGGCGAGCAGAAGGGGCGCCAAACGGGAGAAGGGGCGACGGGGCGGGTAGCCTGCCCAGTCGTGTCCCTCCCGGGTCGAAGGCCGGCGAGCCGCTCGTCGGGCACGGGAGGGACGATAGGCCGAGGAAGGGGAGCTGTGTTCGAGAAGGTGCTCATCGCCAACCGGGGTGAGATCGCCGTCCGCGTCATCCGTACCTGCAGGGAGCTCGGGATCGCCACCGTCGCCGTCTACTCCGAGCTAGACCGCGACGCTCTCCATGTCCGCCTGGCCGACGAGGCCTACTCCCTCGGCGGCCAGACGGCGGCCGAGAGCTACCTCAACACGCCGGCCATACTGGAGGCGATCGAGCGGAGCGGGGCCGACGCCGTCCACCCCGGCTATGGCTTCTTCTCCGAGAACGCGGAGTTCGCCCGAGCCGTGAGCGGGGCGGGCGCCACCTTCGTCGGACCGCCCCCCGGGGCCATCGAGGTCATGGGGGACAAGATCTCCTCCCGCCTGGCAGCAGAGAAGGCCGGCGTCGCCGGTGTGCCGGGCAGGAGTGAGCCGCTCACCGACCCGGCCGAGGTGATCGCCTTCGGGGAGGAGCACGGCTGGCCGGTCGCCATCAAGGCGGCCTTCGGCGGCGGCGGGCGGGGCATGAAGGTCGTTGCCTCGGCGGCCGAGGCGAAAGAGGCGATGGAGTCGGCCCAGCGGGAGGCCGTCGCCTACTTCGGGCGGCCCGAGGTCTACCCCGAGAAGTACCTGACCTGGCCCCGCCACATCGAGATGCAGGTCTTCGCCGATCGGCACGGCAACGCCCTTTGGATCGGGGAGCGGGACTGCTCCTACCAGCGCCGCCACCAAAAGCTCGTGGAGGAGTCGCCGGCGGCCGACTTCCCAGACGAGATCCGCCGTGCCATGGGCGAGGCCTCGGTCGCCATCTGCCACGCCTGTGACTACGAGGGGGCCGGCACGGTCGAGTTCCTCTACGAGGACGGGCGCTTTTACTTCCTCGAGATGAACACGCGCCTCCAGGTCGAGCACCCCGTCACCGAGCTCGTGACCGGTCTCGACCTCGTCGCCCTGCAGCTGCGGGTGGCTGCCGGCGAGCCGATCGGACTCACCCAGGAGGAGGTGGCCGCCCGCCGGAACGGGCATGCCATCGAGTGCCGGGTGAACGCCGAGGACCCAGCCGGGGGACGCTTCCTCCCGAGCCCGGGCAAGATCTCGTTCTTCCGCCCGCCGGATGGCTTTGGCACCAGGACTGACGCCGGCTACGAGTCGGGCGACACCGTCAGCCAGTTCTACGACAACCTGGTGGCAAAGATCATCGTCTGGGGAGAAGACCGCGAGATCGCCCGCCGGCGCATGCTGCGGGCGCTCGCCGAGACGGCCGTCGAGGGCGTGGCGACCACCATCCCCGCCCACCAGGCCATCCTCTCCCACGACGACTTCGTGGCGGCGGCCCACTCCACGCGCTGGGTCGAAGAACGCCTCGACCTCTCGGGCGTGACGGCCAGCCCGGCCACCGTCGCCGAGGGCGACGACGGGGAGCGGCGGGTGCTGCGCGAGGTCGACGCCGAGGTGGACGGGCGTCGCTACCGGGTGAAGCTCTGGCTGCCCGACCTCGGCGAGGCCGCCTCCTCACCCGCCAGCGGCGCCAGGCCCACCCGCTCCAAGCGGGCGGCAAGCGGACCGGTGGCCGGCGGCGACGGCAACGTCACGGTCCCGATGCAGGGCACCATCGTGAAGGTGATGGTGAAAGAGGGCGACGCCGTCGAGGCCGGCCAGACGATCTGCGTGCTCGAGGCCATGAAGATGGAGAACCCCATCAACGCCGACCGGGCCGGCAAGGTGAAGGAGCTGAAGGTGAAACCGGGCGACGCCCTTGGCGCCGGCGACGTCGTGGCGGTGCTCGAGTGAGCACCGAGGCGGCGGCGAAAGAGGCGACCCGGGCCTACCTCGACCGGCGGAGCCCCGAGCTGGTCGGGCTCTCCCACCGGATCCACGCCCACCCCGAGATCCGCTTCGAGGAGGAGCGCTCCTCTGCCTGGTGCGCCGAGATGCTGGGCGAAGCGGGCTTCAAGGTCGACTCGGGCATCTGCGGCTTGCCGACCGCCTTCTCGGCCAGCGCCGGCTCGGGACCGCTCACGATCGCCGTCTGCGCCGAGTACGACGCCCTCCCCGACGTCGGTCACGCCTGTGGCCACAACGTCATCGCGGCAGCTGCCGTCGGCGCCGGTCTCGCCCTCGCCCAGGTGGCCGACGACCTCGGCATCACGGTGCGGGTGCTCGGCACCCCGGCCGAGGAGGGCGGCGGCGGCAAGATCCTCATGATGGAGCGGGGCGGCTTCGACGGCGTCAACGCCGCCATGATGGTCCACCCCGCCCCGGGCGAGCTCGACCGCATGCCCTGCCTGGCGGTCGAGCACATCGACGTCATCTACCGGGGCAAGGAGGCGCACGCCTCCGGCTACCCGGACCGCGGCATCAACGCGGCGGACGCTCTCACTGTCGCCCAGGTGGCGATCGGGCTCCTCCGCCAGCAGGCAGAGCCGCTCGACCAGGTGCACGGCATCGTCACCCTGGGCGGGGCGGCCCCGAACATCATCCCGGCCCGGACAGAGGCCACGTACTACGTGCGGGCCCGCGACCTCGAGCGCCTCGAGCGGTGGTCCCCACGGGTGCGAGCCTGCTTCGAGGCCGGAGCCATCGCCACCGGTGCCTCCTTCGAGATCATCGAGCAGGGTCCCACCTACTCCGAGTTCGAGGTGGACGAGAAGATGGCGGCGGCCTACGTCGCCAACGCCACAGCCATCGGGCGGGTCTTCCCCGAGCCGGGCAGCCGCTCCCTGCACGCCTCAACCGACATGGCCAACGTCTCGCTCGCCATCCCCTCGATCCACCCGATGCTCGGTCTCGACTGCCTGCCGGCCGTCAACCACCAGCCGGAGTTCACGGCCGCCGCCGCCTCGCCGGCGGCCGACCGGGCGGTGGGCGACGGGGCGCTCGCCATGGCCTGGACGGTCATCGACCTCGCCCTCGACGAGGCGGAGCGGAGCCGCCTCGGCGCCAAGGCCTACGCCGCCCCGGCCAGCTGATCAGCGGGAAGGCCGGTAGACCCCGAAGACCTGGCGGAGCACCTCGGAGACCTCGCCGAGGGTCGCCTCGGCCTTGAGGGCCCGGCGCATCGGCCCGAGCAGGTTGCCCGTCCCCCGGGCGGCCTGCCCGAGAGCCTCGAGGGCGGCCGTGACGGCGCCGTTGTCCCTCCTCTGGCGCAGCTGTCGGACCCGCTCCACCTGCTGGGCCTGCAGGGCCGGGTCGATCGGGAAGACCTCCGGCTCGCCGGCCCCCTCGTCGACGAAGCGGTTCACTCCGACGACGACCTTCTCCCCCGAGTCGACCGCCTTGGCATAGGCGTAGGCCGCCTGCTCGATCTCTTCTTGCATGTAGCCCTGCTCGATGGCGACGACGGCGCCGCCCATCTCGTCGATCCGCTCCAGGTACTCGCCCGCCCGCCGCTCGACCTCGTCGGTCAGCCACTCGAGGTAGTACGAGCCGGCCAGCGGGTCGACCGTGTCGGTCGCGCCCGACTCGTAGCCGATGATCTGCTGGGTGCGCAGCGCCAGCTTGGCCGCCCTCGTCGTCGGGAGCCCGAGCGCCTCGTCGAAGCCGTTCGTGTGCAGGCTCTGGGTCCCGCCGAGGACGGCCGAGAGCGCCTGGGTGGTGACCCGGATGATGTTGTTCTCGGGCTGCTGGGCGGTGAGCGTCGAGCCGCCGGTCTGGGCGTGGAAGCGGAGCCGGAGGGAGCGGGGGTTCCTCGCCCCGAAGCGCTCGGACATGATGGCGGCCCACATCCTCCGGGCCGCCCGGAACTTGGCCACCTCCTCGAAGAGGTTGTTGTGGGCGTTGAAGAAGAAGCTGAGGCGGGGGGCGAAGTCGTCCACGTCGAGGCCGGCCGCCAGGGCGGC
>JAJYQK010000096.1 GCA_021794645.1 Actinomycetes bacterium
GGAGCCCGCCAACGAGAGGCTCTCGCCCCGCCTGCTGCTACACCTCGTCCGCCGGCCCATCTGGCTCGGGGGGATAGCCGCCATGGCAGCCGGTCAGGTGCTCGGGGCGGTGGCTCTCGCCAAGGGCGACATAGCCCTGGTCGAGCCTCTCATGGCGACCAACCTCCTCTTCGCGCTGCCGCTCGCCGCCCGCTGGCGCCATCAGCGCCTCCGCATGAGAGAGTGGCTGGGGGCCGGTGCTCTCGTGGTCGGTCTGGCGGCCTTCATCGCTGCCGGCCACCCGGCAGGAGGAAGCACCCGCCATCTTCCCTGGCCCAACTGGGTGATCTCCGGCGGGCTCATAGTGCTGGTGGCCGTGGCGCTCGTCAGCCTCTCCCGTCGCCGCCCGGCGGCCCGCCAGGCCTCCCTGCTGGCCGCCGCTGCCGGCTGCCTCTACGGCCTGCAGGACGCCTTGACCGAGCGGTCGGCAGCCGAGCTGCACAACGGCCTCAGCTCGATGCTGATCTCCTGGCCGGTGTTCGCCCTCTTGCTGGTTGCCGTCTCGGGCCTCTTCCTCGCCCAGTCGGCCTTCGAGGCCGCTCCCTTGGCGGCCTCCCTTCCCCTCGTCACGGGCCTCGAGCCGATCACGGGCATCTGCTTTGGTGTCGGGGTCTACGGGGAGCACCTCAACCTGGCGCCGGCCCTGCTGGCGGTGGAGGTGGCGGGCGTCGTCGCCATGGCCTGGGGGGTGTACCTCGTGGCGGCTTCGCCCATCATCACCGGAGCGGCGCTCCTCCCGAGCACGGCTCGGGCGGGGCGAGAAGCGGCCTGAGAGAGCGGCCAATCGCGCTGCAGCAGATGGTTGCGACATCTAACTCTGCCCGAAGGACCTCCACCTCGACCCCGCCCTCGGCCACGAAGACGAGAGGATCGAGCTGGCGGGGTCTCCTGTGAGAACGCTGTCGGCCACGCCCGTCTCGCCAACCGGCCCGAGCCCTATGCAGTATCGGCAGGCGTTTTCGGGAAGTGATGGAGGGTGATCGGTCAGCATCGCTCACCCGACTGCAAGACCATGGCATGACGAGGGAGGCCGTTTCGAGCGACATCGCTGCCGCCGAGCGCCCGAGCAGAGCGGGCGGCGCCCCTTGAGCAGGCGGACCGGGGCCGTGGCGCCACCGCGGCGCCGGCGCTGGCCGAGGCGGTTGGGCGTCGGCCTCGTGGTGCTGCTGGCTTTGCTCACCGGGGTGGACTTCGGCGCCCGGCTCCTCGCAGAGGAGTGGCTCTCGGGCCAGATCCGCACGGCGACGGGAGCCGAGAGGGTGAGCGCCACCATCGGCGCCTTCCCCTTCCTCCCGCCCCTCCTCATCTCCGGCTCGGTGGCGCACGTCGACGTCGTCGCTGACGGTGTGCCGGCAGGGCAGTTCAGCTTCGATCGGGTCTCGGTGCGAGCAAGCGAGGTCCGGCTCGACCGGAAGCTCCTCTTCGCCAGCCACGTCGCCGAGCCCGTCTCGATCGCGAGCGCCGTGGTGAGAGCCGACCTCACGAGCGCTGAGCTGTCCAAGGCGCTCGGCCACAGGATCACCTTCGGCAGCGGCGGGCGCATCACCGTTGTCGTCGGACAAAGACAGCTCCCGGCCCAAGCAAGGGTCGTCGGCGGCCACCTGCTCGTCGTCACGGTGGGCGGGCTGACCGTGGCCACCGTAGAGCTCAGCAGGTCAGGGCTGCTGCCCGCCTGCGACCTGGCCCTGACGGTGAGCCACGGCATGATGACCTTCACCTGCCGGCTCGCACCGGTGCCGGCGAGTCTCCTGCAGGCGCTGGCCGGCTACAGGGCCGACGGCCCCGGGCCTGTCCAGCCCCCCTAGCGAGTCGAGCCGAGAGCCTCGTCTGAGCCGGCCGCTCGGTTGACCGGCCGCCCCGCTCCTCGTCTCCTCTGCACCTAACGTGGCGGCGATGAGCGAGACAACCCACTCCAACGACGCCGTCTGGCGCGACAACGAGATGGTCGCGAGCTGGGTGGCCCGCAGCGACGAGCGGGAGCGGGGCCGGTTGTCGGCCCGCCAGATGATGGCGGACCTGCTTCCCTTCTCGGTCGGGGAGAGCTTCACCTTCGTTGACCTCGGGGCGGGCACGGGGGCCGCCTCGCGGGCCGTGCTCGACCGCTATCCGAGGGCCCGTGCCGTTCTCGCCGACTACTCGCCCCAGATGATGGAGGAGGGCCGCCGCGAGCTCGAGGCCTACGAGGGCCGCTTCAGCTACGTCGAGATCGACCTCGAGCAGGGACGGTGGCCTGCCGAGCTCGAAGCGGGGCTGCAGGCGGTCATCTCCTCGCTCTGTGTCCACCACCTGACAGACAGGCGCAAGGAGGGGCTCTTCGGAGAGATCTTCGAGCGGCTCGCCCCCGGCGCCTGGTACCTCAACTACGACCCGGTGAAGGCAGAAGACCCGGAGGTCGAGCAAGCCTGGGCGGCCGCCCACGACCGGCGCGACCCGCAAGCCGCCGAGCGGAGAGCTCATCGAAGCGAGGAGGAGCAGGCCCGCTACGAGAACCACGTCCGCCACATCATCCCCCTCTCGCCACAGCTCGGCTTCTTGCGAGCCGCCGGCTTCGAAGCGGTCGACGCCTACTGGAAAGAGCTCGACCACGTCATCATGGGAGGACGGCGCCCCGCTCTGTGAGCGCACCGGCACGATACCGGAGGGGGTATATTGGGCGAACAGATCGAGGAGGTTTGCTGGAGATGTGCCGCGCTGTCAAGTGCCGAGCCTGTGGGAAGACCACCTGGGCAGGCTGTGGGATGCACGTGGATCAGGTGATGCGGGGCGTGCCGCAGTCGGAGCGCTGCCCCGGCCATCCGAAGCGGCAGGGCGCCGAGAAGCCGTCGCTCCTCCGTCGCATCTTCCCCCGCCCCTGAGATAAGGCGGTTCCCCACCGCCGTTCGAACCATACTTGTCGGGTGCCGGTCGACCGTCACAGCCCGACCCCGCTCTGGGCCCAGATCCTCGAGGACCTGCGGCTGCGGATGGCTGCCGACGAGTTCTCCGAGCGCTTCCCCGGCGACCTCGAGCTTGTGCGGCACTACGGGGTGAGCCGCCAGACCGTGCGTGAGGCGATCCGTCGCCTGCAGCAAGAGGGAGTCGTCGAACGGGTGCGGGGCCAGGGCAGCTCGGTCCGGCCCCGGCCGCTCGAGCAGTCCCTCGGGACGCTCTACAGCCTCTACCGCTCGGCGGAGGCGCAGGGTTTCGTGCAGCAGAGCGTCGTGCGGGTCCTCGAGGAGCGCACCGACGCCGCCGCTGCGGCCGCGCTCGACTGTGATGCCAAGGACCCCCTCGTCTACCTCGAGCGACTCCGGCTGCTCGACGGCACGCCGGCGGTGCTCGATTGGTCGTACCTGCCCGCCCGTCTCGCCCGGCCCCTGTTGAAGGTCGACTTCCAGCGCACTGCTCTCTACCGGGAGCTCGAGAGGGCCTGTCGCGTTCGGCCCGACTCCGGCTGGGAGCGGATGAGCCCCCTGCTTCCCGCCCCGGCCGAGCGGCGACTGCTCGGGCTCGACCCGGTGACGCCGACCTTCTTGATAGAGCGCCTCGCCCAGGCAGGAGGGGCGCCGGTCGAGTGGCGCCACAGCATCGTGCGCGCCGATCGCTTCCAGTTCGTCTCCCGCTGGAGCTCGGGCCGGGTCGGCGCCGCCTTCGAGCCACCGGCCGAGCTGCGCCCGCCCCGCTCCGGCTAGCCCGAGCCGGCCGGCTCTCCGGTCTCGGCCGGCAGCCGGGCGGAGTAGATGGAGTAGCCGTCGAGGTGGCGGGCTATGGCCGTCGAGAGGAAGGTGGCGGCGATGATGGGGACGATGATCCCAAAGCCGGTGTGGGTGAGCTCGATCACGAGCACCAGGCCGGCGAGCGGCCCCTGGATGGCCGAGCCGAGCATGGCGGCAGCCCCGACGAGGGCGTAGGCCCCGACCGGCTGGCCGGCCCAGAGGTGTGTCCAGATGACGCCCGCCATGGCGCCGAAGACGGCACCGGTGCTCAAAAAGGGCGTGAAGAGGCCGCCGCTGGCGCCGCTTCCCAGGCAGAGGGCGGTCACGAGGGGCTTGAGGGCGAACAGGGCGAGGAAGAGAAGAAGCGTGCCCTGGCCGAGGAAGGCGCGATGGGCCATGTCCTTGCCGTTCCCGAAGAGAGCCGGGTAGGCGATGCCGATTGCTCCGAGGATCGTGAAGGCGACGAAGGGGCCGACGGCCATGATGCGCCCCTTCAGCCGGTGATGGGAGATCCAGCCGATCAGCCGGATGTAGAAGGCGGAGAGGAGGCCGATGATCGGCCCGATGATGAGCGCCCAGACGAGGATGGAGGCCGAGAAGTGGTAGCTCGGCAGGTCGACATAGGTGGCGTGCTGGGGGAGGTAGATCCAGGCCGTGGCCGTCGCGATGAAAGAGCAGGCGAGCGCCGGCAGGACGACCGGCAGGCCGATCGAACCGAGGAGGACCTCGGCGGTGAAGAGCGCTCCCCCGAGGGGGACGTTGTAGACGGCGGCCAGGCCGGCGCCCGCACCGCAGGCGACGATGAGCCTTCGCTGGGCGCTGTTCAAGTTGAGCCACCCCGAGGCGATGCTGCCTGAGACGCCGCCCATGAGCTTGGGGGCGGCCTCTCGCCCGATCGAGGCCCCCATGCCGACGGCCACCTCGGAGATGGTGCCGGAGATGAAGCTGCGTCGGAACGACAGCCTGGCGTCGCCCGCCCAGATCACCTCGTCCACCTCGGACTTCTCGCCCTTTGTGTACTTGCGGAGGAAGTACCAGGCCGGGCCGGTGACCGCCCCGGCGATGGCGAGGGATGCCACCCGGTGCAGCGCCGAGGCCCGCTCCACCTTGGACTGGTAGTCGCCTGGGCCCCAGCCGAAGGCGAAGTGCTCGAAGTGGAAGAGCACGAACATCATGAAGTCGCCGAAGAGCCCGGTGGCGATGCCCGTGAGGACGAGGGCCACCCAGAAGGGGAGGTTCAAGAATGCCTCCCCTTCGCTCGTGTTGTTCGGCTGCTCGGTCGCTCCCCGCCCCGAGGGAAGGCGCCGGCGGATGAGGGGCGCCGGGACGCGGACGCGCGGGTGAGGATCCGCCCGCCAGCCGTTCACACCCTCCGGCTCGGAAACCTCCTCGACCGGCGCCTGCACTCTTTCTTCCTCGGGCTCCAAGGCCTACTCCGCTCCAGCCGCGTTCGCATCTTCAGTGGTCACCGGCGCCGGCGGCCGGTTTGCAATATACCCCATAGGGTATATTGGGTATGACGTTTCGGCTCTCCGGCCCGGCCGGTGACCCGGCGCAGCATGACGAGATAGTTGCCTGCCGCTGCTGGTTTGGCATATTAGTACGGACATTCGTACATTGTTCGGGTGCGAGGAGCAGAAGCCATGAGGTTTGGGATCGTGACGGTCCAGACGACTGCGCTCGGAGACCGCAGCTACCTTGTCCACGACGGGGAGTCGGCGCTCGTGGTCGACCCCCAGCGCGACATCGACCGCCTCGAAGCCGTCCTTGCCGAGCTCGGACTTCGCCTGAGCCACGTCTTCGAGACGCATTTGCACAACGACTACGTCACCGGTGGGCTGGCGCTCGCCGAACGGCACGGCGCCGCCTACGTCGTGCCCGGCGGGGATGCCGTCTCCTTCGAGCGGGTCCCAGTCGCCGACGGCCAGCAGTTCACGATCGGGCAGCTGAGCGTCGTGGCCCACCACACGCCCGGCCACACCCCGAACCACATGGCCTACGAGGTGCGCCACGAGGGCCGGCCCGTGGCCGTGCTCACGGGCGGCTCGATGCTCTTCGGGGCAGTCGGGCGCACAGACCTCATCTCGCCCGAGCGGACTGAGGAGCTGACGCGGGCGCAGTACCGCTCGGTCCGCCGCCTCGCCGAGCTGCTGCCCGGGGACGTCTCGGTCTACCCGACCCATGGCTTTGGCAGCTTCTGCTCTGCGACCGAGACCTCGGGCGACGAGTCGACCATCGACAACGAGCGTAGGCAGAACCTGGCCCTCACCGTCGGGACCGAGGACGCCTTTGTCGAGCAGCTGCTCGACGGCCTGACGGCCTATCCGAGCTACTACGCCCACATGGGGGCGCTCAACGCCGCCGGGCCGGCCGCCCCCGACCTCTCGCCGCCCGAGCGGGTCGACCGGGACGTCCTGAGAGAGCGCCTGGCCAAAGGTGAGTGGATCATCGACCTCCGCCAGCGCCGCGCCTATGCGGCCGCCCACATCGGCGGCACTGTCTGTATCGAGCTCGGCGACGGCTTTGCCACCTACTTCGGCTGGACGATCCCCTGGGGATCTGAGGTCACCCTCGTCGCCGAGAACCCCGAGCAGGTGGCCGAGGCCCGGCGCCAGCTCGTGCGCATCGGGGTGGACGAGCTGGCTGGTGCCGCCGTCGGGCCGATCGAGGAGGTGGCGGGCGGAGTGACCGCCAGCTACGAGGTGACCGACTTCGCCGGCCTGGCTGCGGCCTACGGCGAGGAGGGGCAGGTGATCCTCGATGTCCGGCGCCCTGACGAGTGGGCGGCGGGCCGGGTGGCAGGCGCTCTCCACATACCGTTCTTCGAGCTGGCCGAGAGGCTCGGGGAGATCCCGCCCGGGAAGGTGTACGTCTACTGCGCCAGCGGGCTTCGCTCCACCATCGCGAGCTCGATGCTCGACCGGGCGGGCAGGCGCTGTGTCCTCGTGGACGACCAGTGGGAGCAGGCGCGCAACGCCGGGCTCCCCATCGAGAGTGCCAGTGGAGCTGACTAGCCGCGGGCACCGTCGCCTGCTCGAGACTTAGGAGGGCCCTTGCAGTACGGCTTTGCCATCGATCAGCGGACCTGCATCGGCTGCCACGCCTGCACGGTCGCCTGCAAGACAGAGCACCAGGTGCCGGTCGGCCAGTTCCGGACCTGGGTCAAGTACGTCGACAAGGGGAAGTGGCCCGACTCGGGCCGCGCCTTCGGGGTGATGCGCTGCAACCACTGCACCGACGCCCCTTGTGTCGCGATCTGCCCGACGAAGGCTCTCTACAAGAGAGACGACGGCATCGTCGACTTCGACCGTGACCGCTGCATCGGGTGCAAGGCGTGCATGCAGGCCTGCCCTTACGACGCCCTCTACATCGACGAGAGCACCCACACGGCGGCCAAGTGCAACTACTGCGCCCACCGGGTGGACGACGGCCTCGAACCCGCCTGCGTGGTCGTCTGCCCGACCCACTCGATCTGGGCCGGCGACATCGACGACCCGGCGAGCGGGATCGCCCGCCTCATCGCCGCCAACAAGACCGAGACACGCTCCCCGGAGCAGGGCACGGGGCCGAACGTCTACTACATCGGGGCCGACCGGGCGGTGCTCGATCCCCTGGCTGCGCCGGTGAGCGACAGCTACCTCTTCGCCACGCCGGATCCGCTCCGCCAGGCCGTCGCCGGCGAGCTTGCCGCAGGCTCCGAGCCGGTGGCGCGCACGACGCTCAACACAGCCCATCCCCGCCCCTGGGGCTGGCGGGTGACGACGTACCTTTGGACCAAAGGAGTCGGCGCCGGGGCCCTGCTGGCGGCCTCCGGTGCGCTCTTTGCAGGCAAGAGAGCCGAGGGAGTCTTCAAGCTGGCCGCTCCGATGGCCGCGACCGGCTTCACCGCCGCAACCGGGGCGCTCCTCGTGTGGGATCTGAAGAGACCGGAGCGCTTCTACTACATCTTCACCAAGTCCAACCGTTCCTCCTGGCTCGTCCTCGGCAGCTTCTGCCTCGCCGGCTACTCCGCCGTGGCGGCCGGATGGCTCGGAGCGGCCCTCTTTGAATCGGTCGGGCTGATCGGGGCCGACACCTTCGAGCGAGCCCTCTCGGTCCTGCGCTTTCTGGCGGTGCCGGCGGCCACAGCGGCAGCTGGCTACACGGCGCTTTTGTTCAAGCAGGCCGAGGGTCGTGACCTCTGGCAGTCGGGTCTGCTCTTTCCTCATCTGCTGGTGCAGGCCCTGCAGGGGGGTTCAGGCGTGCTCCTCTCGCTCTCGGCCCTGCGGGACGGCCCGTCGCCGGCTACGACGATGCTGGCGAAGACCTTCGTCGCCGCATCGGCCGCCAACCTGGCTGTCACTGCACTCGAGCACGGCCGCCAGCACCACTCCGCCCAGGCCGCCACGGCGTCGAGAATGGTGACTCACGGCCGCTACCGGCGCCTCTTCTGGGGCGCCCTCGGCCTCGGCGCTGCCGCCGGCGCCTTGGCGGCCCCCGCCACACGGGGTCGGCGATTGGGTCTGGCCGCCCTCGGCGGCCTGCTCGGACAGGCCGCTCTGCTCGCCTACGAGTCCGCCTTCGTCCGGGCCGGACAGGACGTGCCGCTCTCATGAAGGAGAAGCTTGTGCCAGGAGAAGAGACCGCCAGCCCCGCCCCCGCCGGGCCTCCGCTGCCGGGTGCCCACCGGCACGAGGCGCTCAGCAACTTCCCGCCGCCCGAGACCTGGGAGCACCACGTCGAGCACGACGCCCTCGCCCATCCACGCAAGGTGGCCCGCGAGTACACCCTCGTCCCCACCACCTGTTTCAACTGCGAGTCGGGCTGTGGCTTGCTCGCCTATGTGGACAAGAGCGACCTCTCGGTGCGAAAGCTCGAGGGGAACCCGACCCATCCCGGCTCGCGGGGACGGAACTGCGCCAAGGGACCGGCCACGCTCAACCAGCTCGATGACCCCGAGCGCATCCTCTATCCGCTAAAGCGCAGCGGAGCGCGCGGAGGGGGCAGCTGGGAGCGAGTCAGCTGGGACGAGGCCCTCGACGACATCGCCGGCCGCATCCGCCGCTCGATCGAAGGGGGCCGGCCCGAGGAGGTCATGTACCACGTCGGGCGCCCGGGTGAGGACGGCTTCGCCGAGCGCTTCTTGCAGGCCTGGGGCGTCGACGGCCACAACAGCCACACCAACGTCTGCTCCTCCGGCGCCCGCTTCGGGATGACGCTTTGGACCGGCTACGACCGGCCGAGCCCGGACCACGCCAACGCCAAGGTCATCCTTCTCCTCTCCAGTCACCTCGAGACAGGCCATTACTTCAACCCGCACGCTCAGCGGATCATGGAGGGCAAGATGGACGGAGCCAAGCTGGTCGTGATCGATCCGCGGCTCTCCAACACGGCCGCCCACGCCGATCTCTGGCTCTCACCGTGGCCGGGGAGCGAGGCGGCCATCCTTCTCTCGATCGCCTCCTACCTGCTGAGAAGCGGCCGGATCGATCACGAGTACGTGAGGCGGTGGTTCAACTGGAAGGAGTACCTCGCCAACCTCCACCCGGCGGCTCCTGCGACCTTCGAGTCCTTCCTCGAGCGGCTCGAGGCCGACTATGAGCAGTTCACCTTCGAGTTCGCTGCCGCCGAGGCGCAGCTGCCGGTCGAGCAGATAGAGGAGCTCGCCCAGCTGGTAGCTGAGTGCGACCATCGCCTCTCGGCGCACCTCTGGCGATCGGCAGCAGCCGGGAACCTCGGCGGCTGGCAGGTGGCGCGAGCGCTCTGGTTCGTGCTGGCGCTGACCGGCTCGATCGGGACCCGAGGAGGAACGAGCCCCAACGGCTGGGACAAGTTCATCCCCACGGGTCCGCTCCCCCCGGAGGCCCACGACCATTGGAACGAGCTCACCTGGCCCGCCGAGTACCCCCTTGCCACGAACGAGATGTCGATCCTGCTGCCCCACTTCCTCGAGGAAGGCCGGGGGGCGCTCTCGG
>JAJYQK010000147.1 GCA_021794645.1 Actinomycetes bacterium
GCCTTGTCGGCGTCGATCGAAAACTCGAGGCTTAGGTCCTTCGGCGAGGTGCCGGTGAGGCTGACCTCTAGCGGGAGTTTCCGGGAACTCCCGCTAGGGCTGCAGCCGGCGCCACTGCCAGGCGCCCGCCGGCGTCTTCTCGTAGAGGACCCGCCGGTGGAGCCTTGTGTCCGAGCCTTCCCAGAACTCGATCACATCTGGGTAGAGGCCGTAGGCGCGATAGCTCTCGGGCCGAGGGATGTCACCGGGAGAACCGGCGAGGGCGTCCACCTTGTCGTGCAGCTCGAGCTCCTCTGCGAGAGACGCGATAGTGGCGCCCTCCCGCGTGGCGGCCGAGGCAGCCTGGTTCGGCCGCCCCCGCAGCCTCCACCGCTCGTCGCTCACCTCGTCTGGGAGCACCTCGGCCCGCCCCGTGAGCGCCACCTGGCGGTGGACTTCCTTCCAGTAGATGGTCATGGCCGCCCGCGGGTTGGCCGCCAGCTCTCGCCCCTTGCGGCTGAAGTCCTCCGACTCGAACAGGAGCTTCTCGCCGTCGTTCACCTTCATGAGGACTGTTCGGGCGGAGACGACACCGCTCGGGGAGGAGGTCGAGAGCGTCACGGCTCTCGCCTGGAAGACGCCGGCTGCTTCGGCCCGCTCGAACCAGTCGGCGAGCAGGGCGAGCGGCCCGGCCGGGGGCTCGTCCAGCCCCCAGCTCGGGGGGAAGGTCAGACGGTCAGAGCCGAGCGAGCTCAGCGCTGGTCGATCGGCTTGTACTGCCGCTCGTGCTGGCCCGTGTAGAGCTGGCGGGGCCGGGCGAGCTTGGTGTCCTGGTCGAGCATCTCGGCCCAGTGCGAGAGCCACCCGGCTGTGCGGGGGATGGCGAAGAGCACCGGGAACATCTCCATCGGGAAGCCCATCGCCTGGTAGATGAGGCCGGTGAAGAAGTCGACGTTGGGGTAGAGCTTGCGCGAGACGAAGTAGTCGTCTGCGAGAGCCACCTCTTCGAGCTTGAGAGCGATGTCGAGGAGGGGGTTCTTGCCGGTGACGGCGAAGACCTCGTCGGCGACCCTGCGCACGATCTTTGCCCGCGGGTCGTAGTTCTTGTACACCCGGTGTCCGAAGCCCTGCAGGCGGCCGTGGCCCTCCTTCACGGACTTCACGAAGTCGGGGACGTTCTCCATCGAGCCGATCTCGAGCAGCATCCGGATGACGGCCTCGTTGGCTCCACCGTGGCGCGGGCCGTAGAGGGCGGCAGCCGCCGCGGCGCAGGCAGAGTAGGGGTCGGCATGGGCCGAGCCGACGACGCGCATGGCCGTGGTCGAGCAGTTCTGCTCGTGGTCGGCGTGGAGGATGAAAAGGACGTCGACGGCCCGGGCGAGCGCCGGGTTGGCATCGAAGCGGGGCTCGGCCGTCTTCCACATCATCGAGAGGAAGTTGGCGGCGAAGCCGAGGGAGTTGTCCGGGTAGACGAAGGGCATTCCGACCGAGAAGCGATGAGCCGCCGCGGCGAGGGTGGGCATCTTGGCTATGAGCCTGATGATCTGCTTGTAGCGGATGTCGGGCTCGAAGATGTGCTTGGCCTCGGGGTAGAAGGTCGAGAGGGCGGCCACGGCCGAGACGAGGATGCCCATCGGGTGGGCGTCGTAGTGGAAGCCCTCGAGGAAGCGCTTGCGGACGTTCTCGTGGATGAAGGTGTGGTACGTGATCTCGTGCACCCAGTTGTCGAGCTGCTCTTTGTTCGGCAGCTCGCCGTGCAGGAGGAGGTAGGCGACCTCGAGGTAGGTCGACTGCTCGGCCAGCTGGTCGATCGGGTAGCCGCGGTACTCGAGCCGGCCGGCGTCGCCGTCGATGAAGGTGATCGAGCTCTCGGTGACGGCGGTGGTCATGAAGCCTTCGTCGTGGAACCAGATCCCCGGTAGCAGCTTTCGCCACTCGTCAGCCGAGACGCCGCCTTCGACGATCGGTATCTCGATCGTCTCCCCGTTCCGATTGTCCGTGATCGTGATGCTCTCTGCCACGACTCCCGACCTCCAGTCGGCTCGTGCCGGGCGCCCACGTCGCTGTGGGGCGCCTCTTCGACCAAACCATCCTACGGGCGAGCCGTCCCGACTCGACCTTCGCCTGCTGCCGGATCAGCTGGCGGGCGGCCTCCGCGAGAGACGCCGGGCGAGGAAACTAGCGCTTGTGGCGAACTCGTGCGAAGGCACGGCGCCGTGGCCACCCGTGTTGGCGTGCAGCGTCTTGTCGGGGGTGCCGAGGGCGTCGAAGAGCTCGAAGCCGCTCTGGCGGGAGAAGAGCTCGTCGGACCACTGCAAGAGGAAGAGCACCGGGCAGGAGACACGGGGGGCGTCGGCTCGGATCCGCTCGGTCGTCGGCCCGGTCATGCCCATTAGCCCGAGGACGGCGGCCGAGACCCGCTTCTCGGCCGCGACGAAGGGGAGCCCGAGGATGGTCCCCATCGAGAGCCCCCAGTAGCCGACTGGCCCCCCCAGCCCCTCGAGGGCGAGGAGGGCGTCCAAGGTGGCCTGCCAGTCCGCCACCATCTCCTCTGTCATGCCGGGCTCGCTCGACCACATCATGGCGAAGTCGAGGAAGGCGCGCTGGCCGTCGCGCCCGCCGTCGTCACGGCGGTCCCCGTGGGTGGGACCATCGATGGCGGCTGCGGCCAGCTGGTGCTTGCTCGCCAGCTCCCGCCCGAGCGAGCGGACGTAGTCCTGGTACTTGGAGCCGGAGGCGCCGTGGCCGATGAGCACGAGCCCCATCGGCTCTGGCGGCTCTGCCGGCGGGCTCCAGAGCACCCCGGGTACCGTCCGGCTCCCGCGGGCGAGGGTGAAGCGCCTGTGGCGGACCCCTCCCACCACCGAATCGTCAGAGAACCTCACCCGAGGTCGTGGCGGTAGACGTTGGTCTCCCGCTTGTTGAAACCCATCTTCTGGTAGAGGCGGTTGGCGGCCTGGCGGGAGGGTCGCGAGGTGAGGTCGACGTGTCGGGCGCCCCGGCGGCCGGCCTCGGCGATGGCGGCGCTCACCAGCGCGGCTCCCACGCCCGAGCCACGGGCGGCCTCGTCGACGACGACGTCCTCGATGAGGGCGTTCAACCCCGTCGGGATCTCGAAGGTGACGAGGGTGAGCATGCCGACGACCTCTCGTCCGAGGCGGGCGACGAACAAGGTGGTGGCATCGGCTGTGGCGATGCCGGTGAGCTTCGCCCGGCTCGGGGGCGGGGCACTCGACGAGAGCTGGGGAACGAGGCGGCTGAGCGCGCCGGCCAGTTCCTCGCTCACCTCCCGCACCGCCGCCACCTCGAGCTCTGCTGCCACCGGACTGCTCAATTCGGTTCTCCCTCCCGTCGCCAGACGGGCCGGCGGGGCCAGTCGAAGAGAACCTCGACCGGCTCGCCCCGGATCGCCCGGAACGCCTGCTCCTTCCACATGCCCGCTCCGGCCAGGGGCTCGGGCAGGGCGCCTTCTGCGAACCAGCCGACCTGGCGGCACTCGAGTGGGTGAGCCTTCAGCTCGCCTCCCGTCGGGCGGAGCTGGAAGACGAGGGAGTAGAGGGGGATCTGGGTGATCCCGATCCGCAGGCCGTCGAGGACCATGACGAGGCGGACCGGCTCGGTCTCGATCCCCGTCTCCTCGGCCACCTCCTTCACCGCCACCTCGGCCGCCGAGTAGCCGACATCCGCCCAGCCGGTCGGGTAGAGCCAGACACCCGAGTCTGCCCGCTGCACGAGGAGGATCTCGCCCTCGGCGTTCCCGACGACGGCGCCGACCGCCACCTTCGGCGTGACGTAGCCGGAGACGCCCTCCCCGACGCCGCGCAACCACTCGTGGACGAGCTCGCTGGCGGTACTCGAGCCGGTCGGCTGGCCCTCTTCTTGCAGCTGCTCGGCCGCCGCCGCCCGTATCTCACCGGCGACGTGGAGGACCTCTTCGAAGCGCTCTTTCTCATAGAGGCTCTCGGTGAAGCCGAGGCCGGTGCGGGCGATGCCGGCCAGCGCCTCGGACCAGCGGATCAGCTCCTGGGCGCCGGGCTTGGCTCTGTTGCCCCGCGGGGCGGTCTCAGCCACGTTGGCGCAGGCTAGTTGTCCTCAGGCGGTCTCGGTCCGTGGCTCGGTCTCGGTCCCGCCGACGACTGCCCCCGGCGCAGTGGCGCCGTAGCCCCGCAGCACCTCCTCGTCGTCGGAGTCCGCCATCTCGTCCATGCCGATCGGCCCCTGGGGCCGCCCGGCGAGGAACTGGCGGATGACGGGGTTCGAGCTCGAGGACATCTGCGCTTTCGAGCCGAATGCGACCAGCTTCGAGCGGAAGAGCACTCCGAGGTAGTCGGCCACCCGGTTCATCGAGGTGATGTTGTGGGTGATGATGAAGAAGGTGGCGCCCGTCTCCTTCTGGGCGGTGAGCACCAGCTCGTCGAGGTAGGCCACCCGGACGGGGTCAAGGCCAGAGTCCGGCTCGTCGAAAAGGACGATCTCCGGCTCGGTGACCATCGCACGGGCGAGGCCGGCCCGCTTCTTCATGCCCCCCGACACCTCGCCTGGGAGCTTCTTCAGGTGGTCGAGCAGGCCGACGAGCTCGGCGTTCATCAACACGAGCTGGCGGATCTCCCGCTCGCTCTTGTGCGTGTGCTCGCGCAGCGGGAAGGCGATGTTGTCGTAGAGGTTCATCGAGCCGAAGAGGGCTCCGTCCTGGAAGAGGACGCCGAACTTCTTGCGCACCTCGTAGAGCTCGTTCGAGCGCATGCCGACGATCGGTACCCCGTCCACCCAGATCTGGCCGGCATCGGGCTTGAGCAGGCCGATGATGTTCTTCAGGAGGACGGACTTCCCCGTCCCGGAGGGCCCGAGGATCATCGTGATCTTGCCGCGGGGCACGTCGAAGGAGATGTCGTCGAGCACCGTGTGGGAGCCGAACGACTTCGTCACCCCCCGCAGCGAGATGATCGCCTCGGGCTCGGTCGCCTTCGCCCCTCGCTGGCCGGCCCTCTCCGCCACGACCGGGGCGATCTCCTCTGTCTGGTCCGGGGGCTCCTCCGGCCCGGCGGGCGGCGTCTTCGGCTCGCGGCTGCCGTTCAGGGCCTCGTTGGCGCTGCCGTTCACGTGCCTCGGATCGATCGTCACCTCATCGGTAACGGGCTCCGCCTCGCGATCTTGCGCCGGGCTCGGCTCGGCTGTGGCCGACGCCTCGGCGCCCCCCTCACCTGCTTTTTTTCGCGGCCGCCGGAGCTGCATTCAGGCCGCCGTCCGCTGGCTCAAGGCAGTGAACCCCCCGGCAGGGTCGTACTGGTCACCGTGCCGACGCCACCGGCGGCACCAGAGACTGTGCCCGAGACGGTGCCCGAGACACCAGAGACAGTGCCCGAGACGGTGCCCGAGACGCCGCTCGCCGTGGACGAGACCCCCGAGGTGACGCCAGAGACGGTGCCGCTGACGCCTTGCAGGGCGCCGGCGGCGCTCTTTTCGACCTTCTTCACGGACGAGCCGACCGACTTGAGCCCGCTGCCGAGCGCCTGTTGCACCCCGCTCGCCGAGCTCGGTGCCGAAGGGGCGACGGCGCTGCTCGAGCTGGCCGCCGTTGTCGCATCGGCCCCGGCGCGAGCCCTTGACTTGGCGGCGGCGCCTCTGGCGGTGGCCGGCGCCCTCTCGCTCACCAACCGCCTCCGCGCTGCCGGCTGCACCGCTCCGGTTGCGGCGGTGGAGCCATGGCCGATCGTCGAGCCGTGATGGGCCGGGGCCGGGCTCGTGTGGCTGCGGCTGGCGACGAGACCACCGAAGGTTGCCACGGCGGCCGTGGCGACGATGACGACACCTCCCACCACCGAGCCGAGGGTGATCGGTGAGGCGGCCGCCCCGGCCTGGGCGGGGAGGGCGGCCGGCTTGAAGAGCCGTCTCGCCGCCAGTGCCGCCCGGCCGAGCAGGCGGTGGCTGCCCGCCAGCACCTTGCGCAGCCCGAGCAGGGGCAGCCCGAGCACCCCGGCGAGGCCCGCCTCGGTCTTGGCGAGGGTCATGTACTCCCGCTTCAGCGACCGTCTCGCCCGGAAGAGCAGCGTCTCGATGGTCGACACCTCGACGCCGGCATGCGAGGCGATCTGCTGGTAGCTCCAGTTCCGGCCCTCCCGCAGCTCGAGCACCTCGCGGTGGCGGGCCGAGAGCCGATCGAGGGCGGCGGCGAGGATGGCGTCCTCGCCCCCGCGCTCGACGAGCTCCTCTTGCTCGGAGCTGACGGCGGGGGAGAGCAGGTCGAGGCTCGACTCCTCGACGGGGGTGCAGCGGCGTCCCTTGCGGGCGAGGTCGGTGCAGAGGTTGTTTGCTATGACGCTCAACCAGGGGTAGAAGCGGCGCTCGCCCGAGAAGTTGGGCAGCGCCTTCCAGGCACGGGCGAAGGTCTCTTGCACGAGGTCCTCGGCCTCGGAGGCATTGCTCGTCCGCCGCAGGCAGAAGCGGAAGAGCCTGTCGCGGTAACGGAGGTAGAGGTCCTCGAAGGCGCGCTCGTCGCCCGCCTGGCACCGTTCGACCAGCGCGCGGTCCCGCTCGAGGTCGACGTCGTCGTGACGACCCGTCAACTTCAAGGGAGCCATGCATCCCCTCCATATCCCGGGTCGGTCCCCGAGGCGGCCCGATCAGAGCTGCTGCCCACTGATCGGCCAGTTTCATACCCCTCGGTGCTGGGAATCAAACGGGCGCCCGTCGGACCGCAAGAAGAGGGCGAGTCGCCCGTTATCGAGGCCAATGGCTCTAGGGACGCAGCTGAGAGGGCGAGAGGGAGGGGGCCCGGGCCGGGCAGAGCTCCTCCCGCGGCCCGCTGGCAGCCAGCCCAAGCCCGAGACCAAGCTCGGGAGCCTCGTCCGAGAGACCGGGACGATGGTGGCCATCTCCCTCGAGGCCATCCGCCTCCTCCCCCGCCGGGGCTTCCCCTTCGCCGAGTTCACAGAGCAGTGCTGGTTTCTCGCCCGGGTGACCACGGTGCCGCTCATCCTCATCTCGATCCCCTTCGGCATCGTGATCGCCCTCCAGGTCGGCTCCCTGCTGCAGCAGATCGGGGCGCAGGACCAGCTGGGCGCCGCCATGGTGCTCGCCGTCGTCCGAGAGCAGGCTCCGGTGGCGACGGCCCTCCTCATCGCCGGCGCCGGCGGCTCGGCCATGTGCGCCGATCTCGGCTCGCGCCGCATCAGGGACGAGATCTCCGCCATGGAGGTGATGGGGGTCGACCCCATCCACCGCCTCGTCCTCCCCCGCCTGCTGGCGGCGATGGTGGTCTCGGTCCTCCTCGACGGCGTGGTGAGCGTGGCCGGCATCGCCGGCGGCCTGTTCTTCGGGGAGCAGTCGATCCACATCACCTCCTCGAGCTTCTTCGCCACCTTCGCCGAGCTGGCCCAGCTGGCCGACCTCTGGATGGCGCTGTTCAAGGCCGCCGTCTTCGGCTTCATCGCCGCCATGGTCGCCTGCTACAAGGGCCTCGGGGCCAAGGGTGGCCCGAAGGGCGTCGGCGACGCCGTCAACCAGGCGGTCGTGGTCACCTTCGTGCTCGCCTTCTTCGTGAACTTCGTGCTCACGCTCATCTACTTCCAGTTCGTCCCCCAGAAGGTCATCTGAGATGGCGACCGTCCCCCGCCGGGCCGCCGGGACGCTGCTCCGCCCTGTCACAGGGACGCTGCAGGGCGCCAACGGTCTTCTCGTCGGCGTCTTCGAGCAGGTCGCCTTCGCCTTCAGGCTGCTCGTGAGCCTGCCGAGGGGCCTGCGCTACCGAAAGGAGATCTCCGGCCACATCTCCGACATCGCCCTCGGCGCCGGCGCCCTCATCATCGGGGGCGGGATGTTCTTTGTCATCTCGACGATCTCGTTCTTCACCGGCACCGAGGTCGGCCTCGAGGGCTTCACCGGGCTGCAGCAGATCGGGGCGCAGGCCTTCACCGGCGTCATCGCCTCGCTGGCCGACACGAGGGAGATCACCCCGCTCGTCGCCGGCGTCGCCCTCGCCGCCCAGGTCGGGGCCGGCTTCACCGCCCAGCTCGGTGCCATGAAGATCTCAGAGGAGGTGGACGCCCTCGAGGTGATGGGGGTGAACAGCTTCGTCTACCTCGTCACGACGAGGGTCTGGGCGGCGATGATCGCCATGGTGCCGCTCTACCTGGCGGCTCTCTTCTCGAGCTACCTCGCCACCGAGCTCATCGTCACCCACTTCTTCGCCCTCTCGCCGGGCACCTACGACTTCTACTTCAGGCTCTTCCTGCCGCCGGTCGACATCTTCTACTCCTTTGTGAAAGCGATGGTCTTCGCCGTCGCCGTCACGACGATCCACTGCTATTACGGGGTGCGGGCCGAGGGCGGCCCCGCCGGCGTCGGCGTGGCGGCCGGGCGGGCCATCCGCCTCTCGATCATCTGCGTCGTCCTGCTCGACCTGCTCATGTCGCTCGTGATGTTCGGCGGCGCCTCGGCGACGGCGAGGTTGGTCGGATGAGCTCGCTCGGGCGCTACTCGGTCGTCACCAAGCCGATCGCCGGCCTGCTGACGCTGGTGCTGATAGCGGCCGTGTCGGTAGTGCTCGTCCGCCTCGGCAACGGCGACTTCTCCCCCTCTTACAACCTGACGGCCAGCTTCACCTCCGCCAGCGCCGGGCTCCACCCGGGCTCGCAGGTGGAGGAGGACGGCGTGCAGATCGGCTCGGTCCGCTCCATCTCCTTGGACCACGGCCGGGCCCTTGTCGACCTCGGCATCTCGGCGCGCTACAAGGTCCCAGCCGACTCGACCGCCACCATCGAGCCGCAGAACCTCTTCGGCGCCGACCAGGTGGCCATCTCGGCCCCGGCCGCCTCCTCGCCCAACCTCGCCCCGGGCGGCCGCATCGCCCGCACGAGGGTCCTCGCCGAGCTCGGCCAGCTCTTCTCCTCGGCCGACCCGCTCCTCTCGAAGATCGACACGGCCGACCTCTCGACCGCCGTCGACGAGCTGGCGGCCGCCTACGGCGGCCAGGGCAGGGAGATCGCCTCCAGCCTGCGGGCCGGCACGGCCCTCACGGCCCTCCTCGCCCGCACCAACGCCGCCCAGCTGGCCGCCCTCGACGCCTTCACCCGCTTCAACCTCGCCATAGAGAACGAGGGCCCGACCTTCAACCAGCTCGCCTACGACGGCAACCAGACGATGCCGCTCTTCGACGCCGCCGAGCGGGCCTACGCCCACCTGCTGAGCGAGCTCGGCCGCTTCTCGCAACGCTTCGCCGTCCTGCTGGCCGACTACCGGCCCCAGATCAACACCTTGTTGAACAAGGGCGACAACGTCATCCGAGTGCTGCTCACTCAGCGGGCGGACGTGGCCGGCCTCGTGCAGGGCCTGGCCGGCTACGCCTACCGCTTCGCCCACGGCGCCTCGTCCGCCCGGCTGCCCGACGGCTCCCGCTTCGGCTACTTCAAGACCTTCATCGTCTGGACCGATCTGCAGAACTTCGTCTGCAACCTGATCGCCCCGGCCCGCTCGGGCCTCGCCTTCCTCGAGCCGCTGCAAAAGGCGCTCCTGTCGGGCAACACGCTGCTCAACTGCTCCTCCCAGCTGGCCGCCTTCAACGCCGCCCAGTCCGGGCCTGCCCGGTCGTCTGCCCCAGCCGGCGGGGGAGCGAGCGGGAAGGCGGCCACCGCGGGGGTGACCGCCGCCGGCCAGCAGGCGGCCAACAGCCTCTACGGCG
>JAJYQK010000069.1:0-4380 GCA_021794645.1 Actinomycetes bacterium
GGGCGTACCGCGTCATCTGCCGGCTGGTGGAGAGAGATTCTGCCGTGCACGTCGTCCGGATCGAGCACCGAGCCGATGTCTACCGCCGTCGCTGATCACGAACGAGCTCAAGGAGCTGGTCACGCAGTGGGCTGGAGTTCGAATTGCGACAACTCAGCACCACTCCTGGGTGTCCGCGAAACAGGGCACCAACTGTCAGCGAAACTCCGTCGGGGGACCTCTCCGGCGGAGTTTTTCGCGTCCGGAAACTCTTCACGGCACTACCGGGCCTTCTTGAGGCCCTCGAGCGGCGAGTTCGAGCGTCCCTTCCTGCCCCCGGACGCGGCAAAGCTGGCCCTCGGGGAGCCACCTCGAAAGTGCGGCAGTGGTTGGCGCCAAGCGGGCGCCCCCGTGGCATAGCCGACGACGAGCGGCTGCTCGCGCTCCCCCATCAGCGGCTGCCAGGTGCCGAGGCGGCGCTTGCGAGCTCCCTGGGACGTAGTCGCCTTCTCGACTCGCCGGGCCTTGAAGCTCTTCACCCTGTCGAGGTCGTAGCCGGCCAGGCTGAAAGCCATGAAATGACATCTTCGCCATCCGGTCGAACACGATGTCTCGCTCGAGAGAGCGAGGCCCTCTTTGATGGTGAAGGAGGACAGCAGGCAAATAACCCAGCGCATCCGGGTGCGCAAGGGGTCGCCCTCGATGACGAGGTCCTTGAGCGCGTCGTCGATGAATACCTGCGACGAGCTCTTTGAGTATGGTCAGAGAGGATCAGCGCCACGGCGCACTCCAAGGTGGGAGGACCTACCAAGCGGCCCAAGCACCGAGACAGATAACGGGCTATCAGAAGGGTGTGACAGCGCTCTAGTGCTGACGGGTAGCCCCATCCTCGCCAGGGGCAGAGACAGGCCTCGCTCGCCTGGCTATTGTCCCCGGCGGTGGCAGGACTCGGACTGAACGATGAACAGGCACTTCGAGGTGCCGCCTTTTTGTTCCTCGACGCCCTTGCATCCCGCGGCCTCGCCCTTGTTAGACAGACCGACGTGTCCGACTTCTCCTTTCAAGGCCATCGCCTGCGTCTTATGGCAACCCAGTCGGGCATCTGGAAGCCGGCGATCCTCTCGGCTGCCCTGAGCTTCAATACAGTCTTCGCCGCTGATCCATCCCGGCGACCCTACGACGACGAGGTCGGTCCAGATGGCTATCTGCGGTACAAGTGGCGCTACAAAGACCCGAATGATCCGACCAACTATGACCTCTCGGACAACAGGGCCATGCGGAACGCCATGCGCTTTGGCCTCCCGCTCATTTGGTTCCAGGGAGTCGACCGGGGTCTTTATCTACCGATCTATCCCGTCTACCTCGCCGACGAGGAGCCCGCTCGTCAGCAGTTCGTCGTAGCAGTCGATGAAGGTTCACTCGAGTTGCGAAGAGATCTGGCCTCGGATCCGAAACTTGTGCGTTCCTATGCCATGCGGACGGTCAAAGAGCGCCTTCATCAACCGCTCTTCCGTCAACGAGTTCTCGTTGCCTATGACAATCGCTGCTCGCTCTGCCATCTAGGCCATGTCGAGCTTCTCGATGCGGCGCACGTCCTTGCAGACTCAGAGGGTGGCGAGCCGGTCGTCACGAACGGAATTGCCATGTGCAAGATTCACCACGCCGCCTACGACGCGGACATCTTCGGTATCGCGCCGAACTACCGGGTCGGAGTAAGAAGAGACGTGATGGACGAGGTCGACGGCCCGACCCTGCGCTACGCGCTGCAGGGAATCCATGGCCAAGAAATCCGCTTGCCGCGCCGACGCGCTTCCCGGCCGGACCCAGACCTGCTCGAGCAACGTTGGGCGCGTTTCGAGGAGGCGGGCTGAAAGTGACGGCGCAACGTCAAGACCCGCTCCACTTCGTCGACGACGACAGAGAGTACCTACATCGGATACGGACCCATCCCGGCGGATTCGTAATCAACACCTACAAAGACCCGCAGCCATCCCATCGCTTCCTAGAGGCTGGCCCCAGCTCGGATTCGGAGCGTGAAGCCGTCTGGGGTCGTGATCGGAGTCACCTCGAGGTCGAGCTGCTGGGAAAGCCAAAGTCCACGGCCACCTTCAGCGTCGCAAGCCGCCGGGAGGAGACCCACGAGGGGATCGCTCGGGCCCGGACCATCGTCAGCCACAGTCACCACGAGGCGCCCTTTGCCGCTCCAGACAGTGACCCGGGCGGGGGGCTCTCCATAGACGCGAGCGTTCGTGCACGCCTCCGAGACGGCTAGGAGCACCTCCTCCGTTGCCGTGGCGCCGATCGCTTCCTCGGCAAGCGGGCGCAGTGCTGCTCTCATCTCGCGAGGGCTCGCTTCGGTGAGAGTCAGCAGCGGAGCGGTCGACTCGAGCGGGTCGGGCGCCGGAACGAGGAAGTCGCTCAATTGTTGAGGGGGTTGGAAGCGGCTGTTCGCCTGCCACGATCCGTCCTTGCCACGAAGGCGACGGTGCCTGCGACTCGCCCGCTCGATGACGTCCGGAGGGGTCCGCCGAGCGTCGTACAGGCAGGGCGCCCAGACAGGGATGTCTCCCCACGCCTGGTCGATCGCGGCCTCGTAGCGGTCCCACCCCGCAAATGGGCGGCCGTAGCCGGGATGAGGGACATCGCCGGCAATCCGGACTCGCCTGGCCCCGTGGGCAAGGCGTTCTTCGGCGAGACGGCGCCAGGCGGCGAGCGCCTTGCCCGGGGTCGCATAGGGAGCACTGTCGGTGACATAGGAGATGATGAGCGAGGCGGGAAGCCAGCTGCGGAGCATCGCCGTCTTCTCGGGGTCGTAGGCGAAAACGAGCGGCTCGTCGGCAGCCAGGCCCTCGTAGGCAAAGGGACAGATCAGCTCCCGGAACTCCTCGTCAGAGGAGTAGATGCCGATCTCGTGAACGAAGCCTTCCGCCACGGTCAGAGCTCGCCCGGAAGCGCTCGTTCCCATCAGCTGAACCCGAGGCAACCGACGCCCCGAGCAAAAAGCGCGGAGAGGCTGGTCGCGACCTGCAGCCAGCCCTCGCGTAGGAGGCTCTCGATGTGCTCGAGGCAGCGCAGGAGGCCCAGCTCGGGCGCAGCGCTCTCTAAGAACAGCTGCTCGCCGCCCTCCGACGCGGCTGATAACGCCGAGAGGACGAGCCGATGAAGAGCCGCGGGCGTCTCCCCGTAACTGACGGCGCGGTCGGGGGCGGCCAGCTGGGAGCCATCGCTCCCGATGGACTGTCGCCGTACTGCCCCATCTGCGTCGTCGAGGATGGCGCGACTCTAGTGGGACCATCAGAGGTTCCGTCAGAATCGGGCCTCACCTCTGTCTCCCTGCCATCGCAGGAGCGCTCGCTGCAGCGCCGTCGCCCGTAGGGCCGACGACCGAGGAGACGAGCTCAGCGGGTCGTGACGGCTAGCTCCACCCAGACCGTCTTGCCGCCCGGCCCTGTCTCGACGCCCCACTGCCGGGCAAGGGACGCGACGATCCCAAGGCCGCGACCGGTCGCCGAGCTGGCGTTCGGCCGCGGGGCGACGGGGACAGTGGGGCTCGAGTCGGTCACGGCGATGCGCAGCCCCTCCTTGCTTCTCGTGAGAGCGACCTCGAAGGCGCTGTCGGCATGGAGGATGGCGTTCGTGCCGAGCTCGGAGACGATGAGGCCGGCAGAGTCCATTTCCTCCCCGAGGTCCCAGGACTCGAGGACCTCGCCGGCAAAGCGGCGGGCCGCCCGGGGCGAGCCGACGGCCCCGGGGAAAGCTCGGATCGCACGACAGCCCAGCCAGGCGAAGTGCTCGGGCGCCGCCACGACATCGTCGTGGATGCGCTGCAGCTCGGCGAGCTCGTGCTCGCTCCCGAGCAGGTTGTCTGCGCAGTAGCAGCAGTAGAGCTCGAAGCCGCGAGCCCTCGCGAAGGCCGCCCACGCCTCCTCGAGCGCCAGGGCACCGAGCACGTTGGCATCGGACCAGAGCAGATCGACCAGTTCACCGGCAACGCGGACGCCAGGCCGGCCCTCGGCTAACCCGGCCATCTCTTCAGCCATGGTGAGAAAGGAGTCCAAGTCGAGCGAGCCGTCCGAGAAGAGGCCGCGGTAGAGCGCCTCGGCGTCAGACTCAATGAGCATGTGCTCGGACCGGCACCGGTCCACCTCCACCCCTTCGGCGGCGAGCAGCCCGGCAAGGGCGCTCAACCTCGCCCGAGAGGCGATGACGATGACAGCCTCGTCTGCCCGCAGCCCGCTCGCCACATAGCCCGCCAGCCGCCGGTCGAGGTCTGCGCTCTCGTCGTAGATGTCGATTACGTGGTTCTCGCGCAAGGCAACCGTTCGAGATCGCTCGTCCATCGGGGCGGCACCAGTGTAATGGGGGTGAACGCCCAGCTGGCCCTCGCTTGTGGCTAGTGGG
>JAJYQK010000069.1:4390-39352 GCA_021794645.1 Actinomycetes bacterium
GGACCACTAGCCAGGAGCAGTCGGAGGCGGGGCGTCGGCCTCGCAGGAGAAGAGCCGAGAGAAGCTCGAACCGGCACCACGCGGCCCGGGCCTTCGCCGAGGCGGCCCGAGGCCCGCCGCACTCACAGTGCACGCCGAGGGGGACGGTACCGTGATGAGGTGAACCCGGCCGGCCCGAACGCTGTCAGGGCCCGGCCCGACCGCCGTGCGCCCGGTCTCGCCGGCTTCGGCTCTCTCTGGCATCTCGCCCTGCGGTTCCTCGGCTCCCTCTCCCCCGCCGGTCCGAGGCCCGAGGACACCTCCTGGGCCGAGGAGCGGCTCTCGGAGCGAGAGCGGGCCCTTTTCGCCCGGATGTCGGGTGCCGACCGGCGCCACGCCATCGGCGTGGCTCGAGAGGCCCTCCGCCTGGCCGAGCGCGACGGGCTCTCGGAAGACGAGCTGCCGGCGGGTTTCCTCCCCGCCGCCCTCCTCCATGACGTCGGGAAGGTCGAGTCACGCCTCGGCACCTTCGGTCGGGTGCTCGCCACCCTCCTCGCAATCGCCCTAGGGCGGCGGCGCCTGCAGGGCTGGCAGGGGCCTGTTGGCTCGCAGTTCGCCCGTTACCTCGCTCATGACCGGCTCGGCTCCGAGCTGCTCGCGGCCGCCGGCAGCGACGCCATGACCGTGAGCTGGGCTCGTGACCATCATCTGCCCGACGAGAGATGGCGGGTAGAGGCGCAGCTGGCCGGCTACCTGAAGGCGGCCGACGGAGACTGAGCCCGCCCGCTCAGCTCTCCCGTTCGGGCGGGGACGAGGGGGAGGTACCGCGGGGGAAGACCCGCACCGAGGACGAGGCCCGTGGCTGGGTCCGGCTGACAGCTCCGGGTGTGCTCGTCTCTGCCTCGATGGAGGGCCCACCGGCCGTCTCTGTCCTGTAGGCCCGATAGCGGTGGTAGATGACGAAGACGATCGCCAGCACCACGAGTACACCGATTACATAGCCCGCATCGCTGAAGCCGTGCATGATCGTCGTGTACTGGGTCCCGACGCCGTAGCCGATGCCAGCCATGGCGCCGTCCCAGACGAGGCTGCCCGCTGCTGTCAGCAGACCGAAGCGGACAAGGGGGACCTCGGCCACGCCGGCCGGCAGGGCGACGAAGTTGCGGATGAGAGGTACGAGCCGGCTCCCGAAGACGCCCCAGCGCTCGTGCCGGTCGTACCACTGCTCGGCCCGGTCCAGGTCGCGATGGGTGAGCAGCAGGTACTTGCCGAAGCGATCCACGAAGCCGCGGCCCGCCGTCTTTCCGATGAACCAGGCGATGTAGGCGCCGATCACCTCGCCGAGCGCCCCGATCACGATGACCTCCGCCAGGTTCAGCTTCCCCGTGGCGGCGAGGACCCCGGCGATGCCCATCGTCAGCTCGGAAGAGGTCGGGACACAGCAGGACTGGGCCACACAGAGGATGAAGATGGCTACATAGCCGGATGACTCGACGAAAGAGGTCGGGTTCAAGAGGGCGAGCACAGGGGCATCGTACTGGGCGCCCGTGGGCGCAAAGTGGCCATCTCGCTGTGAGCCCGCTGTGGATCACCCTGGGCGAGCCGCCTGGGAGACCGAGACTCCCCTGGTCACGGCGCAGGCGAGGGAGCTAGCGGGTGATCACTGCCTCGACGAGCGAGGGGCCCGGTGTAAAGAGAGCAGCTTGCAGCTGGTCGACGAGCTCGTCTGCTGTGGTCGCCCGGCTGGCCGGGACACCCATCGCCTCTGCCAGGTGCACGAAATCGAGCTCGGGCCCGGTGAGATCGAGCATCCGACGGGCCCTCTCCCCGCCGGCAGCGGCGCCGACTCGCTGCAGCTCCATGTTCAAGATGGCATAGCTGCGATTGGCGAGGATGACTGTCGTCACGTCCAGTTGCTCGCGCGCCATCGTCCAGAGGGCCTGGGCGGTGTACATGGCCGAACCGTCTGCCTCGAGAGCGAGCACGCGGCGGCCCGGGCTCGCGACGGCCGCCCCGGTGGCGAGGGGCAGGCCCATCCCGATCGACCCACCCGTCAGGGTGAGCCAGTCATGCGGCGGGCAGCCGGCGGTGGCTCCCGGGATGAAGAGACCCGAGACGTTGGCCTCGTCGACGACGACGGCCTCCTCGGGCAAGAGCGCACCAACGGCGAGTCCGAGCTCCACGGCGCCGATCTCCCCCCCGGCAGGTGGAGCGGGCCTCTCGGGCGCGGCCGGCTCGGCGGTCCCCTCCGGGAGCAGGGCCGTCAGTGCTTCGAGGGCGGCGGCCACCTGCTCGCCCGGGGGACAGAGGCTGTGCACCTCACAGCCGGCGGGCACGAGCTCGCTCGGCTTCCCCGGGTAGGCGAAGAAGGAGACAGGGGATTTGGCACCGACGAGCACCAGGTGGGCCAGCCCATCGAGCTGGGTGCTCGCCATCTCGCCGAGGTAGGCGAGCCGCTCGGGCGCCACCCGCCCCGCTCCTCGCTGGAGGCGGGCCGGAAAGGTCTCACAGAGGAGCCTGGCGCCCGTGGCCGCCGCCAGCGCCCCTAGCCGGGCGAGGTTCTCGGCGCTGCAGGCGTCGCCCCCGATCAGGAAGGCGGCGGGCGCCTCGCTGCGAAGGGCCGCTGCTGCCGCCGTGATCGCTTCCTCCCTCACCGGGGGAGCCGCCCTCGGCAGTCGTGGCTCGAGCGGCGCTGCACCCTTCGACCAAGAGACATCGGCCGGGACGATGAGCGTCGCCACTTGCCCGGGCGGTCCATAGGCGGCCGCGATGGCGGCGGCGGCGTCACCGGGGAGCTCGGAGGTCTTGAGGGAGCGACGCACCCAGGAAGAGACGTTCGAGGCGAGAGCGTCGATGTCGGACTCGAGCGGTGCGTCGAGGGGTTTGTGGTAGGTGGCGTGGTCCCCGACGATGGCGACCACCGGGCTGGCGGCCCGACGGGCGTTGTGAAGGTTGGCGATGCCGTTCCCGAGGCCTGGACCGAGATGGAGAAGGGCCGCCGCAGGCCGAGCCGCCATGCGGGCATAGCCGTCAGCCGCCCCCGTCACCACTCCCTCGAAGAGGCCCAGCACCGGGCGCATCTCCGGCACATCGTCGAGGGCGGCGACAAAGTGCATCTCGGAGGTACCAGGGTTCATGAAGCAGGCGTCGACACCGCCGGCGACGAGGGTCCGCAGCAGCGCCTGAGCGCCGTTCATGGATGTGGTGCCTTGGTCATGGATCGAAGATCGCTCCCGGGTTGAGGATGTTGGCCGGGTCGAAGGCCGCCTTGATCCGCCGGTAGAGGGCCAGCTTGGCAGGAGACTCCATGGTGGCCAGGTACTCCTTCTTCGCCAGCCCTATGCCGTGCTCGCCCGAGATGGCCCCACCCCGGCGGAGCCCGGCCTCGAGGATGCGGGAGATGACGGCATGGCGGACCTCCGGGTCGGCCTGGAAGACCGACAGGTGGACATTCCCATCGCCGGCATGACCGCACCCGGAGACGAGCGAGGAGGTCTCGGAGGCGGCCGTAGCCACCTCCTCCATGTAGCCGGCGATCTCAGAGCGAGGCACCACCACGTCCAGGATGTCGTTTGCCCCGGCCGCTTTGCCCACCCAGAAGGCCTTCTCCCGAGCCGAGATGAGCTGGGCACCGGCGGCCGGAGGCAACACGTAGACCTCGAGGGCGCCCAGGGCAGCCAAGAGCTCGGCCACCTCCTCGGTGTCCTCGGCCACGCGCTCCTGCCGGTTCCCCTCCAGCACCACCACTAGGTATGCGAGGGCCTTCTCCCGCAGCTCGGCGGGCACGCCCAGCTCGAGGCCCTGGGCTCTCGTGATGGCGGCCATCGTCAACATGTCGATGTACTCCACCATGAGCGGGCCCACTCCGCTCGCGACGATCACCGGTACGGCCCTTGTTATCTCTGCCAGCGTGGCGAAGGGCGCGAGGACGGTGGCGGACTCGGCCGGCCGGGGGTAGAGCCGCAGCATGGCCTCGGTCACCAAGGCGAGTGTGCCCTCCGATCCGATGATGAGCTGGGTGAGGTCGTAGCCGGCCGTCGACTTCACGTACTTGCCGCCCGAGCGGATCACCTCGCCGCTGCCGAGGACGGCTTCCAGCCCGAGCACCTGGTGGCGGGTGACGCCGTACTTCACGGCTCGCATGCCTCCAGCATTGGTCGCCACGTTGCCACCGAGGCTGGCGCTCTGCTCGCCCGGGAAGACGGGGTAGACGAGCCCATGGCGGGCCGCCTCAACGTCGAGCTGTTCGAGGCTGACGCCGGGCTGCACGACGGCGACGTGGTTCTCCTGGTCGATCTCGAGGACGGCGGCCATCTTCTCGAACGAGACGACGACACCACCTTTCCGCGGGATGCAGGCGCCAGCGAGCCCGGTGCCCGACCCGCGGGCCGTGAGCGGGATCAGTTGCTCCTTGGCGAGCTCGACGACCTCCCTCACCTGCGCCGTGTCTCTCGGCCAGACGACGGCGCGCGGTCTCACCTCTTCGAGGCCGAGTGCCTCGTCGTGGCCGTAGTCGTCCCTCCCGCCTTCTTCGACGCTGTCCCGGCCGACGATGGCAGCAAGCTGGTCGATGAGCTCGGTCGTGATCAGACGAGTGTAGGTAGCCGGCCGGCCGGCGCGCCCGAGGACCTTCTCCCCAGCCGCTTCCTCCGGGCTGTCAGTGGGATGTCTAGACCCGCCTCCCGGGCGACTCCTCGAGGGGTCGTCCGTCGAGGCTCGCTCGACCCGGCCCCTTGCCGAGGCCGGCGAGCTGGTCGCCGCCGGGACGGCGCACGACCGCGCCGAGAACAGTCGTCTCCAGGGCATCGGTCAGGCGGAAAGCGAGCGGCCTGAACAACATCATGATGGTCACTACGAGGCTCGAGAGGAGAAAGCCGGCGACGACGTCTCCTGGGTAGTGGACGCCCACATACACCCGGGCGAAGCAGAGGAAGAGCCCGAGGAGAAGGTTGAGAGCTGTCAGCACGACCAGGAGCCGGCGAGTGCCAACTCGCTCTCGGCCGAGCCAGCCGCTCTCGGCGCTGCTGGCGCCCAGCTGGAGGGCGGCCAGCAGCAGCGCCATCGTGAGGCCCCCGGCGACGATCGAGTGATCCGAGGGGAAGGAGTAGTCGTGCGCCTTGGGGACGAGGACGAGAGCGTGCGGGTGCGAGACGAAGGGACGCAGCTCCTCCGCTGCGTGGCCGACGAGCTGGTTGAGCCCGAGAGCGATGACCGTCCCGAGTCCTCCGAGCACGAGGACGGTGGCGACGCGCGGCCAGCGCCGCCACCAAACCACCACATAGGCGACGAGGAACACCACCGCCAGCAGGACCGGCCCGAGCCAGAGGGCGTAGTTGTGCATGAAAGGGTGGGCCCAGGCGGTCTGGCGCGAGAAGGCGTTGACGTCGAGGTAGTAGCTGGTGTTGAGCCCCTTCGGCCACAAGACACGGACGTTCGCGAGTATCGCGGTTGCTATCGGGACCGGCATGGCGTTCCTTCTTCTCGACGGCGCTGCTAAAGCTGTCGCAGACGACCGTACCCCGAGGCTCGGCTCGGCACTAGCAAGTAGCCAGCCCGGCCCCTGTGGCAGCCTCGCTCGGCTGGCAACTGCCGGTGTTACCTGGCGACCTCTTCCTCCCCGCCAGCTAGAACAGCGGGCGTGTCGACTCGAGCTGGACCTCCCGCAGCTCATCCCGAGCACGAGGCTGTCGCGGCCGAGGTGGCCAGCTGGTTCACCACTTCGGCGCCGGCGGCCGGCTACGAGGTGAGCAGGCACTGGTTCGGTCACATCGGCCGCTTCGCGGGACCGTCTCCCGTCCGGTTGATCCCCCGCCTCGAGCCGGCCCAGCTGGCCGCGGCGCTGAGAGAGGCGAGCTTCCTGGCGGGCGGACCGCTCTCTGTCTGGGTCGACGACCGCCAGCGGGCGGCGCGGCTCGAGAGCGGGCTGATCGAGCTCGGCTACCTGCCTCAGCCGGCGACGACGCATCTCGCCCTCGTCGGGGAAGTTCGGAGCGAGCCCGGCCCCGCGGGGCTGCGCATCGAGGCCGTCAGCAAGGGCGGCCTGGCCCGGTGGGCGAACGTCAAGCTGAAAGCTTTCGGCGACACCGAGCGGGAACCCTCTCGGGCAGAGCTGGAGCGGGAGGTCGCTCTCCGCTCCAGCGAGGCCGAGGCGACGAGGTGGTGGATCGCCCACCTCGGCGGTGAGGCCGTCGCTGTCCTCGCCCACTACAGCGGGCGCGACCAGCTGGTCTTCAACCTGGGGACCCGGGTCCCCTTCCGCCGCCGCCACATCGCCCGGGCCCTCCTCTCGTTCTTCGCCGAGGAGGGACGCCGGCACGGCTGCCGCTCTCTCATGATCAACGCCGAGGAGGGAGGAAGACCCGAGGCGCTCTACCGCCGCCTCGGGTTCACAGACGAGATCTACTGGTGTCGGCGCTACGAGAGGCAACTGCCCCCACCAGAGCATTGACCGGCGGCGCGAAAGAGGCCGCCGGGGGAACGGGCCTTGGCCCGTTCCCCGGCGGCCTGCTGGCCGCAGCGTGCTGCGACCCGTTCTCTCGTCAGGGCAGCGGGGGGAGCGGCCCGGCGACGAGAGACCGACCTACTTGCGAGCCGCCCCCTGGTCGATGACCTGGAACGGCGTGTCCAACTGGAGGGCGGTGGCGGTGGCGTCCTTCTGGGCGCGCACCTTCACGATGCCCTTGTCGCCGTTGGCAACCGGCTTTCTGTCGTGGAGGACGACGCGGGTCTTCGGTCCCACCGAGAAGGTGAGGCTCTGGCCCTTCAGCATCTTGCCCTCGAAGTTGGAGGAGGCGACCGTGATCGTCACCGTCCCGTTGCCAGACGAGCTGGCAGCGGTGTAGCTCGAGAGGGCTCCTCTGAGCACGAAGGTCACCACGGGTGGCTTCGGCTTGCTGTGGGCCGGGCTGGCGGCAAAGGCCGTCGTCGGGAGGGCGACAACAGCCGCGCCGACCATGAGGCCCGCAATCAGTTGCTTTCGCATTTGTCCTGTTGCTCCTTTGTTGACTCTTTGAACTGGACTGCTACTTGGTTGACCTGAACTGCTACTTGGCTGGTGGAACTGTTTGAGCGGCTACGCCCCCTTCCCGACGGATGTGCCGATCGAACCGATCTCTGCTGGGATGCGAGCGGACGAGTGGGCCAGCCCCTGGCTCGCTTGGATGAGATGGCCGCCTCGCGCCGAGCCACCCGACCCGCCCGCACTTGCGCGGCCCGAGCCGCCAGTCGTGCCGCTCGTCCCGGCGCCAGGGGTGCTCGTTCCTGCCGAGCCGGAGCCCTGGCCGGGGCTGGACCCCTCGTCGACGCCTTTGCCTGGGTTGGAGCCACGGCCCTTGCCGTCGCCCGTGCCCCTCTGGCCGCCGCCACGAGGCTCGGTCCCCTTCCTCTTGTGGCGGTGGCTCCCCGCTGACGCCGGCGCGGCCGGCCTGTGGGGGGTTGTCGTGAGCGGGTGCCCGGCTCCCCGGCGCTGGCCGTGGCCTTTCGAGGACCGGCCGGCACCCTTCGAGCTCTCGCTCCCCGATGCCCGGGAGCCGGGGACGGCCGAGCTGGCCGCGGTCGTGCTCGGCGGCAGGTGGTGGTGGCCGAGCAGCAACGTCTCGCAGTAGGAGGCGACCCCTTCCCCGCTCGCTCCCGCCAGGCGGCGCAACTCCTCGAGGCCGACACTCGAGACAGCGGCGGGCCGGAGGTCATAGGCGCGACAGAGCGCGGCCGACCGTGCGGGCACCGAGCGGACGGGAGGGGTGACGGCGGGAGGGTTCGCCTGCTTGGAGGGGAGGGGCAGGCTGACGCCGATGTGATGCAGGCTCTTGGCGACGATCCGCTGCATCGGCGCCGGTAGGGAGCCGGTGGCCGCCGCCGCCACCCCCCCGCCGACGAGGATGGCCGCCGCCAGTCCGGCCGCCTTCACCGAGGCAAGGCGCACCACCCGGCGACGCCAGGGCGAGCGAGCCGGGAGGGGAAGAGACTGCCTCACCGCCGCAGCGACCTCCGCCGATAGCAGCTTCTCGCCGGCCAGCTCCTCGCCAGTCGCCGGGCCGCGGGCGATGCGGACGAGCCGAGCGACCTCCCGCAGGGCGGGAGGAGCTTCGTCTGGTCCGATCAGCCCCGCCAGCAGGTCATCGAAAGCCCTCATCTCGGCTCTTTCATCGTCGAGGGAGCTCATTTCGTTACACCCTCGCCCGCGAATCTTTTGGCGAGCTGTCGGAGGGCCCGGTGCTGCAGGACGCGGACGGCCGCCGCGCTCCGCCCCATCACCGCTGCCACCTCCTCGACACCGAGGTCCGCCACCACCCGCAAGAGGAGCACCTCCGCCTGGGCGGGAGGAAGCGAGCCGACGAGGGCGGCGACCGCCTCTCTTGCCGACAAGACCTCGACGACGCCTTCTGGGCCTTGCTCCGGATCGGCGACCTCGGCCTCTTGCTCCATCGGAAGCGGGCGCAGCCGGCGCCCCTCCTGGCGGTAGTGGTCGACGAGGCGGCGCCGAGCGATGGTGAACACGAGCGCCCGGAAGTCCGACAAGCTCCCCTCGAAGCTCGCCAGCCTCTCGGCGACCGCCAGCCATGTCTCGGAGGCGAGATCCTGCTCGCGGCGGGGGGCGTGCTGTCCTAGATAGCGCAGGAGCTGGGGCTGCAGGGCCCGGAAGAGGAGGTTGACCCCCCACTCCTCGCCTCGACACGCCGCCGCCAGAGCCTGCTCGAGGTCGAGCTCGCCCATCTCCCAAGCTTTACACCTGCTCTGCCGAGATCCCGGGACTTCCTGCTCGGGCGGTCAAAGCCGGGAGGTCATCTCGTAGCTCGGGGCTGGCGCATGGACCGGCGCCTGGATGTCACGGCGGCTGACGGCCCGGTAGGCGACGCAAGCGGAAATGAGCAGCGTCAGCACCGCCGCCACGGGGCCCGGCCCGTAGCCGGCTCCGCTCAGGGCGGCCGGCTTGTCGAGGTAGTCGGCGTAGGAGGCGCCGAGGGCCACCCAGAAGCCGCCCACGGCGTTCAGCCCGGTCGAGGCCCGGAGGAGCCAGCGAACGCAGATGGCGACGGAGAAGATGAGCCCGGAGGTGAGATAGGCGATGCCGAGCTCGGCGGCGGTGAGGTACCCGAGGGCGGTGCCGCCGGCGGTCGTGAGGAGCTTCACGACCCAGAACCTGGCGGTCACCTCGGGCACCTTGGCCCGGAGGGGCTCCGAAAAGGCGCGGCCGAGCTGCCAGCGGGCGCGATGCAACAAGGTGAGGGCCCTAGAGCTCTCGGGGCGCTAGCGCTTCGGCGAGGCGAGCAGGACGGGGATCTTCCGCTCGGTGTTCTGCTGGTACTCGGCGTAGGGCGGGTAGGCCGCCACCGCCCTCTCCCACCAGAGCTGGCGCTCTTCCCCCTCGAGCTGGCGCACCGTGGCGTCGAAGGGCTCCGGACCGTCTTGGATCATGACCTCGTCGGGATGGGCGACAAGGTTGTGATACCAGAGCGGGTGTTCGGGCGCCCCCCCCTTCGAGGCGACGAGGGCGTACTCCCCGCCATGCTCGACCCGCATGAGGGCCATCTTGCGGATCTTCCCGCTCTTGTTGCCTCGCGTGGTGACGATGATCACCGGGAGGCCGGTGTCGCGCAGCGTGTTCGCCCTTGTCCCGCCGGAGGCCTCGTACTCGGCGACCTGGTCACGGACCCATTCGGCCGGGCTCGGTTCGTACTCCCCTTCGAGTGGCATGGTCCCAATCCTACGAACCAGCCGGCCGGCCAGCGACGGGTCAGGGCCACTCGAGCCGGCGGCGCCGCTAGGTTGCCGCCCCATGGCGAAGAGATTGAGCGAAAAGCAGGTCCAGCTGTTGAACGAGGACCAGATCGCCTGCGTGGCGACGGTGAACGGGGACGGCTCTGTCCAGCTCACCCCGGTCTGGGTCGACACCGATGGCGAGGCGGTGCTGCTCAACACCGCCAAAGGACGGGTCAAGCACAAGAACCTCGTCGCCAACCCGAACATCTCGGTCCTCGTCGTAGACCGAGCGGACCCCTACCGCTGGGTGTCGGTGCGGGGCAGGGCCGAGTTCGTCGAGGAGGGGGCCGACGAGCACATCGACCGGCTGGCGAAGAAGTACCTCGGTGCCGACTCCTACCCCGGTCGCACGCCGGGTGAGGTGAGGGTCATCGTGCGCGTGCTGCCCGAGCACCTGCTCGGGAGCTGACCTCAGCAGGCCGAGGCGGCGACCTCGGCCACGACCCCGGCGGCCAGGTAGACGTCCTCGTAGGAGAGGTAAAGCGGGGCCAGCCCGAAGCGGCAGAGGTCGGGCGGCCGGAAGTCGCCGATGACCCCCTTCCCGGCCGCGGCGCTCACCACCGCCTCTGCCGCGGCGTGGCGGAACGAGACCTGGGAGCCCCGCTTGGAGGCCTCGCCGGGTGAGACGAGCTCGAGGCCGCTGCCCTCCCGCTGGCGGATCACCGAGGAGAAGAGGTCGGTGAGGGCCATCGACTTCTCCCGCACCTGCTCGATCGTCACCCCGGCAAAAGCGCCGAGGGCCGCCTCGAGAGCCGTCACGGCGGCTATCGGTGGGGAGGAGGTGAGGAAGCGGCGGATGCCTGCTGCCGGCTCGTAGCCCGCCGAGAAGTCGAAGGGCCGCTCGTGGCCGAGCCAGCCCGGGAGGGGGCTGTCGAGGCTCTGCTGCAGCTGGCGGCGGACGTAGATGAAGCTCGGGGCGCCCGGCCCACCGTTCAGGTACTTGTAGCTGCAGCCGACGGCGAGGTCCACCTCGTTGCCACTGAGGCCGACCGGCAGGGCGCCGGCCGAGTGGCAGAGATCCCAGATCATGAGGCCGCCGGCGGCGTGGACCGTCGCGGTCACAGCAGGCAGGTCGTGCACGGCCCCCGTCCTGTAGTCGACGTGGGTCACCTCGACCGCTGCCACGCTCTCGTCGATGGCGGCGAGCAGCTCGGACCGCTCGACCACCTTCAGCTCGGCCCCGTGCCGCCGGGCCGTCTCCGAGCAGGCGTAGAGGTCGCTCGGGAAGTTGTCGCTCGTAGTGAGCACGGTCTTGCGCTCGGGGCGGGCCGCCAGCGCCGCCCCGAGCACCTTGTGGATGGCGATCGTCGTCGTGTCGGCCACGATCACCTCCCCCGGCTCGGCGCCGAGCAATGGCGCGATCAGGTCGCCCACCCGCTCGGGTGCCTCCATCCAGCCGCACTCCCGCCAGCCGGCTATGAGACGTCCGCCCCACTCCTCCTCGGCCAAGCGGGCGAGGGCGGGCGGCACCGCCTTGGCGAGGGCCCCGAGGGAGTTGCCGTCGAGGTAGAGGACTCCTTCTGGCAGGAAGAAGCGCTCCTTGGTGTGTGAGAGCGGATCGGAGGCGTCCGCCTCACGGGCTTGCTCGAGGGTCCAGGCCTGTTCCATGTCGACCGGATCGTACAGCTGGGCCCGCGATCGGCGACGATATGGAGATGGCAAAGACAGAGCCGCCCGTCGAGCTCGAGGTGGCGGGGCGGAGCCTGGAGGTGACCAATCCCTCCAAGGTCTTCTTCTCCGCCCGGGGCGAGACCAAGCTCGACCTCGTCTGCTACTACCTGGCCGTCGGGGAGGGGGCGCTGCGGGGGGTGCGAGAGCGGCCGACGGTGCTGAAGCGCTACCCGAACGGGGCCGAGGGGGAGTTCTTCTACCAAAAGCGGGTGCCGAAGAGCCGCCCCGCCTGGCTCGAGACTGTCACCGTCGCCTTCCCGAGCGGACGGGAGGCCGAGGAGCTCTGTCCGACCGACGTCGCCCACATCTGCTGGGCGGCCAACCTGGGCTGCCTCGACCTCAACCCCTGGCCGGTGCGTCGGGCGGACGTGGACCATCCCGACGAGCTCCGTGTCGACCTCGATCCCCAGCCCGGGCTCTCTTTCGACCAGGTCCGCCGGGTGGCCCTCGAGGTGCGCCAGGTGCTCGACGAGCACGGCCTCACCGGCTACCCGAAGACATCGGGCTCGCGCGGCATCCACGTCAACGTCCGGATCGAGACCCGCTGGGACTTCACGGCGGTGCGTCGGGCGGCCCTGGCGCTCGCCCGCGAGGTGGAGCGGCGCCTGCCGGGGATCGCCACCTCGAAGTGGTGGAAGGAGGAGCGGGGCGAGGCCGTCTTCATCGACTACAACCAGAACGCCCGCGACCGCACCGTCGCCTCCGCCTACAGCGTGCGGGCCAACCCCGAGGGGCGGGTCTCGTGCCCGATCGAGTGGGAGGAGGTGGAAAGCGTCGAGCCGGGCGACCTCACCATCGCCACCGTGCCCGCCCTCTACACCGAGAGGGGCGACCCATCGGCCCCGATAGACGATGTCGCCCAGAGCCTCGAGAGCCTGCTCGAGCTGGCCCGCCGTGACGAGGAGGAGGGGCTCGGAGACGCCCCCTGGCCGCCGCACTTCGCCAAGGCGGAGGGCGAGCCGCGCCGGGTGGCGCCGAGCCGGCGGAGTACAACGTAGGTATGGCCCGCCCGCTCTGGAGAGAGCTCCGCCGGGCGCGCCGGCAGCGGTCGGCGGCACCGCCGGGGCGCCAGCCCCTGGCGCCGTTGCCGCCCCGCCCCCACTTCCGCATCGCCGTCATCTCGTTGGCCATCGCCATCGCCGCCATCGTGCTCAACCAGACCGAGGGGGCCACCTTGCGGGGCCGGGAGATGGACCTCCACCTCTGGGCGGTGGGCACGGCGGGCGCCTTCCTCGTCTTCGGCTCCCTTGCGGTCCGGCGCTTTGCCACCCAGATCGGCCGCCTCATCCACTCGGGCGGGGGCCCGACTGCGGGGGCGGCCCTCCGGCTCATCCTGACGATCACCGGCAGCATCCTCGTCGTCATCGTCACGATCGGCATGCTCGGGGTGAGCGCCACCCGGCTGCTGGCGGCCGCCGGCGTCACCGGCATCATCGTCGGCCTCGCCGCCCAGCAGAGCCTCGGGAACGTCTTCGCCGGCATCGTCCTCATGGTCGCCCGGCCCTTCGTCGTCGGCCAGCGGATCAAGATCCGCTCGGGCGCCCTGAACGGCCCGATCGAGGGAGAGGTGCTGGCCATGGGCCTCACCTATGTCGAGCTCGAGACCGACGAGGGGCTCGTGAAGGTGCCCAACCTCGCCATGATCGCCTCCGCCGTCGGGCCGGCTCCCGAGCCGAAGCCGACCCCCCGCGAGCTCTACGTGAACCGCACCATCCCCAAGCGCCCACCCCGGACTGTCCCAGCCCACCCGCCCCGGCGCCCCACCCGCCCGGCGCCCCTCCCCCGCCAGCCCCGCGAGATCATCGAGCGGATGCGCCAGCGCCACCAGGGCGAGGAACAGGGCGACGGCGGCGAGGGCGGCGAGGGCGACCCGCGGAAGTCCTCCTCTTGACCCGCCCCGCCGCCCTGCTCGAAGAGCTCGAGTCCCTCCTCGGTCCGGCCAACTGCCCGAGCGACCCGGAGGTGATCGCCTCCTACATCACCGACTGGACAGGGCGGTTCGAAGGAGAGGCGCTCGCTGTCGCCCGGCCCGCTGACACTGCCGAGGTGGCCGCCGTGATCGAGGTGGCGAGGTCGCACGGGGCGGTGCTCATCCCCCAGGGCGGCAACACCGGCCTCGTCGGAGGCTCGGTGCCGCGAAAGAGGCGGCAGGAGGCCCGGCCCCAGCTCGTCCTCTCCCTCGCCCGGCTGGCTCGGATCGAGGAGGTGGACCGGCTCGGGCTGCGCCTGCTCGCCGGCGCCGGCACGACCCTCGGGGCGGCCCAGCGAGCGGCTGCCGCCGCCGGCCTCGGCCTCGGCATCGACCTGTCGGCCCGCGAGAGCGCCACCTTGGGCGGGATGGCCGCCACCAACGCCGGCGGCCTCACGGTCTTCCGCCATGGCTCGATGCGCGACCGCCTCGGCGGCATCGAGGCCGTCCTCGCCAACGGGAGCGTCGTGAGCGAGCTGAGCGGTCTCGCCAAGGATTCCGTCGGCTGGTCACCGGCGGCCCTCTTCGCTGGGAGCGAGGGGACGCTCGCCATCTTCACCAAGGTGATGCTGAAGCTCGTGCCGCTCCCGCGCACGCGCCTCGTCGCCCTCCTCGCCTACTCCTCGCCGCGAGCCGCCGTCGAGGCGGCCGCCGCCGGGCGCACCGGCCTCCCCTCGCTCGAGTCGATGGAGCTCACCTTGCGCCCCGGCATGGAGCTCGTGACAGAGCAGTTCGACCTCGCCCGCCCCGTCGGCCTCGACGAGGGGGCGGCGGCCTGGCTCACCCTCGAGCTGGCCGGAGAAGGAGACCTCCTCTCCGAGCTCGAGCACCTCCTCTCGGCGGTGCCTCCCCTCGAGTCGGCTGTCGCCACCGAGACGGCGGCCCGCTCCCGCCTCTTCAGCTACAGAGAGCGTCACACCGAGGCCGTCTCCAGGCGGGGGGTCCCCCACAAGCTGGACGTGGCCGTGCCGACGCGGAGGGTGGAGGAGTTGCTGGCCTCTCTCTCGGCTCGCTTCGCCCGGGAGGAGGGCTGTGAGCTCTACCTCTGGGGCCACCTCGCCGAGTCGAACGTCCATGTCAACCTGCTCGGCCCCGCCCCCGAGGACGAGTCGCTCGACGACGCCGTCGTCGAGATCGTGACCGGCCTCGGCGGCACGATCTCGGCAGAGCACGGGGTGGGGGTGGCAAAGGCGCGCTACCTCGGCTCAGCCCGCCCGGCGGCCAACCTCGCCCTCATGGCGGCGGTGAAGGCGGCCCTCGACCCGGGCCGCCTCCTCAATCCAGGGGTGCTGGAGCCGACCTAGCCCGGGCGACGTCCTCGTCGAGGAAGAGCCTGGCGTGCCACAGGACGAGGGCGCCGGCGGCCACCCCCGGGCTGACGACGAGGAGGGCGGTGCGGTAATTGCTGCCGAAGGCGCCGGCGATGGAGAAGACGACCACCGAGGCGGCGGCCTGACCGGCGATGACAGAGACGATGTTGAACGCCGCGAAGCCGGTCCCTCTGATAGCGGCCGGCAGGGCGTCGGAGAGGCCGGCCTTTATGGGCGGCACCGCCATGGTGATGAGGAAGGTGCCGGCCAGCTCCAGCAAAAAGACACCGGCGAAGGCCATCGGCACGAAGGAGAGGGCGAAGACGGCCTCGCCGGCAAGGAGCGAAAGGGCCGGCAGGCCCACTCGGCCCCCCCTGTAGCGGAGGGCGACCCGGTCCGCCAGCCGCCCGCCGACGAAGACTCCCGGCACGCCGGCGACGACGATGAGAAGGCCGGTGTAGGCGGCCGCCTGCCCGGTGCTCTTGTGCAGCTGGTGCTCGTAGAACTGCGGCAGGGCCGATGCCGCCGCCGTCACGGTGAAAAGGAGAGCCGAGACGCCCGCCAGGGCGTAGCGAAGCGTCCGGATCCCTATGACGGTGCGAAAGCCCTGCCAGAGGTGGGTGGCCATCGGCCCGAGACCGCCCTGCTCGGCCGGCAGCGCCGGGGCCTCACCCCCCTCGCGGTCTACAGCCCCCCGCACGGGTTCTCGCAGCCGCCAGACCGCCAAGGCGATGAGGGAGCCGGGCAGCCCGACGAGGAGGAAGGCAGCTCGCCAGCCTGCGGCGCTCGCCACGATGCCGCCGAGGGCGAGCCCGAGGCCGAAGCCGATGAAAGAGAGGCACTGCTGGGTGGCAAAGGCGAGGCCCCGGCGCCGCTGGGGGTAGAGGTCGGCCAGCAGGCTCGAGGAGGAGGGCTCGCTCACCGCCTCGCCCGCCCCGAGGGCTGTGCGGACCGCCAGCAGGGCGGCGTAGTCGAAGGCGGCGGCCGTGAGCGCCGTTATCGCCGACCAGACGACGAGTGTGATTGCGATCCCCCGGCGCCTCACCCACCGGTCGGCCAGGTAGCCGGCCGGGACGCTCACGATCCCGTTGGCGATCGTGTAGCACGAGAGGAGCAGGCCGACCTCGAAGTCGCTCAGGTGGAAGGTGTGCTGGATCGGGCTGGCGGCCCCCCGGAGGATGTTCTGATCGACCTGGTCGATCATGATCACGAGGGCGAGCACCCACATGGGCCAGAGCGAGGTCGTCTCGGCCCCGGTCACTGCGGGCTCGGTGAGCGGCGGCGCCACGGCGCCATCCTCCCAGGCCGGGCGGGCAGGCCGGCGGCGCACGGGCAGGCGGTCTGTCAGACCTCGAGCTCTCTTTCGACCTCGGCCGAGTGCTCGCCGAGACGGGGCGGCGCGAGCCGGTAGGAGACCGGCGTCCGCGAGAGCCCGATCGGGCTCGACACCTGTGCGCCCGGGTCCGCCTCGGCCGCCGGCTGGCCCCTCACCTCACCGGCGGCGATGCGGACGGCCGGAGAGAGACCGAGCCGCTCGGCGAGGGCGAAGGCCTCTCCGATGTCGTTCACCACGCCGCTTGGGACGCCCGCTTCGGCCAGCGCCGCCACCCAGGCAGCAGCAGGCCGGGCGGCCAGCGCCTCCTCGAGCAGCACCACCATCTCCTCTCTGTTGGCGACCCGGCCCTCGTTCGTGACAAAGCGGGCGTCCCGGGCGAGCTGCTCGCGTTCGAGCACGCGGCAGAAGGCGGCGAACTGACCGTCGTTGCCGACGGCCACGACGAGGGGCCGGTCGGAAGCCGCCAGCGTCTCGTAGGGGGCGATGCTCGGATGCCGGTTGGCCATGGCGCCGGGGACCCGGCCGCTCGTGAGGTAGGTGCTCGCCTGGTTGATGAGGGCTGCGAGCGAGCTCGAGAGGAGGTCGACGCGAACCAGCTGGCCGAGCCCGCTCCGCTCCCGCTCGTAGAGGGCGGCCATGATGCCGTTGGCGGCGAAGAGGGCGGTGAGGACGTCGACCACGGCCACCCCCACCTTCCGCGGCTCGCCCCCGCGCTCGGGTGGATCCCCCGTTATCGACATGAGCCCACTGACGGCCTGGGCCAAGAAGTCGTAGCCGGGCAGCTTGGAGCCCTCCTCGCCCCAGCCGAAGCCCGAGACCGAGCAGTAGACGAGCCTCGGGTTGGCGCGAGCGAGCTCCTCGTAGCCGAGGCCGAGCCGGGCGGCCGTCCCCGGCTTGAAGTTCTCGATGAGGACGTCGGCCCGGGCGGCGAGGCGGGACGCCTTCTGCCTGCCCTCCTCGCTTCGCAGGTCCCATGCGACCCCCCGCTTGTTGCGGTTGACCGACAGGTAGTACGAGCTCGTGGTCCCGCCCGCCCCGTCGGGCACGAAGGGCGGACCGAAGCCGCGGGTGTCGTCGCCCGCCCCGGGTCGCTCCACCTTCACGACCTCGGCTCCGAGGTCGCCGAGGAGCATGGCGGCGTAGGGACCGGCCACGACCCGGGAGAAGTCGGCCACGAGGAGGCCCGAGAGCGGCCCGCTCGTCTGCGGGCTCATGGCACCAGCCCTCCTTCGGCCGAGTACCTCGTCGGAAGGAGCGGCTCACCGGGTGCCAGGTCGAGAGCGAGCGGGCCGAGCTCGGCGAGGGCGAAGCGGTGTTGTCTCCGGGCTCGCTCCAGCTCCGGCAGGCCGGCGGCCCTCCCCCCATCCACAACCTGCCGCTGCAGAGCTCGCAGCGACCAGCCCGCCGGCAGCTCGGGCTCGGCGCTGCCTGCTGGCAGCACGAGCTCGGCCCGCGCCCTCCCCCCTTGGTCGAGGAGACGGCTCGCCCTCTTCCGCCCGCCCGGTGAGCGCTTGGCGGGCGAGAGCTTCTCGACGGGGCGGAGCTCGCCGTCGGGCCCGGCGATGGCGACGAGCTTGTAGACGAAAGCCGCCGTCGGCGCCCCCGAGCCGGTCACGACCCTCGTGCCGACGCCGTAGGCGTCGGCCGGGGCGGTGGCGAGCTCGGCGATGGCGTGCTCGTCGAGATCAGAGGTGATGACGATCCTCGTCGCGGTGGCGCCGAGCTCGTCGAGCAGCCGGCGGGCCTCCTTGGCCTCGGTGGCGAGGTGACCGGAGTCGAGCCGGATTGCCCCCGGCCCGCTCGCCCCCCGCTCGCGGCAGAGCGAGACGGCGCTTCGTATCGCCTGGTCGACATCGAAGGTGTCGACCAGCAGCGTCGTCCCCGTCCCCATCGCCTCGAGCTGGGCGGCGAAGGCCTCCTCCTCGCTGTCGTGGGCAAGGACGAAGGCGTGGGCGGCCGTGCCGCTGGTGGGGATCTTGTAGCGCCGGCCGGCCTCGAGGTCGGACGTGGAGGCAAAGCCGGCGACGTAGGCCGCCCTGGCGGCCGCCACGGCGGCCAGCTCGTTGGTGCGCCGAGCTCCCATCTCGATGACGGGCCTGCCCCTTGCCGCTCCGACCATGCGGGAGGCGGCGGCCGCCACGGCGGAGTCGAAGTTGCAGATGGACAAGAGAACGGTCTCGAGGAGGACGGCCTCCCCGAAGCTCGCTTCGATGGTGAGGACCGGGCTTCCCGGGAAGTAGCACTCCCCCTCGGCGTAGGCGTCGACCGAGCCCGAGAACGAGTAGCCCTCGAGGTACTCGAGACACTCTGAGGTGACTATCTCCTCCTCGGCGAGGTAGCCGAGCTCGGCGCTCGAGAAGCTGAAGCGGGCGATCGCCTCGAGGAGTCGGGAGAGTCCGGCGAAGACCCCATAGCGGCGCCCGGGGGGCAGCGAGCGGGAGAACACCTCGAAGACCGCTCGCCGCCCGGCCACCTTGGAGCGGAGGGCGGCGTCGAGCATCGTCAGCTCGTAGTGGTCGGTGAGGAGCGCCGTCGAGTCCATGGCAGGGCGAGGCTAGTGGTGCGGCCGGCGGCCCTTCGGCCGAGCGGGCCCCTCAGCGGCCGGCAGCCCGGCGGCCGCTGCCGTCGTAGCGGGCGAGCTGGCGGCTGCAGGCGACCAGGGTCCCCTCCTCGTCGAAGAGCTCTCCCTCCTCGTCGACGTAGCCACCGGTGAGGGCGCGGGTCTCGAAGCTGGCGTAGCACCAGTCGGAAGCCGCGCCATTGCGCCAGTGCACGGTGTATTCGAGGGTGGGCGCCCCGATCGGGTCCGGCTGGAGCGTGCGGCCGAAGACGGCCGGCGGCCAGCAGTCGAGGAAGAGGGCGAGGGCGAGGGCGTCTGTCGGCCGGCCGTCGAGGAGCCTCGTCCAGCCGCCGGTCCTCGCCTCCCCCGGGGCCGCCCGCATGAAAAAGACGTCGTCGGGCCGGGCCACCCGCTGCTCGACCCGCTCCCAGATTGCCGCAGCCTCGCCCAGGCGGCGCACAGCCGAGCACTCCTCCGGTGGAGGCACCGCCGGCGCTTCGGGTTGGAAGTCGAGGGGGCCGGCGGGGCGGAGCCGGCCGAGGGTGGCGAGGGCGGCACAGCGGACCTCGCCCGACTGCACGAGGTCGGCCCGGTAGCTGGCATGGCCCCGTCCCTCCCGCAGGCGGGTCACGACGAGCTCGCAGGGGCCCTCGGCGGGACGGGAGAGGTAGTGCACCGTGAGGCTGAGCGGGTCGGGCAGGGCGGACTCGGCGAGGACCGCCCGCAGGATGAAGGCGGCCAGGTAGCCGCCGTTCGGACCGGCACCCACTCCCCAGCGGGCCGAGACCTCGCCCCTGTAGCGGCCCTCGCCGAGCCCCTCGAGCGCCGTGTCACTGTCGAGCTCGTAGCCCTCTCCGGCCGCTTGCGGCTCGTGCTCGGCGCCATGTGCCATCCCCTTCTCCTATCAGAACTGGTGGCCAGGGCGACCTCCGGCAAGACTGAGACCGATGTCGGGACAGCACCTGGCGAGCGCCCTCACGATCACCCGTCTCTCCCTCCACGTCCTCGGGGCAACCGTCTGGGTGGGGGGCCAGCTGACTGTGGCCGGCCTCCTCTCGACCGTCCGGCGCCTCGGCGAGGGGGCCAGCCGGAAGATCGCGGCCGCCTTCGGCCGGCTGCAGTGGCCCGCCTACGGCCTCCTCGTCGCCACTGGCATCTGGAACGTCTTCGCCGTCCACGCCGGGCGATCGACCGGGAGTTGGCAGGTGGTGCTCTGGGTGAAGATCGCCGTGGTGGCGCTGGCGGGCCTCTCGGCCCTCTTGCACCAGCGGGCCCGCTCGACCGCCGGCCTCGCCGTCTGGGGGGCGGTCGCCGGCACCACCTCCCTGGCAGCGCTCGTGCTCGGCGTCGCCCTCGCCGGCTGACAGCAAGAGCATGCTCATACACCGCTGCGACGAGCCGCTCGGCGAGAGGGAGTGGTGGGAGTTCGCCCGGCGCCCCCTCCTCGGTCACCTGGTCGCCCCCGGGGCGGGGCGCCTGCTGCCTGTCGTCGTGCCCACCCAGTACGTCCTCACGGGCACGCCGGAGGCCCCGGCGGTCTGGCTGCACCTGGCCAGGGCGAACCCCATCTTCGAGGCGCTGGAGGAGTCGCCCCGCCTCCTTCTCAGCCTGGCAGGCGACTGGGCCTTCATCCCGGCCTCCTGGAAGGCGATAGGAGGAGAGGACCCCGCCCGGGGCATCCCCACCACCTACTACGCCGCAGTCCAGCTCTCGGGCGAGGCCGAGGTCGTGGACGACGAGGCCGGCAAGGTGGAGCTCCTCCGCCTCCAGCTCGCCACCTTCCAGCCCGGCGATGGGCACGTCGATCCCTCCGAGCACGTCGGCCAGCTACCGGCCATCCGCGGCATCAAGCTGGCGGTGAGCGAGGTGCGGGCCAAGTTCAAGTACGGGGGGAACGTCGACGAGGAGCACCGGGCCGCCGTCGCCGCCCGGCTCGAGCAGCGGGGTCTGCCCGGCGACGAGGAAGCGAGGCGCCATCTCCTCCGCCGCCTCGGCTCGCTTGAGCCACCCGGGCCGCCAGAGGGGCGGAACTTCAGCGGCTGACGGCCGCCTCGATCACGGCCGCCAGAGTGACGAGCCTCTCCTCGCTCCCGGCCGGACCGATCAGCTGCAGGCCCGTCGGCGGTCGCCCTGTCGCCGGGACGGGGATGGTGATGGCGGGCAGGCCGGCCAGGTTGACCGGCGAGCAGAGGCCGCCCAGCCCGTCGCGCACCTCGTCGGCAGGAAAGGGCCTCATCGGGAGGGTGGGGAGGACGAGGGCCCCGAAGTGGGAGAAGAGCACCTCGAGACGGCGGGCGAAGCTCGCCCGCACAGCGGCGGCGCGCTCGAGGGCGGCCGGCTGCTGCTTGGCCTGGACGAGCCGGCTCCGCACCGGCTCGCCGACGCCATCGATGCGCCCCTGCTCGAGCAAGAAGCCGTCCACCCGGTGGGCCTCCTCGGCCAGGAGCACCTGCTGGGCGGCCCAGGCCTCGGGCCACTCACCGAGGGCCACGTCCTCGGCGCCGAGCCCGCTCGCCTTGAGGGCGTCGTCGACGGCGGCGTCGATCACCGGGTCGATGGCCGCCCTCTCGCCGAGGTCCACCCGCAACCGGGCGAGCGGCCAGCCCTCGAGGGGGGCCGGCTCGAAGCCTCCCTCCAGCTCGGCCATGGCGGTGACGACTCCGGCGACGTCTGGCGCCAGCGGGCCGACTGTGTCGAAGCTCGGGGCGAGCGGCCAGACCCCCTCGGTCGAGATGCGCCCGTGGGTGGTCTTGAGGCCGACGATGCCACAGCAGGCGGCCGGGATCCGGACCGACCCGCCCGTGTCCGTGCCGAGGGCCCAGTCAACCTCGCCGAGGGCGACTGCCACGGCCGAGCCCGACGAGGAGCCGCCGGGCACCCTGCCCGGGTCGGCCGGGTTTGCCGGCATGCCGTACCAGGGGTTCACCCCTGTCACCCCGTAGGCGAGCTCGTGCAGGTTGACCTTGCCCGCCAGCCGGGCGCCTGCCTGGCGCAAGGAAGCGATGCAGGCGGCATCGGCCGAGGCCGCCTCGGCCGAGACCGCCACGGCCCGGCAACCGGCGGTCGTGACAGAGCCCGCCACGTCGATCAGGTCCTTCACGGCCACGAGCGAGCCGGCGCCCTCGCCCCGCAAAGGGCCGGCACCGAAGCGCTCGATCCAGGTCGGATCGCTGCCGCTCACCCGAGCCTCCTTAGGTCCACCAGGTAGAATTCCTCTCATCAGCGATCTGTTGCAGCGTCTGCGGGCCCACGAATTCCGGCTCACGCCCCAACGGAGGGTAGTGGCAGAGGTGCTCGACGGGGAGAACATCCATCTCACCGCCGAGGCCGTCCACAGCCGCGCTCAGCAGCTCCTGCCCGAGATCAGCCTCGCCACCGTCTACAACACCTTGAACGAGCTCGTCTCGATGGGAGAGGTGGTCGAGGTGCCGGGGTTCCCAGGCGCCAAGCGCTACGACCCGAACGCCCATCTCCCCCACCACCACCTCGTCTGCACCGCCTGCGGCGAGCTGCGAGACGTCTTTTTTAGCGGGGCGGAGGCGCTCGACCTCTCCGAGACGGAGCGCCACGGCTTCGAGGTCCACTCGGTGCAGATCGTCTTCGAAGGGCTCTGCCCGGCCTGTCGCTAGGCGAGCAGGGCCCGCCGCGGGCCACCGGGACCGACGGCGGCGGTGAGGGCACGCCGCAACCGGGCGGGCCGCACCACCTGCAGGGCCACCGGGGGCGAGGTCCAGGGAAGGGGGACCTCCTCCCCCTCGGCGAAGAGCCGCTCAGAGTCGACCCAGCAGACCGCCGAGGAGAGAGCAGCGAGGCGCGCCCCTCGGGCGATGGCCCGCAGGCTGGGAGAGATGGGCCGGCCGATCCGCTCGGACCAGGTGATGCGGCGTGTGCCGAAGCGGTTCGGGAGGTGCTCTTCGAGCTCGCGGGGCCGCCCGACGGCGACGAAGCAGGCGAGCTCGCCGTAGCGGTGCGAGAGCTCGGAGCGGACCGACTCGAGATCGGACAACGAGAGGTCGCCCGAGCCGACGAGCTGAAGGGTGCCGGGGACCGCCAGGTACCAGTCGGCCCGCTCGACGAGGCGGCTCTGGCGGGGGCGCCGCTGGTCAGCGAGGAGTCCGGCCGGGGGAGCTAGCACCGTTGCCATGATCTCAAATCCGTCGGCGGCGGTCTGGCGCTAAGTACCCTTGGCCAGCTGGCTACAAGAGGAATCTGCCTTGTCACCTGAGAGCAACCACCGCCGAAAGGGCGTCTTCGGGCGCCTGAGCAAGCGCCAGAGGATCGCCTCGGCCACGGCCGGAGCCGTGATCGTGCTGGGGGCGGCCGGCGGCATCACCGCCGCCTTGTCGGGCGGCCACCCCGCCGCCCGAGCCCACGAGGCACCGACGACCATCACGAGCACGACTACCTCGCCGACCCGACCGAAGGCGAGGCTGGCGCGCCACCTCTGCCCCCTCACGGGCATGCCGGCACCGGGCGGACGGGTGCCGCAGCGGCCGGCCCTCGGCGTCAAGATCGGAAACGACCCCGCCTCCCGTCCCCAGACGGGCCTCGAGCACGCGGACATCGTCTACGAGGAGATGGCCGAAGGCGGCATCACCCGCTACCTGGCCGTCTTCCAGTGCCACGAGGCCCCGGTCCTCGGCCCGGTCCGCTCCGTGCGCTGGACCGACTGGCAGGTGCTCGCCTCCTACCGCCATCCCATCCTCGCGTTCTCGGGCGGGATCAACTACTGGTACAAGGTCGTGGCGAGCCTCCACTGGCTCTTCGACGCCAACGGCTCGTTCCCGCCCGGCACCTATGCCTACTACCGCACTTCGAACCGGGTGCCGCCGTGGAACCTCTACACCTCGACGGCCCGCCTCTGGGCTCTCGACAAGGTGAAGACCCCTCCCCCGCCGCAGTTCCTCTACGAGAAGCGGCTGCAGGCAGGGTTCACCAGGGTCGCCTCGGTGGCGCTCCCCGGCTTCGCCGGCGGCTCCACCGTCGTCTGGCGCTGGGACCAGAAGACGGGCGCCTTCGAGCGCTACTACGGCAGCCAGCCCGACCTCGACTCCTCGGGCGTGCAGCTGCAGGCGAAGAACGTCATCGTCGAGATGGTGAGGACCCGCCCGGGGCCATACGCCGAGAGTGGCACCGTCCACGGGACCGACTCGATCACCGTCGGCAGCGGTGTCGCCTATGTCTTTCGCCAGGGTCACTTCGTGAAGTGCAGGTGGCGGCGGCGCCTCCGCCGCTACCCCTTCGCCCTGTATCTCCCGAAGGGCCGACGGGTCTACCTCACGCCCGGCAACACCTGGGTGGAGATGGTGCCGACGAGCTACTCGGTGCAGATCAGCCGCTAGAGCTCGGGAAGCCGAGCTGGACGCCGTGGCGGACGGCCGGGTCGGGCCAGCGGGCGGTCACGACCTTGCCCTTGGTGTAGAAGGCGACGCCGTCCCGCCCGTAGGCGTGCAGGTCGCCGAAGAGCGAGTCCTTCCAGCCGCCGAAGGGGTAGTAGGCGACCGGGACGGGGATCGGGATGTTGACCCCGACCATGCCGACCTCTACCTCTCGCTGGTAGCGCCGGGCAGCCCCGCCGTCGTTGGTGAACACCGCCGTGCCGTTGCCGTAGGGGTTGGCGTTCACGAGCGAGACGGCCTCCTCGAACGAGCCCACACGCACGACCGAGAGGACGGGGCCGAAGATCTCGTCGCGGTAGCAGGACATCTCCGCTCCGACATGGTCGATGAGGGTCGGCCCGAGGAAGAAACCCTCGCCGCCGGCGGCCTCGTGGCGGCGGCCGTCGACGACGACGCTCGCCCCGTCCGACTCGGCTGCGGCCACGTAGGAGGCGACCCGGTCCCTGTGGGCCTCGGTGACGAGTGGTCCCATCTCGACGCCGGGCCTGTCTCCGGGGCCGACTGTCACCCTCGCCATCCTCTCGGCGATGGCGTCGACTAGCTCGTCTCCGACAGGGTCGACGGCGACGACGACCGAGATGGCCATGCAGCGCTCTCCGGCCGAGCCGAAGCCGGCCGAGACCGCCGCGTCGGCAGTGATGTCGAGGTCGGCGTCGGGCAGGACGACCATGTGGTTCTTCGCCCCGCCGAGGGCCTGCACCCGCTTCCCGCGACTCGTGGCCTGCTCGTAGACGTAGCGGGCGATGGGCGTCGAGCCGACGAAGCTGACCGCCTTCACGTCGGGGTGCTGGAGGAGGCAGTCCACCGCCTCCTTGTCGCCCTGGACGACCGAGAAGACACCGTCTGGCAGCCCCGCCTCCGATAGCAGCTCGGCGAGGAAGACCGAGGCGGAGGGGTCCTTCTCCGAGGGCTTCAGGATAAAGCAGTTGCCCGCCGCCAGGGCAACGGGGAACATCCACATCGGCACCATCGCCGGGAAGTTGAACGGCGTGATCCCGGCCACCACCCCGAGCGGGTGGCGGGTCGAGTAGGTGTCGACCCCGCTCGAGGCGTTCTCGGAGTAGCCACCCCGGAGGATGTCGCCCACACCGCAGGCGAACTCGACGACGTCGATGCCCCGAGCGATCTCCCCGAGGGCGTCGTCGACGGTCTTGCCGTGCTCGGCGGTGATGAGCTCGGCCAGCTGGCGCCGTCGCGCCACGAGCAGCTCCCTAAAGGAGAAGAGGACGGCCGTGCGGCGGGCGATCGAGACCTCCCGCCACGACTGGAACGCCTCCTTTGCGGCCGCCACCGCCTCGTCGACGAGGGTGTCGTCGGCGAAGAGGACCTCGCCCCGCTTTCTCCCGGTGGCCGGGTTCACGATGAGGCCGCGGCGCTGCTCGGCCCGGTCGAGGCCGGCGCGCTTTCCGGCTATGAAGTGCGGGACGAGGAGCTGCTCGCCCGTTGGCTCGTTCGCAGTCATCAGTCGATGGCGCTCATGACGTGCTTTACGCGGGTGTAGTCCTCGAAGCCGTACATCGACAGGTCCTTGCCGTAGCCAGAGTGCTTGAAGCCGCCGTGCGGCATCTCGGCCACGAGGGGGATGTGGGTGTTGATCCAGACAGCCCCGAAGTCGAGTCCCTTTGCCATCCGCATCGCCCGGCCGTGGTCCTTGGTCCAGACCGAGGAGGCGAGGCCGTACTGCACGCCGTTCGCCCAGGCCAACGCCTCCTGCTCGTCTGAGAAGCGCTGCACGGTTATGACCGGGCCGAAGATCTCGTCCTGGATCATCTCGTCGTCCTGGTGGAGGCCGTCGACCACGGTCGCCTCGAAGAAGAAGCCGTTCCCCCCGAGATGGTGGCCGCCGGTGCGCACCTCGGCGTGATCGGGGGTGCGGGCTAGGAAGCCGCTCACCTTCTCTAGCTGATTGGCGTTGTTGAGCGGGCCGAAGTCGGGCTCGTCGGCGGGAGCGCCGACCCTCTTCGCCTTGGCCTGCTCGACGAGGGCGGCCACGAAGTCGTCGTGCACCCTAGGTCCGGCCAGCACACGAGTGGCGGCCGTGCAGTCCTGCCCGGCATTGAAGTAGCCGGCCGCGGCGATCCCCTCTGCGGCCTTCTCGACATCGGCGTCGTCGAAGACGATGACCGGCGCCTTGCCGCCGAGCTCGAGATGGACCCGCTTCAGGTCGTCGGCCGCCGCCTTGGCCACCTCCATGCCCGCCCGGACCGAGCCGGTGACCGAGATCATGACAGGCACCGGATGGGCCACGAGGGCGCGGCCCGTGTCGCGGTCGCCGCAGACCACGTTGAAGACGCCCTCTGGGAGGAACTCCGCCATGATCCCGGCCATGAGCACCGTCGAGACAGGGGTGGTGTCAGAGGGCTTGAGCACGACCGTGTTGCCGGCTGCGATGGCCGGCGCCCACTTCCACACGGCCATCATGAGGGGGTAGTTCCACGGCGTCACCTGGGCGCAGACCCCGATCGGCTCGCGGCGGACGAACGAGGTGTGACCGGTCATGTACTCAGCGGCCGCCCGGCCCTCGAGGAGGCGGGCGGCGCCGGCGAAGAAGCGGATCTGGTCCACCATCGGCGGGATCTCTTCGCTCATCGTGAGCTCATAGGGCTTACCGGTGTTCTCGCACTCCGCCTTGACGAGGTCCTCGGCGCGGGCCTCCATCGCATCGGCGATGCGAAAGAGCGCCAGGCTCCGCTCTGAGGGCGTGGCATCCCGCCAGCCCGGGAAGGCGGCAGCGGCAGCCGCGAAGGCACCGTCGACGTCGGCCGCCCCCGACACGGGCGCCTCGGCGTAGACCTCGCCGGTGGCGGGGTTGACGACGGGCATCGTCTCGCCGCTCTGGCTGTCGACGAGCTTGCCGCCGACGAAATTCTGCAGCTTCCGTGTCACCTGGACCTCCGCTTGTTCAGTGTGCTGATCCTGGCAGATGAGAGGGGCGCCGGACAAGTGATTCCGTTGCAACCGGGGGCATTGGCCCCGGATTTCGTTGCAATCGCTGGCCACTACGACGGAGCCTGCAATATCCTCCCACCATGGGTCGAGCCGATGACTACCGCAGGGTCTCTTTTTGGATGGACGACCTCGGCGAGAAGATCATGCCCCGCCCGGGCCTCGAGGGCGAGGTGGAGGCCGACGTCGCCATAGTCGGCGCCGGCTACACCGGCCTTTGGACCGCCTACTACCTGCGCAAGGCGGACCCCTCGGTGAGGGTGGTCGTGCTGGAGAAGGAGACCGCCGGCTTCGGGGCCTCCGGGCGCAACGGCGGCTGGTGCTCGGCCCTCTTCGCCGTCTCTGACGCCAAGCTGGCCCGCCTCTTCGGCCTCGAGGCCATGCACGCCATGCGTCGGGCGATGTACGACACGGTCGAAGAGGTCGGTCGGGTCGCCGCCGCCGAGGCCATCGAGTGCGACTTCCGCCGAGCCGGCACGGTCGACGCCGCCCGCTCACCTGCCCAGCTGCAGGCGCTCCGGGCCGAGGTGCAAGAGGCGCGCCGGCTCGGCATCGGCGAGGAGGACCTCCGCTTTGTCGAGCGGGACGAGATGCAGGGGCTCTTCAACACGACCAACCTGCTCGGCGGGACCTTCACTCCCCACTGCGCCTCGTTGCAGCCGGCCCGTCTCGCCCGCGGGCTCGCCGCTGGCGTCGAGGCGGCGGGGGCCCAGATCTTCGAGAGGAGCGAGGTGCGCCAGATCCTCCCCCGGGCCGGCGCCTTCGCCACGATCGTCACGGCTGCTGGCCGGGTCTCGGCCCGCTCGGTCGTCGTGGCCACCGAGGGCTTCACACCCACCCTGCCGGGGCGGGAGCGGGCGGTGGCCCCCATCTACTCGCTCATGGTGGCGAGCGCGCCGCTCGGAGCCGAGGCGGTGGCGAGCCTCGGCAGCGCCCTCTCGGCCGGTGCCACCTTCACGGACGGGCGCCACCTCCTGATTTACGGCCAGGTCACCGGAGAGGGCAGGCTCGCCTTCGGCGGGCGGGGCGCTCCCTACCACTACGGCTCGCAGGTGAGCGCGGGCTTCGAGCACGACCCGAGGGTCCACTCCCTCGTGGAGAAGGCGGCCGAGGAGCTCTTCCCCCAGCTCGGCAAGGTGACCTTCACCCACCGCTGGGGCGGCCCGATCGGGGTGCACCGGGACTGGTTCCCCTCTGTTCGCTACGACCCGGCCTCGGGACTCGCCTCGGCGGGGGGCTACGTCGGTGACGGGGTGGCCACGACCAACCTCGCCGGGCGGACCCTCGCCGACCTACTGCTCGGGCGCCCGAGCGAGCTGACGGGGCTCCCCTGGGTGGGTCACGCCTCGCCGAGCTGGGAGCCGGAGCCCTTCCGGTGGCTCGGCATCAACGCCGGCCTCCGCTCGATGGCCTTGGCCGACGCCATGGAGGCGAAGCTGGGACGGCCCTCGCGGCTCGCCCAGGTCGTGAGCAGGCTGACCGGAGCCTGACTCAGAGGGCCCTGATGGCCTTCTCCATGATCTCGAGGCCGTCGACGAGGAGCTCCTCCCCGATGACAAGGGGTGGGAGGATGCGCACGACGTTGTCGAAGGTGCCCGCCCTCAAGGCGATGACGCCCTGCTCGTGGCAGCTCGCCAGCACCCGGGAGGCGGCCTTGGGGTCCGGCGTCTTGCGGGCCTTGTCCGAGACGAACTCGACAGCCGCCATGGCACCTATGACCCTCACGTCGCCGACAGCGGCGCACTCTTCTGCGAGGGGGCGCAGGCGGGTCGAGAAGACCTCTCCGATGCGGCCGGCGGCAGAGAGGAGGTCCTTTGCCCGGACCTCCTCGATGGCGGCCAGGGCGGCGGCACAAGAGACGGGATTGCCGCCGAAGGTCGAGCCGAGGCCACCCGGATGGACGGCGTCCATCAGCTCGGCCCGGCCCGTCACCCCTCCGATCGGCAGACCACCCCCGAGGCCCTTGGCCGTGGTCACGATGTCGGGCACCACGCCAGAGTGCTCGATCGAGAACCACCTGCCCGTACGGGCGAAGCCAGCCTGCACCTCGTCTGCCACAAAGACGATGCCGTGCTCCTGGCAGTAGGCGGCGAGCGCCTGGAGGAACCCGGCGCCCGGCACGACGACGCCCCCCTCTCCGAGCACAGGCTCGATGACGAGGGCCGCGATGCGGTCGCCGCCGATCTGGCGGTCCATCGCCGAGATGGCCGCCTCGGCGCAGGCGGGCCCGCACTCCTCGTAGGAGGCGCCGGCGGAGCAGCGGTAGGGGTAGGAGTAGGCCATCCTGTAGACCTCGGGGGCGAGCGGCCCGAAGGTGCGCTTGTAGGGAGCAGCCTTGGCCGTGAGGCTCATGCCCATGAGGGTGCGGCCGTGGAAGGCGTGGTCGAAGGCGACGACCGCCTGGCGGCCGGTGGCCGCCCTTGCCACCTTGACGGCATTCTCGACGGCCTCGGCCCCGGAGTTGAGGAAGAACGAGCGGCGGGCGACATCGCCGGGCACTAGCCCGTTCAGCTGCTCGGCGAGGGCGACGTAGCCCTCGTAGGGCGTCACCTGGAAGCAGGTGTGGGTGAAGGCGGCCGCCTGGGCGGCGACGGCCTCTGCCACCGCCGGGGCGGCCGAGCCCACGTTCAGCACGGCGATTCCGGCCCCAAGGTCGATGAAGGTGTTGCCGTCGACGTCGACCAGGACGCCGCCCTCGGCGGCCGCCGCGAAGACCGGCATAGTGGCGCCCACCCCGGCCGGCACGGCGGCCCGGCGGCGCTCCATCAGCTCCCGCGAGCGCGGCCCGGGCAGCTCGGTGACGATCTCCCTGCGCTGACGGACTTCTCCCATGGGGCTCCCTCCTCCGGAATCGGTTGTCACACAGCTTATTCGCAACGGATTCCATTGACACCCGCCCACGGCGATGTGACAATGAGCAGCACTTTGCCCGTACCGCCGCGCTCCCACCTTAGGGAGGGGGACTCGACCAGGAAAGGAGGCCCGCTCGTGGCGATGCCGACGAACGGCCTTCTGGACGATGTCTCGCGCCAGCTGATCGAGGCCCTGCAGCAGGACGGCCGGCGCTCGTACGCCGCTCTCGCCCAGGACGTGGGCCTCTCGGAGGCGGCTGTCCGCCAGCGGGTGAAGCGGCTGCTCGACGAGGGCATCATGCAGATCGTGGCGGTGACCGACCCGATGACGGTCGGCTGCTCGCGCCAGGCGATGATCGGGATAAAAGCAGAAGGAGACGTCCGGGCCGTCGCCAAGCGACTCGCCGAGCTGCCCGAGCTCGACTACGTGGTCCTCTGTGCCGGCGAGTTCGACATCCTCGTCGAGCTCGTGGCCGAGGACGACGAGCACCTGCTCAGGTTGCTCGACGAGTCGGTGCGCCCGATCGAAGGTGTCCGGGAGACGGCCACCTTCATCTACCTGCGCCTCGAGAAGCAGACCTACTCATGGGGCACCAGATGAGAGCAAAGGAAGAGATGACACAGACCGGCAACCAGATCGAAGACCAGCCCGTCGTGGCGGGAAGGGACCCCGACTCCCTCAACGCCAGCGCCCGTCAGCACCTCTGGCTCCACTTCAGTCGGATGGGCGCCTACAGCGCCGAGCACGAGATCCCCGTGATCGATCACGGCGAGGGCGCCTACGTCTACGACTCACGGGGCAAGCGCTACCTCGACGGACTCTCTGGGCTTTTCGTGGTGCAGGCGGGCCACGGCCGCAAGGAGCTGGCCGAGGCCGCCCGTGCCCAGGCCGAGAAGCTCGCCTACTTCCCCCTCTGGTCGTATGCCCACCCTGCCTCCATCGAGCTGGCCGAGCGGTTGGCCGACCACACTCCGGGCGACCTCGACCGGGTCTTTTTCACTACCGGCGGCTCCGAGGCGGTGGAGACGGCCTGGAAGCTCTCCCGCCAGTACTTCCGCTCGGTGGGACAGCCCGGTCGCTACAAGGTGATCAGCCGCTCGATCGCCTACCACGGCACCACCTTCGGCGCCCTCTCCATCACGGGCATCCCGGAGGCCCGCCAGCCCTTCGAGCCGCTCGTCCCGGGCGCCCGCAAGGCGATGAACACAAACCGCTACCGCTGCATCGACTGCGCCAACCTCGACGCCTGCTCGCTCCGATGCGCCGACTCGATCGAGCAGGTGATCGAGTTCGAGGGGCCCGAGACAGTGGCTGCCGTCTTCGTCGAGCCGGTGCAGAACTCCGGCGGCTGCTTCCCGCCCCCGGAGGGCTACATGCAGCGGGTGCGCGAGATCTGCGACCGCTACGGCGTGCTGATGGTCTCAGACGAGGTCATCTGCGCCTTCGGCCGCCTCGGTGAGATGTTCGCCTGCAACCGCTACGACTACGTCCCCGACATGATCACCTGCGCCAAGGGGCTCACCTCGGGCTACTCCCCCATCGGCGCCATGATCGCCAGCGAGCGGCTCATGCAGCCCTTCTTGGAGGGCAGCCGCAGCTTCTCCCACGGCATCACCTTCGGCGGCCACCCGGTCTCCTCGGCCGTCGCCCTTGCCAACCTCGACCTGTTCGAGAAGGAGGGGCTCATCGAGCACGTCCGCAAGAACGAGGCGGCCTTCCGCTCGACCATCGAGAAGCTGACCGACCTGCCGATCGTGGGCGAGGTGCGGGGCGATGGCTACTTCTACGGGATCGAGCTCGTGCGGGACAAGCAGACCCGCGAGACGTTCTCCGACGAGGAGGCCGAGCTCTTGCTGCGGGGTTTCCTCTCTCCCGCCCTCTTCGACGCCGGCCTCATCTGCCGCGCCGACGACCGCGGCGACCCTGTCATCCAGCTGGCGCCACCGCTCATCTGCGAGCAGCAGCAGTTCGACGAGATCGAGGCCACCTTGCGTCACGTCCTCGAGGAGGCCTGGGCGAAGATCTGAGCCGCCCGGGCGAAGTCCCGGTTAGAACGGCCCCGTGCGACTAGGACTTCATCTCTCCAACTTCACCTATGCCGACGGTCCCGGGTACCTCGCCCGGGACCTCGGCGTAATTGCCGGCCGGGCCGAAGAGGTCGGCTTCGACCGCCTCTCGGTCATGGACCACTTCTGGCAGATCCACCAGGTGGGTCCCCGCGAGAACGAGATGCTCGAGGCCTACACGACGCTCGGCTACCTGGCCGCCCGGACCGAGCGGGTGCGCCTGCTCACCTTGGTGACGGGCTGTGTCTACCGCTCACCCGGTCTTCTGGCCAAGGCGGTCACCACCCTCGATGTCCTCTCGGGCGGGCGGGCGATGCTCGGCATCGGAGCGGCCTGGAACGAGGAGGAGGCGGTCGGCCTCGGCCTCGACTTCCCGCCGACGGCCGAGCGCTTCGAGCGTCTCGAGGAGACCCTGCAGATCTGCCGGCAGATGTTCGACGGCGAGGACGGGCCGTTCGAGGGCGACCACTACCGGCTGGGACGGACGCTCAACTCCCCGCTGCCCCTCAGCCGGCCCCGGCCACCCATCCTCGTCGGTGGATCGGGCGAGAAGAAGACCCTGCGGCTCGTGGCGAAGTACGCCGACGCCTGCAACCTCTTCCCCGGCCCCGACCTCGCCCACAAGCTCGAGGTGCTCCACGACCACTGCAACGAGATCGGGCGTGACTTCGACGAGATCGAAAAGACGGTCCTTTTCAACTTCGACCTCGGGCCGAACGGCGAGAACGCCAGCCAGACAGTCGACCGCCTCGGCCAGCTGGCCGCTCTCGGCTTCAGCGTCGCCCACGGCTCGGTGAGAGACGTCGCCACCCTCCACCCCCTCGACATCATCGGCAGCGAGGTCATCCCCGAGATCGCCGCCTACTGAGCCGCTGGTGGCCGGCGACGACCTCTCACCTGCTCGCTCGGTGAGCTCCGGCGGCGGTGCTGGCGGGATCCGCCTCGCTTTGCCAGAAACGTTGTGCCCTCGGCTCTAGCCCTGGGGCGGAGCCTGGGACACCGGCCCGCCCGCCTTGGCGCCCCGGCCGTGGTCGGAGGGCTTGCAAGCGCCACTGGATAGGGTCGGGGCCATGTCCATCCTCGACACGCCCATCAATGCCCTTGACGGCAGCCCCCTCGATCTCCACCAGTTCGAGGGAAAGAGCCTGCTCGTGGTGAACGTGGCCTCGCAGTGCGGCCTGACCCCGCAGTACGAGGGGCTGGAGCGACTGCAGCAACGTTATGCCGGGCGTGGCTTCAGCGTCCTCGGGGTCCCCTGCAACCAGTTCGGCTCCCAGGAGCCCGGCTCGCCCGAGGAGATAAGAACCTTCTGTTCCACCAACTACGGCGTCACCTTCCCGATGACCGAGAAGGTCGAGGTGAACGGCGAGGGCCGTCACGAGTTGTACGAGAAGCTGACGGCGACGCCCGATGCCAAAGGCGAGGCAGGCGACATCACCTGGAACTTCGAGAAGTTCCTCGTCGCTCCCGACGGCACTGTGCAGCGCTTCCGCCCGATGGTCGAGCCGGAGTCAGAAGAGGTCGTGGCAGCGCTCGAGGCGAGCCTGCCAAGCTGACAGGTGAGCGCCCCGGCCGGGGGGATCGTCACAAAGGGCGGCATCGTCGTCCCCGCCCGCGCCCTCACCTGGCGCTTCTCACGTGCCGGCGGCCCGGGCGGCCAGCACGTCAACACCTCCGACACCCGCGCCGAACTTGTCTGCGACCTGGGCGCGCTGCAGGGAGATGAGTTGCTCCTCTCTGCTGTGCGGGAGCGCCTCGGCGAGAGGACGAGGGTGGTGGCCGCGGCCGAGCGCTCCCAGGCCGCCAACCGCCAGCTCGCCCTCGCCCGTCTCGCCAGCCGACTCGACGCCGCCAGCCGGCGACCCCGTCCCCGCCGGCCGAGCAGGCCGAGCAGGGCGGCTGTCGAGGCCCGCCTCGAGGACAAGAAGCGGCGCGCCCGGCTGAAAGAGAGCCGCCGGGCTCGACCGGAAAGCTAGCCGGCTCGGTCATCAGCCCGGGGGCAAGTGGGTATGTCCGAGGCGGGTGAGAAAAGTGAGCCGAGACCAGCGCGCCGAGCGCGACCACGAGGGCGTCCCCCGAGCGGGGCAGCTCCTTCGCGGCCAGCTGCTCGCCGACCGTTACCTCGTCGGGGAGATGATCGGAGAGGGCGGCATGGCCGAGGTCTACCGGGGCCGCGACCAGCGTCTCACCCGGCCGGTGGCGCTCAAGGTGCTGCGGCCCCACCTCGCCCACGACCCCCACCTGCGCCAGCGCTTCGAGGAAGAGGCGCGGGCGGCGGCCCACGTCACGAGCCCCTATGTCGTCTCGGTCTACGACGCCGGTGAGGACGACTCAAAGGCCTTCATCGTCATGGAGCTCGTCACCGGCGAGACCCTGCACGACCTCATCGCCCGCGGCCCGCTGGCGCCGGCTGCAACCCGCGTCGTGGGCGCCCAGGTGCTCGCCGCCCTCGAGGCCGCCCATGCCAAGGGCGTCCTCCACCGCGACATAAAGCCCGCCAACATCCTCCTCACCCAGGAGGGGATGGCGAAGGTGTCGGACTTCGGGATCGCCAAGGCGGTCCACCCCTCTCCGGGGACAGAGGACGAGAACACGGGCAATGTCATCCTCGGCACGCCCTCCTACCTGGCACCCGAGAGAGCCCGGGGTGAGCCCGCCTCGGTCGCCTCCGACCTCTGGTCGGTCGGGGTCCTCCTCTATGAGGCTCTCACCGGGCAACGACCCTTCCAGGGCGAGAACGCCGTGGCGGTTTCGCTGGCCGCCAGTCAAGGCAGCTACGAGCCTGTGACGGCCCTCCGGCCCGACGTCGACCCGGCGCTGGCAGCCGTCATCAGTCGGGCGCTCGCGGTCGAGCCGACCGAGCGGTACGGCTCGGCAGCTGAGATGGCGGCTGCCCTCGAGGCACCCGCTGGCCTGGCAGACCCGACGCTCGGCCTGCCGCTCGGGGCCCTGGCGGCAGGCTCAGAGCGGACCGATGCCATCACCGGGACCGCCCCAGCCACCGCCGTCCTCGCCGGCGCCGGCGCCGGCGCGGTGGCGCTCGGGACCACAGGCGTCCTCGCCGGCACGCAGTTCACGCCGCCCCCAGCGTCACGGCCGAGGCGCAGAGATCGG
>JAJYQK010000178.1 GCA_021794645.1 Actinomycetes bacterium
CGAGCCGAACCACCGGGCGCTACCTCATGTGCGTCCATGTCGAGCCGGAGGCGACCCAGATCGCCGTGCTCGAGGGGCGAGCCCTCGTCGAGCACTACGTCGCCCGCCCGCAGGACGACGCCCACCAGATCATCGGCAACGTCTACCGGGGCAGGGTGAAGAACGTCCTTCCTGGCATGGAGGCTGCCTTCGTCGACATCGGGACGCCGAAGAACGCCGTGCTCTACTGGGGCGACGTCTCCTACGACAGGGACGAGATCGACCGGGAGTCGGGTGCCAACCGCATCGAGCACCTCCTCCGGCCGGGCCAGACGATCGTCTGCCAGGTGACGAAGAACCCGATCGGCCTGAAGGGCGCCCGCCTCACCCAGGAGGTCTCCCTCCCGGGGCGTTTCGTCGTCCTCGTCCCCAACTCGAGCACCTATGGCATCTCCCGCCGCCTCGACGACAACGAGCGCAAGCGGCTGCGCCGCGTGCTCGACGAGGTGAGGCCGGAGGGCCACGGCCTCATCGTGCGCACCGCCGCCCAGGGGGCGGCGGCCGAGGACCTGCGCCGCGACGTCCTCCAGCTCGTCGCCCGCTGGGAGGAGATCGACGAGCGGGCCCGCCGGCTCCCCGCCCCGGCCCTCCTCTACTCCGAGCCCCACATGGCCGTGCGCATCATCCGAGAGGAGCTGACAGAAGAGCACCGGGCCGTCCTCATCGACGATCCCGAGCTCTACCAGGTCGTGAAGGCCTACGTGGCAGAGTTCGCGCCGGACCTGGCCGAGCGGGTGGAGCTCTACGACACCTCGGCCGAGAGCCTGCCGCTGTTCGAGCGCCACCACGTCCACGAGCAGCTGCACAAGGCCCTCGACCGCAAGGTGTGGCTCCCCTCGGGCGGCTCGCTCATCATCGAGCGGACCGAGGCGCTCACCGTCATCGACGTCAACACCGGCAAGAACGTCGGCTCTTCCAGCCTGGAGGAGACCGTCTTCGAGAACAACCTGGAGGCGGCGGAGGAGATCGCCCGCCAGCTGCGCCTGCGCGACATCGGCGGGATCATCGTCATCGACTTCATCGACATGGAGGTGAGGTCGAACCGCCAGTCGGTGCTCGCCGCCTTCAAGGCGGCCCTCGCCCGCGACAAGACCCCGACGCAGGTCTTCGACATCTCCGAGCTGGGACTGGTCGAGATGACGCGCAAGCGAGTGGGGGAGGGGCTCGTCGAGACGCTCTCTGAGACCTGCCCGATGTGCAACGGGAGGGGCATCATCTTCCGGGAGGGACCAGCCGCCTGAGCCGGCGGCCGCCGGCGGGCTGCCAGCGACCTGTGTCCCCCCTGATATCCTGGTCAACCTATGTACGCCGTCATCAACTCCGGAGGAAAGCAGGCCCGCGTCGCCGTCGGCGAGACCCTCGAGGTCGAGCTGGTCGGGCGCGAGCCGGGCGACGAGCTCCGCCTCACGCCCCTCCTTCTCGTCGACGGCGAGGAGGTCGTGACCGACGGAGCGGCCCTCGCCGGGGCGAGCGTGCTGGCCAAGGTCGTCGGCGAGACCAAGGGCCCGAAGATCACCGGGTTCACCTACAAGGCCAAGGCCCGCCGCCGCCGCCGCTACGGCCACAGGCAGCGCTACACCACGATCGAGATCACCGGGATCGAGAAGGCCGCCAAGGCCGGCTCGGCCAAGAAGTAGGAGGCAGCAGATGTCGAAGACCAAAGGTGGCGGCTCGACCCGCAACGGCCGCGACTCGGCTGCCCAGCGCCTCGGTGTGAAGGTCTACGACGGCACCTATGTGCCCGCCGGCTCGATCATCGTGCGCCAACGCGGCACCCACTTTCACCCCGGCGAGAACGTCGGGCGGGGGAAGGACGACACGCTGTTCGCCCGGGCCGACGGGCGGGTGAAGTTCGCGACGAGGCGCAACCGCCGCCTCGTCGACGTCCTCCCCGACGAGTCCTGAGCGCCGGGCGGGAGATGAGCCCGCCGCCGGAGAGGGGCCGCCTCCTCGTGGCGGCGCCCGTCCTCACCGACCCGAACTTCTTCCGGGCGGTCGTGCTGCTGCTCGCCTGCGACGAGGACGGCGCCCTCGGCGTCGTCCTCAACCAGCCGAGCGAGACGCCGGTGGCAGAGGTCGTGCCCAATTGGTCGCTGCGCGCCTCGCCGCCCTCGGTCCTCTTCGTGGGCGGCCCGGTGCAGCCGAACGCCGCCATCTGTGTCGGCCACCGCGTCGGGGAGCCTTCCCGCTCCGGCCCGGGCTCGCTCGGCCGCTCGCCTGAGGAGGAGGGGGAGGAGCTCTGCAGCGGCTACTCGCCTCTCACCGAGACCCTCGGCACGCTCGATCTGCAGCGCGACCCTGACGAGATCCCGATAGAGCTGGCCGGGCTGCGGGTCTTCAAGGGCTACTCGGGCTGGGGCCCGGGTCAGCTCGAGGAGGAGATCGAGGAGGGCGCCTGGTTCGTTGTCGAGGGCCGTCCCGAGCACATCCTCACCCCCGACCCCGACGGCCTCTGGCAGGCGGTCCTGCGCCAGCAGGGTGGCTGGCTGGCGGCGCTCGCCCGCCACCCCGTCGACCCCTCGCTCAACTAGGAGCCAGGTGCCCGGCTTCGTAGACGAGGCGCAGGTCCACGTGAAGGGAGGAAACGGCGGGGCCGGCGCCGTCGCCTTCCGGCGGGAGGCCCACGTCTCCCGCGGCGGCCCCGACGGCGGCGACGGCGGCGACGGCGGCGACGTCTACCTCGAGGCCTCGAACAACGTCGTCTCCCTCGTTTCCTTCGAGGACCACCCGCACCGGCGGGCGAGCGACGGCGGCCACGGGGGCGGGAAGCGCAAGCACGGGCGGCGGGGCGAGGACCTCGTCGTGGCGGTGCCCGAGGGCACCCTCGTCCGCAGCCTCGAGGGCGACCTGCTGGCCGACCTCGTCGAGACGGGCGACCGGCTGCTGGCGGCACGGGGGGGCCGGGGGGGCCGGGGCAACGCCAGCTTCCTCACCAACCGGCTGCGGGCGCCGGCCTTCGCCGAGCAGGCAGAGCTGGGCGAGGAGCGCTGGCTCAACCTCGAGCTCGAGCTCATGGCCGACGTGGCCGTCATCGGCTTCCCCAACGCCGGCAAGTCGACCCTCGTCTCGCGGCTGTCGGCCGCCCGCCCGAAGATCGCCGACTACCCCTTCACCACCCTCACGCCCCACCTCGGCGTGGTCTACCTGGGGGGGAGGTCCCGCCGCCAGCTGGCGAGCGGGGCCGACTCGGCCAGCCAGTTCGTCATCGCCGACATCCCCGGCCTGGTCGAGGGGGCCGCCCTCGGGCGAGGGCTCGGCCACCGCTTCCTCCGCCACGTCGAGCGGGCCCGGGTGCTGCTCGTGCTCGTCGACCTCTCGCCGAGCGAGGGACGCCCGCCCCCCGAGCAGCTGGCCGTCCTCCTCCACGAGCTCGGCCAGTACCGTCCCGAGCTCCTCGAGCGGCCCCGCCTCGTGGTCGGCTCGCGCGCCGACGTCCTCCCGCCCGACGAACGGCCCGATCCCTCCAGCTATGGCGGGGCCTTCTCGCTCTCTGCTGTGACCGGCGAGGGCCTCGACGCCCTCGTCGGCGCCCTCGCCGGGCTCGTGGAGGAGAGCAGGGCCGCCAAGGTGGCGCCGGGGCGGGCGCCCGTGGTCCACCGACCCCTCGGCGAGGCCATCTCTGTGGCAAGGGCGGACGGCGGCTTCGTCGTGGCCGGCCGGGACGCCCTGCGGGCCGTCGCCCTCTCGGATCTCACCGATCCCGACGCCCTCGCCCTGGCCCAGCGCCGGTTGCGGCGCCTCGGGGTCGACCGGGCCCTGCAGCGGGCCGGCGCCCGCCGGGGGGACCCGGTCACCATCGGGTCGCTCGTGTTCGAGTGGGAGCCCGACGAGTGAGGCGCTTGGGCCAGTGAGGGTCGTCGCCAAGGTCGGCACCTCTTCTGTCACAGGCCCGGACGGGGCCATCGACGAGCGGGCCGTCGAGAAGATCTCCGGCGAGCTGGCGAGCCTCGTCGGCGGTGGTCACAGCTGTGTCCTCGTCACCTCAGGTGCCGTCGCCAGCGGGGCAGCGACCTACTTCGGCGGCCGGGAGCGGCCGGGCGACCCCGTCACCTTGCAGGCGCTCTCTGCCATCGGCCAGCAGCGGCTCATGCGCGCCTACGACGACGCCCTCGCCGCCGCCGGCCTCCTTGCCGGCCAGGTGCTGCTGGCCCCGCTCGACTTCGCCGAGCGCTCCCGCTACCTGCACGCCCGCCAGACGCTCGAACGCCTCTTCGAGCTCGGCGTCGTGCCGATCGTGAACGAGAACGACGCCATCGCCGACGACGAGATCCGCTTCGGGGACAACGACAGGTTGGCCGCCCTCGTCGCCCACCTCGTCCGCGCCGACCTGCTCGTCCTCCTCACCGACAAGGCCGGCCTCTACTCCGCCGACCCGAGCATCGACCCGGGTGCCACCTTGATCGAGGAGGTGCGCGCCGTCGACCGCCAGCTCGAGGAGGGGGCGGGGCCGCCCCTCGGCGAGGGTGGCCGGGGGGGCATGGCCTCCAAGCTGGCCGCCGCCCGCATGGCAGCTCGCTCGGGGGTGACGGCGCTCATCGCGGCGGCCGAGCGGCCGGACGTGCTGCCGGCGGCCGTGGCCGGCGAGCGGGGGCTCGGCACCCTCTTTCCCCCTCACCCCCGGCGGCTGCCGGCGCGCAAGCTGTGGATCGCCTTCGCCATGCGCCCGCGGGGGAGGATCGTCGTCGACGAGGGCGCCAGAGAGGCGCTCACCCGCCGCTCGACGAGCCTGCTTGCAGCCGGTGTGCGCCGCGTGGAGGGCTACTTCGTCCCCGACGACGCCGTCGAGATCGAGAGCGAGCAGGGCGCCGTCTTCGCCAAGGGGATCTGCCGGCTCGGCTCCGAGCGGGCAGGAGAGTGGGTCGGGCGGCGCAGCGCCGAGCTGCCGGCGGGGCTGCCCGACGAGGTGGTGCACCGAGACGACCTCGTCGTGCTGGACGACAGCTAGGGCCGGTCCGCGAGGGCGGCCGGCCTCAGGCCTCGAGCACGCCCTCTTCCACGGCCCCCTCGAGGACGGTCCGGGCCAGCTCCCAGAGCCGGGGAGAGCCCTCGTTGATGTGGGCGTTCACCGCCAGCACCTGTCCCGCCGTGATGTTGTGCTCGCGCCAGGTGCGCCCCTCGACGGCCCGGTTCATGAGGAGGGGGAGGAGCCGGTCGATGGCGGCCGCCATCTTCGCTGTCGGCGTGGCCCTTTCCTCGAACTCCTCCCAGAGGGAGGAGAAGAGCTTGCCCTGGTCCTCGGGCAGCAGCCCGAAGATCCTCTCGGCCGCCTGCTGCTCTCGTGCGACCTTGTCGGCCCGGGCCGCCTCGTCGTAGATGAAGGTGTCGCCGGCGTCTATCTCGACGACGTCGTGCACGGCCAGCATGAGGGCGAGCCGGGTCGGCTCGACCGCCTCGCCGGCGTGCTCGGCGAGGACCAAGGCGGCCAGGGTGGCGTGCCACATGTGCTCGGCGTCGTTCTCGCGCCGGCTGCCGTCTGTGACGTAGGTGCGGCGCAGCACCTGCTTGGCCTTGTCGAGCTCGAGCAGGAAGGCCAGCTGTCGAGCGAGGCGGGAGCCTTCCTCGCTCTCCCCGGCGCCGAGCAGGCCAAGGGCGCTCTCGAGCCAGGGCGGGCCGGCGCTCTCCACCGCCCAATCATGGCCCGGCCCGTTGCCCGGGGGCGGCATTAGCCTGTCGGGCCGTGAGCCAGAGCCGATACTTCGTCCCGACCGACCCGGAGGGCGTGCAGTTCCACGGCGCCCAGACCCGCTGGCCCCTCCCCGAGCCGGACGGCTCGGGCGGCTTCCGGCCCGGCGGCCCCGTCGACCCTCCGGCCGGGGGCTCGCTCGTCCTGCACGACCTCGACGGCCTCCTCGACGACCTCGGGGCGCGCATCTTCGAGGCCGAGCCCGCCCCCGGCGGCGCCGGGGCGGCCCGTCTCGTGGCCGAGACCTCCTGGTCGATCGAGGCCGCCGCCCGCTTCGCCCTCGACTGCGTCGACCACATCGTGGGCGGCTCGGGCGAGCTCCGCCTGCCGAACGGCGCCTCGGTGAGCGACCTCATCGAGGAGGCGAGGGAGTTCTTGCAGCACGGCACCGCCGAGAAGGGGGCGCTTCATGCCCTCTCCCGCCTGGCGCTCGCCCGCCGGCTGCGGCGCCGGGGCGAGGAGGTGGCCGACGTCGCCTTCGGCTTCGCCCTCGAGGACGAGGCGGCGGACGAGGACACCTTCGCCGACCCGGCCTGGACGGCGGCGGCGGCGCTGCGCGAGGCGCTCCTCTCGAGCGTCGAGGCGATCAGGCACCGGGCCCTTCCCCACCTGAGCGAGGGCGAGAACGTCATCTACGAGGAGGACCAGACGACGGGTGGCCTCGCCCCCGAGGCGATCTCCACCCCTTGGGGCAATTTCAGCGGTGGCGGCCGGCGGGGGGTGGTGCCCGCCTGGGTGGCCGCCCAGGACGCGGCCGAGCGGGCCCGCCAGGCGATGACCGACCTCGCGGGCGAGGAGGCCGGAAAGGCCGAGCGGGCCTACCAGCGCCGCCTCCTCGCCGCCGCCCTCGGCCTCGGGGAGCTCTCACCGGCCTGAGAGCGGGAGAGCTCGCCACGAAGGGCAGGTAGCCTTCGCCCGAGTGTCGACCCCCACCCTCGATGAGCTGGCCGCCAGAGCTAGAGCGGCCGTTTTGCCCCTCAGGCTGGCGCGCGGGGCGAGCAAGGACGCGGCGCTGTCGATAGCGGCCGAGCTGTTGCGCCGAGAGGCAGACGCCATCCTCGAGGCGAACGAGAGCGACCTCGCCGAGGCGATCCGCCAGGGTGCCGACGAGACGGCCCGAGACCGTCTCCGCCTCGATGCCGGTCGCGTAACCCAGATGGCGACCGGCCTCGAGGAGCTGGCCCGGCTGCCCGACCCCGTCGGCCGCGTCGTGGCGGCCTCCCGGCGGCCGAACGGCCTCAGGGTGGAGCGGGTGCGCCTCCCCCTCGGCGTGATCGGGGTCATCTACGAGAACCGCCCCAACGTCACCGCCGACGCGGCCGGGCTCTGTCTCAAGTCGGGCAACGTCGCTTTGCTCCGCGGCTCCTCCTCGGCGGCTCGCTCGAACGCCGCCATCGCCGCCTGTTTGCGTCGGGCGGCCGGCAAGGCCGGGCTGCCGGAGGACTCGGTCCTCCTCGTCGAGGAGCACTCGAGGGAGACCGCCGCCCGCTTTGTCACCCTCGAGGGGACGATCGATTGCCTCATCCCCCGGGGCGGGCCCGGCCTCGTCGCCATGGTGCGCGAGAAGGCGACGGTGCCCTATGTCATCGACGGGGCCGGCAACTGCCACGTCTATGTCCATGCCGGGGCGGACGAGGAGATGGCGACGAGGATCGTCATCGACTCCAAGGTCTCCCGCCCCGGCGTCTGCAATGCCGCCGAGAGCCTCCTCGTCGACGAGGGGATCGCCCCCTCCTTCCTCCCGGCGGTGGCGGCCGCCCTCGCCCAAGCGGGGGTGGAGCTCGTCGGCAACGCCCGTGCCCGCGAGCTCTGGCCGGCCATGGGTGAGGCGACGAGCGATGACTTCGCCCGAGAATTCCTCGCCCTCAAGCTGGCGGTGGCCGTCGTGGGGGGAATGGACGATGCGATCGCCCACATCGCCGCCTACTCCTCGGGCCACTCCGAGGCGATAGTGACGAACGACCTCGCCGCCTCCGAGCGCTTCGTGGCAGAGGTCGACGCCGCCGCCGTCCTCGTGAACGCCTCGACCCGCTTCGTCGACGGCGGCGAGCTCGGGCTCGGGGCCGAGGTGGGGATCTCGACCCAGAAGCTGCACGCCCGGGGCCCGATGGGGCTAGAAGAGCTGACGAGTCTGAGATGGGTCGTCCACGGAGAGGGACAGGTGAGGAATTGACGAGCAACGGGAGCGGGCCCGCCGGGCGCTTCGCCTCGGTCGCCGAGGTGCGCCAGCAGCTGGCCTCGGTCGGCTACCTGGCCGACGACGGCCTGGCCGGGGTGGTCTACCTGGCCGACCGGCTGGGAAAGCCGGTGCTGGTGGAGGGGCCGGCCGGCACGGGCAAGACCGAGCTCGCCAAGTCGGTCGCCGCCATGAGCGGCGCCCGCCTCATCCGGCTGCAGTGCTACGAGGGCATCGACGAGTCGAAGGCTCTCTATGAGTGGGACTACAAAAAGCAGCTGCTGCGGATCCAGGTCGAGCAGGGGGCCGGCTGGTCGGAGCTCGAGGAGAACATCTTCTCCGAGCCTTTCCTGCTCACCCGCCCTCTCCTCGAGGCCATCCGGGCCGAGGAGCCGGTCGTGCTCCTCATCGACGAGGTGGACCGGGTCGAGATCGAGACCGAGGCCCTCTTGCTCGAGGTGCTCTCGGACTACCAGGTCTCGATCCCCGAGCTCGGCACGATCGTCGCCAAGCAGATCCCGCTCGTCTTTCTCACCTCCAACAACACAAGGGAGCTCTCCGAGGCGCTCAAGCGGCGCTGCCTCTTCCTCCACCTCGACTACCCCTCGGTCGAACGGGAGCGCCAGATAGTGCTCGCCAAGGTACCCGGCATCACCGAGCAGCTGGCCGACCAGGTCGCACGCATCGTGCGCTCGCTCCGCTCACTCGATCTGAAGAAGCACCCCTCCATCTCCGAGACCCTCGACTGGGCCCGCACCCTCCTCCTTTTGGGCATCGAGTCAGTCGACGTCGAGACAGCCCGCTCGACGCTCCATCTGCTTCTCAAGTACCGCTCCGACATCGAGGCGGCCTCGGCCGAGCTGGCCAAGGCCGGCACCGAGCTCTCCGCCTAGGCCTTCCCCTTGCTCGACGTCCTGACCGGCTTTGTGACCGAGCTGCGCCTGGCGGGCCTGCCGGTCTCTGTCACCGAGGCGGCCGACGCGGCGGAGGCGGTGAGGCACCTCCCCCTCGAGGACCGCCAGGCGGTGAAGTACGCCCTCGGGGCGACCCTCGTCAAGTCCTCCGCCCACTGGCGGGCCTTCGAGACGGCCTTCGAGGTCTACTTCTCCCTGCGCGGCCCCCAGTACGAGATGGCGCCGGGCGAGCGGGCCGAGCCGGCCGACAAGGGGGCTGGCGGGGAGCGGGGCGAGGGAGCCGGGCAGGCCGAGGGGGCGGGCGGCCACGAGGCGGTCAGCCCCGAGGAGATCGCCTCCATGCTCTACCGGGCCCTCCTCGCCGGCGACCGGGCGATGCTCTCGGCCGTCGCCCGCCTGGCGGTCGGCCTCTATGCCGGCATGGAGCCGGGGCGGCCCGTCGGGGGCACCTACTACCTCTACCGGACCCTGCGGAACCTCGAGCTCGACGCCGTCCTCTCCCGACTCGTGGGCGACGCCCGGGCGGCCGCCGCCGGCGAGGAGGGGGAGCTGTCGGCGGGGAACGAGGCGCCCGCCGGCCCGATCCTGCAGGGCCGGGCGCTCGGCCGGCTCACCGCACTCGAGGAGCGCCTCTTGGAGGACGAGTACCGCGCCCGCATCGAGCAGCTGAAGGCGGAGATCGAAGCCGA
>JAJYQK010000107.1 GCA_021794645.1 Actinomycetes bacterium
GCCGGGCCTTCTGGCACAACGGAACTGCCATTGCCGGCCGAGGAGCGGGCCGCTGCGCACTTAGCGCGGGGTCTTCACGGATCTGTGGGGCTAGCTGGAATCGAACCAGCGACCTCAGCATTATCAGTGCTGCGCTCTAACCGACTGAGCTATAGCCCCGTGGCCGTCGGCCAGGCTACACCGGGCCAACGAGCGGAGAAACGGCCTCACTCGCTCCCGGCAGCGAGCGGCGCCACAGTCGCCACGCTCTGGCCGTCGTCGAGATTCATCACCCTCACGCCGGTGGCATCCCGCCCTTGAGCGGCGATCTCGCGGACGGCGGTGCGGATCACGATGCCGGCCGACGAGACGACGATGATCTCATCGTCGAGCGAGGCCATGATGGCCGCCACGACCCGGCCACGCCTCTGGGTGAGCTTGATGGCCCGCACGCCCTGACCGCCGCGGGCCTGGCTGTGGAAGTGCTCGAGCTTGGTCCGCTTGCCGAAGCCAGCGTCGGTGACTATGAGCAGATCCACGCCCTCTCGGGCGGCATCGCAGGAGACGAGCTCGTCGCCGGCCTTGAGACGCATCCCGCGGACGCCGGCGGCGCTTCTTCCCATGGGCCGGACCTCCGCTTCGGCGAAGCGGATGGCCATTCCTTGACGGCTGACGAGAATCAGCTCGTCGTTCCCAGTCGTGCGGATGACTCGTACCAACTCGTCGCCCTCGGCCAGGTTGATCGCGATGAACCCTTCCCGGCGTGACTTGTCGTACTCGCTGAGGGCGGTCTTTTTCACCTGCCCAGCCCGGGTGGCGAACAGGAGGAACTCCTCCGCGGAGAAGGTCCCCGCCTCGATGATCGCCTGAACGGTCTCCGACGGCTCCAGCGGGAGCAGGTTGATCGCCGGGGTGCCGCGCGTCGTTCGCTCCTTGATGGGGATCTCGTGAGCCCGCAACCTGTACACCTTGCCTCTGTTCGAGAAGAACAGCAGGTGAGCATGGGCTGTGGTGTGGACCGCCTCGTGAACGAGGTCCTCCTCCTTGAGCTTGGACCCTTGCACCCCTCGGCCGCCGCGGGCCTGCGTCCTGAAGGCGTCAGCCGAGACCGCCTTCAAGTAGCCGGCCCGGGTGATGGTGATGACCATCTCCTCGTCCTCGATGAGGTCCTCGATGTTCAAGTCGCCCGGGTCATGGATGATCTTCGTCCGACGCTCGTTGGCGTACTTGTCACGCACCGCCAAGAGCTCGCTCGCTATGACGCCCCGCAGGCGGGCCGGATCCCCCAGGATGGCCTCCAGCTCAGCGATGGTCTGGCGCAGCTCGGCCATCTCCGCTTCCAGCTCGGACCGGCCGAGGCGCGTGAGGCGACCGAGCGTCATGTCGAGGATGTGGGTGGCCTGCTCCTCTGAGAAGGAGAACGGCTCCTGCATGAGGGCGGCCCGGGCGCTCGGGCGGTCCTCCGAGGCACGGATCGTGGCGATGACGGCATCGAGCATGTCGATCGCCCGCAGAAGCCCCTCGACTATGTGAGCCCGGGCGCGGGCCCGGCGCAGCCGGTACTCAGAGCGACGCGTCACCACCTCGACCTGGTGCTCGACGTAGGCCCCGATCGCCTGGGCCAGGTTCAACAGGCGGGGAACTCCGTCGACGAGGGCCAGCATGTGCACGCCGAAGCTCGTCTGCATCGGCGTGAACTTGTAGAGGTTGTTCAAGACGACGTTGGCGTTTGCGTCCCGCTTCAAGGTGATGACGAGGCGAGTGTCGTCTCCGGCGGAGAGGTTCTCCAGGCTGTCGATGCCGGTGATGTCACCGCTGTCGACCGCCTCGGCGATGCGGGTTGAGATCCCCTCGACGGAGGTCTGGTAGGGGATCTCGGTGACGACGATCTGGTTCTTCCCGCCGCGTCCCTCGAGGATCTCGGCGACCGCACGCATCTTCACAGAGCCGCGACCCGTCCGGTAGGCATCGAGCACGCCCTGGCGACCGAGGATCTGGGCTCCCGTCGGGAAGTCAGGCGCCTTCACGAACTGCATCAGGTCATCTGGGGTGGCTTCGGGGTGCTCGAGGTAGTGGATCGTGGCGTCGATGACCTCGCCCAGGTTGTGAGGCGGGATGTTGGTCGCCATGCCGACAGCGATGCCCTGGGAGCCGTTGACGAGGAGGTTCGGAAAGCGGGCCGGCAGGACCACCGGCTGCTCGTCGCTGCCGTCGTAGTTCGGCACCATGTCGACGGTCTCCTCGTCGATGCCGTCGAGAAGCACCATCGCCAGATGGCCGAGGCGGCACTCGGTGTAACGAGCCGCCGCCGGTCCCATGTTCGGGCCGGGAGCGCCAAAGTCACCGTGACCCTCGATGAGGGGGTGGCGGAGCGAGAAGGCCTGCACCATCCGAGCGAGGGCGTCGTAGATGGCGGCGTCGCCGTGAGGGTGGAACCGACCCATCACGTCGCCGACGACCCGGGCCGACTTCACGAAGGACCTGTCGGGACGGAGCCCCTCGGTGCCCATGGCATAGAGGATGCGGCGGTGGACGGGCTTGAGCCCGTCTCGGACATCGGGTAGCGCCCGTTGCACGATGACCGACATCGAGTACTCGAGGAAGGATCTCTCCATCTCCTCTTGGATCTCGATGGGGAGGACGGCTATGCCGCCTCCGTCTTCGCCGGGTCCCATCCCGTTTCCGCCTGTGCCGTTGCTGTTAGCCATGTCCCTGCTTGCTTTCGCCTCAGATGTCGAGGAAGCGGATGTCCTTCGCGTTCGTCTGGATGAAATGCCGTCGCAGCTCGACGTCGTCGCCCATGAGGACCGAGCAGATCTCGTCGGCGATGCTGGCCTGCTCCATCGTCACCTGCAGGAGCGAGCGCTTGTCGCGATCGATGGTGGTCTCCTTGAGCTCCTCCCAGTTCATCTCGCCGAGGCCCTTCAGGCGGCTGAAGTCCTTGTTGTAGTTGGGGTGCTCGGCGATGAACTGCGCCCGGGCGACGTCGTCTTTCAGATAGACCTTGGTCGTCCCGACCTCGGCCGAGTAAAGCGGTGGCTGGGCGACATAGATGTGGCCCGCCTCGACGAATGGTTTCATCTGGCGGAGGAAGAAGGTGAGGAGCAGCGTCCGGATGTGGGAGCCGTCGACGTCGGCATCGGCCAGGATGATCACCTTGTCGTAGCGGATCTTGGCGATGTCGAAGTCGTCCGACAGGCCCGCCCCGATCGCCATGATGAGCGCCTGGATCTCGGCGTTCTTCAGCATCTTGTCGACGCGGGCCTTCTCGACGTTGAGGATCTTCCCGCGGATCGGCAGGACCGCTTGGGTGCGGGGATCACGGGCCTTCACGGCTGAGCCGGCGGCCGAGTTGCCCTCGACTATGAACAGCTCGCACTCGTCGGGGTTGCGAGAGGAGCAGTCATAGAGCTTTCCGGGCAGGCCAGCTCCGTCGAGGGCGCTCTTTCGCCGGGTGAGCTCCTTGGCGTGCTTGGCTGCCACCCTGGCCCTTTGGGCGAGGAGGGCCTTCTGCACCACCTGGCCCCCCTCCTTCGGGTTCTCCTCGAGCCACTCGGCCAGCTTCTCGTTGGTGGCCCGGGCGACGAGCGAGCGCATGGCGGTGTTCCCGAGCTTGGCCTTGGTCTGTCCTTCGAACTGCGGCTCTGTGAGGCGAACCGAGACGATGGCGGTCAGGCCTTCTCGTACGTCCTCCCCCGAGAGGTTCTCGGCCCCCTCCTTGATGAGGTTGCGCTGGCGGGCGAACTTGTTGACGACGTTCGTCAGGGCCTGACGAAAGCCGTCCTCGTGCATGCCGCCCTCGATCGTGGCGATGCCGTTGGCGAAGGAGTGGATCGACTCGTAGTAGCCGGTATTCCACTGGAGGGCGATGTCGACCTCCTGGCCCTCCTCGGCCACCGAGTAGGAGGCCACCCGCTTGAAGAGAGGCTCCTTCGAGGCGTTCAGGTGCTTGACGTAGTCGACGATGCCGCCGGCGTACCGGAAGACCTGGGGAGTGGGGTCATGGCCCTGCCGCTCGTCCTTGAAGCGGATCTCGAGTCCCTTGTTCAAAAAGGCGTAGACCTGCAGGCGCTCGGAGATCGTCTGGGCCCGGAAGTCGACCTCGTCGAAGACGGCCGCGTCGGGCCAGAAGGTGACGGCCGAGCCGGTGCGCCCCCGGGGCGCCTCGCCCACCACCTCGAGCTTGCCGACCGCTTTCCCCCCGTCGCGAAACTCGAGGCGGTGGCGCTTGCCGTCTCGGTCCACCTCCAGCTTGAGGCGGGTCGAGAGGGCGTTCACGACAGAGACGCCGACGCCGTGGAGGCCGCCGGAGACCTTGTAACCGCCTCCCCCGAACTTGCCGCCGGCGTGGAGGACGGTCAGCACCACCTCGGCCGCCGACTTGCCTTTGTACTGGGGGTGCTCGTCGACGGGAAAGCCCCGGCCGTTGTCCACGACCTCGCAGCCGCCGTCGGCGAGCAAAGTGACGTCGATCCTCGTGCAGTAGCCGGCCATCGCCTCGTCGACGGAGTTGTCCACGACCTCCCAGACGAGGTGGTGGAGGCCGCTCGGGCCGGTCGAGCCGATGTACATGCCCGGCCGCTTCCTGACCGGCTCGAGGCCCTCGAGGACGGTGATGTCCTTGGCCGTGTAGCCAGCCTCTACGTGGGCACGGTCCTTCGTCTCGACGTTCATTGCCACGGGCGCGAGCCTTCCGAAAGGGGTTCTGACACTGGCCGACGAAACCCGGCGCTCCCATTGCTGTACGGGTGCTGCGGGCAGCCGACGATGGCTCACATCCTACCGTGAAGCTGTGACCACTCCGGGCATTTTGCGCCCTTTTGTCCGCTAGTTTTTCCGGCTTGACCTGGGATTTACCCGCGCGCTGAGCCGGTTCGCGAGCGGAGTGCCGGCTGCCTTGGCGAGCTGGTCGAGAAGCTGCTCTGAAAGGAGAGAGACCTGCGTCGCCCAGGCTGGGCTGTCGACCTCGACCACGAGCTCGTCGTGGCGGAGGGCGACCGGCCGCACCTTTCCAGCCAGCTCGCTCCCGACAGCCTCCTCCCATACGGACATGAGAGCCGCCAGGCTGGCCACGCCGCCGAGGCCGCGGAGCCGCAGCAGGGATGAGAAGGCGTCTTTGATGCTCGTGAGGTCGAGCTCGGCGGGGCCTTCCTCCTCCGATGTCATCTCACTATCTGACCCCGCTCGATGCGCACCACCAGGTCAGGCTGGGCGCCGGGCGGGAGCGTCCCCGCCGTCGTGAGGAGGGCCTGGCCTGTCGGCAGCTCCTCTACGAGGCAGGCCGCCGTCGCCGGGTCGAGCTCGGAGAAGGCGTCGTCGAGCAAGAGCACCGGCACAGATCCTGTCACCTCGCTCACGTAGCGGTGGATGCCGAGCCGGAGCGAGAGGGCGGCGGAGCGCTGGCGGCCCTGGGAGAGGCGGGTGCGGGCCTCAAGACCACCGGCGGAGATCAACAGGTCGTCGCGCTGCGGCCCGACAGTGGTCACCTGCCGTCGCACGTCCTCCTGGCGGGCTGCCTGCAGCGCATCGAGGAGGGGCCCCTCAAAGGAGCGGGCATAGCTCACCTGCAGGGGGCCGGCCTCTCGGCTGAGGGCGGCAAAGGCGTCCGCTACGAAGGGGGCGACCTCTTCTACCAGGCTGTAGCGAGCGGCTGCCACCGCCTCGCCCGCCAGCGCCAGTCGCTCGTCCCACGTGTCGAGCGTCGCCACGGCGTCCCTGGCGAGCCTGCCGCCGAGCTGTCGCAAGAGGGCGTTCCGCTGGCGGAGCGCCCGCTCGAAGGCGCTCCTCTCGGCCGCGAGACGGGGTGAAGTGACAAGGACGGCGTCGTCGAGCAGCTCCCGGCGACCGGCTGGGCCTCCCTTCACAAGGTCGAGGTCATCCGGCGTGAACAGCGTCGTGCGGAGCGTTTGCACGAGGTCGCGGGCCGAACCGACCCGCTGGCCGTTCATAAAGGCGCTGTCTCGCCGTCCGGGCACGATCTCGACCGAGATGTCCACCCGCCGGCTCCCCTGCAGCAGGTCACAGGCGACTTGTGCCCGCTCGCTCCCGCTCATGACGAGAGCCTCGCGGGGTACCCCCCGGAAAGAGCGCAGGACAGAGCAGTAGGAGAGCGCCTCGAGCAGGCTCGTCTTGCCGGCGCCGTTGTCCCCCTGCAGAACAGTGAGGCCGCCCGGCACCGGCTCGAGGGTGGCGGCGGCGAAGTTCCGGAATTCCCGCAGCTCGAGCCGGGTCACATGGCTGGCGGCGGTGGCGGGCGCCTCCTGGCTCAGGAGACCTTCACCGGCATCAGGAGGTAGCGATACTCGTCCTCTTCCTCGCCGCGGACGAGAGCCGGCTTGCCCGGGTCGTTCACCTCGATCACGAGGACATCTGACTTGAGAGCCTCGACACCGTCGAGCAGGTAGGTGGGGTTGAAGGCGATCATGAGCTCCTCGCCACTGAAGTCGCCCTCGATCGCCTCCACGGCACGGCCGCTCTCTGGGGTGAGGACCTGCAGCTCGACTCCTCCCTCCTTGAACGAGAGGCGCACCGGAGTTGTGATGTCCTTGCTGTCTCGCACGAGAAGGCGCACCCGCCGCAGAGCAGCCGCGAAGTCTTCCCGCTTCACCTTCAGCTGGTAGCTGTAGGAGGGGGGTACGAGCCGGTCCACGTCGGGGAACTGGCCTCGCACGAGGCGCGTCGTGATGCGGACCTCGCCGAGCTCGAAGACGGCATCGAGATCGCTGTGGCGAAATGCGATCTTGTCGCCACCGTCCTCGCGCCCGGCGGTGGCAAGCCGCTGCACCTCGGCCAGCGCCTTGGCGGGCACGAGCACCTGGGAGTCCTCCTCCAGGGCAGAGAGTCCCTCGAACTCCCTGAAGGCGAGCCGGTAGGAGTCGGTGGCCACGAGCCGGAGACCCTTCTCGGTCGCCTTCATCTGCACCGCTGTCAGTTGGGGAGCCCGCGAGTCGTCGGCGAGAGCAGCTCTCACCACCTGGCGGAGACCTTCGGCGAAGACCTCCGAGGGGAGATCGATGCCTCCTGCTTCGGGAGCTCCCAGCCTGGTTATCTCGGCTCCGGCTGCCACCCGCACGACGAACTCGGCCCGGCCGGCAGAGAACCTCACCTCGTCCTCGCCGCCGACGATGCTGACCGCGCCGGAATCGAACGAGCGGACGATGTCGGTCACCAGCCTGGTCGGAACAAGCACGGTGCCGTCTGACTCCCCGGCCACCTCGCAGCGGGCCTCTATCACGAGGTCGGGATCAGAGCCGGTGACTTCGAGCTGCTTGCCGCGAAGAGAGAGCTGGAGCCCGGGCACGCCGCCGGCCAATGTGGCACGGCTGGCAGTGGCACGGCTGGCAGTCATCAGAGCGTCGAGGAGGACGTCACGGTCAGCTCGACATCTCACGGCAACCACCTTCTTTCTTGTAAGAATTTCGGTATCAGGAGTAATAAGAGCTGTGGACTGTGGACAACGATGCGTTGTCCCAGCTCAGCCCAGGAAAGTTATTCCTTCGATATCCACGGTTTCCAGAACGCGCAGCTGGGTAGGAAACGAGGTTGGGGATATCGCCTCGGTTGATCCACGCATCGGAGCCCAGCCTTCCACACAGGGCCCAGCCGTTTCCCACCATCTCCTCCACAGCTAGCCGCCCTGCTTTATCTGCACGATGAGTTCTGTGACGGTGTCGTAGATCTGCCGCCGCTCGCGCATTAGCGACGAGATCTTGTCGACGGCGTGGATGACAGTGGTGTGGTCGCGGTCGCCGAACTCCCGGCCGATGGCCGGGTAGGAGTAGTCCGTCAGCTCTCTGAACAGGTACATGGCGATCTGGCGGGCGATGACAAGGGGTCGCCGCCGGCTCGGCCCGCAGATCTCTTCCACCGTGAAGCCGAAATGGGCGGCCGACTCGGAGATGATCTGCTTGGCCGTGATGCGGCGGGGCTGGCTGGCCGCCACTATGTCGGCCAGCACGGTCTCGGCCAGTTCGCGGGTGAGCGGTTGGCGGTTGAGGCTGGCGAAGGCGGTGACCCTGATGAGGGCCCCCTCCAGCTCTCTTATGTTGTCCTTAACGTTCGAGGCGATGAACTCGAGCACCTCGTCGCCGACGACGGCACCCTCGTGCTCTGCCTTCGTGCGCAAGATGGCGATCCTCGTCTCGAGCTCGGGCGGCTGGATGTCGGTGGTGAGCCCCGAGAGGAGCCGGCTGCGCAGCCTGTCCTCCAGCGTGGCGATGGCCTTGGGCGGCCTGTCGGAGGTGAGCACTATCTGCTTGGAGGCGCCGTAGAGGGAGTTGAACGTGTGGAAGAGCTCCTCTTGGAGGGATTCCTTTTTGTCCATGAACTGGACGTCGTCCAGCAACAACACATCGCACTCCCGGTACCGCCGGCGGAATTCCGCCATGTCGGTCTTGGCGCGCAGCGTCTCCACGAACTCGTTCATGAAGGTCTCGGTCGAGACGTAGCGCACCCGCAGGCGAGGGAAGTTCTCCCGCACGTAGTTGCCGATCGCCTGCAGCAGGTGGGTCTTCCCGAGGCCGGCGCCGCCATAGATGAAAAGCGGGTTGTAGCTGCGCGCCGGCCCCTCGGCCACAGAGAGGGCAGCAGCGTGGGCGAAGCGGTTGGAGGGACCGATGATGAATGCGTCAAAGGTGTAGCGGGGGCTGAAGGGGGCATCACCACCCGTCTCCGGCCCGGCCACAGCTCGTCTCATCGGCGCCTGCTGGGAGGGTGCCTCCACCCTCTCCTCGAACAGGACCGGCTCCTCCCGCCCGAGCGGCTCGGAGGTCTCCGAGACCTCGACATCGAAGCGGATGGGGTAGTCCTTGCCGGTGGTGTCGGTGAGGGCGTCGTGCAGAAGGGCTTGGAACCGCCCGTCCAACCTGTCTCTCACCACGGTGCTCGGGACCGAGAGGACGAGTGTGCCGTTCACCACAGCCACAGGCTTGATCTCAGAGAACCATGCCTTCCAGGCCGCCTCGGAGACCTGTGACTGCAGCGACACTGCGCAGTCTTCCCAAAGTTGTTGGGCCTCTGTCACCCCTTGGCGCCCCTCAATCCCTCGTACGGTCGATGTCTCCACCCCTGTGGAAAGGTCGCTCACGCTACCTGGAGCGGGCATCCTACAGCCGCTCGTCCACAGCTGCTGAGGAGGAAAATACCTGGTAGAGGCGGTGTCGGAGGCTATGAGCAGGCAATTGCCCCGCTCGCGCCTCCCTCGTGTCGAGGCTCGCTCCACACCGCCTAGAATGGCTTGTCCGTGCCGTCCGGCAGGCTGCCGGTGAACGAGAAGAAGCGAGATGAAGCGCACCTTCCAGCCGAACAACCGCAAGCGGGCCCGTAAGCACGGCTTCCGCCATCGCATGTCGACTCGGGCGGGCCAGACGATCTTGAAGGCACGCCGCCGGCGCGGCCGCGCTCGTCTCTCGGCCTGAACGAGCGTCCTCGCCTGGCACCCACGCCCGCCCTCCGCAGGGTGTCAGGCAAACGTATGTTCGACACCCTGCGGTC
>JAJYQK010000003.1 GCA_021794645.1 Actinomycetes bacterium
CGACGGCGATGGGCCAGGCGATGGCCAGCTCCTCGTCGAGCGGGTTGGCGGCCACGCCTGGCATGTCGGGGCGCCACTCCTCGTCGAAGCAGTAGAGGTACTGGCAGCCCGAGGGACCGGCCTGCATGCCGTTGAGGACGCCCGGCGGTACCAGCACCTGCAGGCCGAGGCGGAGCGGGACCGTCACGACCCTCCCGAAGCTTGCCGAGCCCGAGCGGGCATCGACGTAGGCGCCGAAGGCTTCGCCGGCCACCACCCCGACGAGCTTGGTCATCGTCTCCCCGTGCAGCCCGCGGATGGCTCCCGGCCTCGTCTCGGTCAGGTTCACCTGCGCACAGCGAGTGAGGGCCGCCGTCGCCAGCGCGGCGTAAGTACCCTGCCGGAAGAGCTCTCGGACGCCGCCCCGCTCGTCGAAGACTTGTTTGGGGGTTATGACGGCCAGACCGTCGATATCGGTCGGCGAGGACTCGAAGGGGATGAGGGTCACCTCGTTACGCTACGCAATCGCCCGCCCGGCGACGAACAAGTGGGACTACTCCTCCTGGCCCCACTCCTCGGCGAGGGTGCCGTCTGCTCGATGGCGAAAGATCGGGATCGCCCCGAGGGCCCTCACCATGGCGGCGTCGGCGCCCAGCACCTCTCGCCAGCCCGAACCCTCGGTGAGGAGGGCACCGAAGACGACGGGCTCGCCGCCCACCCGCCGCACGAGGCTGAGGGCCGCTCGGGAGGAGGCACCTGTCGAGATGACGTCGTCGACGATGCCGACCCGCTTGCCGCTCAGAGCCTCGATGCGGGCCCGGTCGAAAAGAAGGCGCTGGTCGGTGGCAGTGGTTATCGACCTGACCGGCTCGGCCACGGCGTCGGCCAGGTGGATCTTCGGGGTCTTGTGCAATATGGCGTAGTCGTCGAGGCCGAGCGCCCTTGTCACCTCGATGGCGAGCGGGATCCCCATCGTCGCCACGGAGGCGATGACCTCCACCTCGTAGGGCCGCAGGAGCTCGGCGAGCTCGCTCCCCGCCTTGGTGGAGAAACCGAGACCGTGGTCGACGCAGATGAGCAGAGCGATGGAGAGGTCGTCTGCCACCTGCACGAGGGGGAGGTCGACGTGCTGGCTGCCCACCTTCGCCCGGTAGGTAGGGCGGGGGAGGCTCGGCTGCTCGGTCTGCATTTCCTCGTCGTCTCCGCTCTGGCAGTAGAAGGAGCGGGCGCCTAGCTGCGCCCGCTCCCTGAAGTACTTCACCTCATGTCTAGCGCCATGGAGATGGCCGGTGAACGCCGGAGCCGCGCGGCGGCTCTGTCCGGGCTCGCTCAGCTGTTGAGCAGGAGAGGGGCCAGCTCCGCCATGTCTGCGATGACCGAGACTCCTCCGATCCCGAGCCGCTCCCGGGGGACGAGGCCCCCGTCGTAGCCGACGGCAGCCATGCCGGCAGCACGGGCGGCCTGAAGGCCGATGGGGCTGTCCTCGACGACGGTGCAGCGGGAGGGGTGGTAGCCGAGGACTGCGGCGGCGTGGAGGAAGAGGTCGGGAGCAGGCTTTCCCCGGCCGACATCGACGGCTGAGAAGAGGCGGTCACCGAAGTGCTCGGAAAGGCCGGTCAGGGCGAGCGAGTGGCGGATCTTCTCGGGCCGGCCGCTCGAGGCGACGCAGCACTCGAGGCCGGCTGCCGCCAGCGCGGTGAGGGCGGCCTCGACGCCCGCTACTGGCTCCAGCTTCTCCTCGAAGGCTTGCCGCAAGCGCTCGTTCACCCCGGACAGCCACCCTTCGGGCAGCTCCCGCCCCATCTCGCCTTCGATCATGGCGACATAGTCGGCGTCGCTCACGCCGAGAAAGCGCTCGGCGACCTCGAGTGGTGTCAGCTGCCAGCCGAGCTCGGCGAAGACCTCTACCTCGATCTTGACCGCCAGGCGCTCTGAGTCGACGAGCACGCCGTCGCAATCGAAGATGACGAGCTCCGGCCTCTCGGCCGGGCTCAACCGAGGACTCTCACGCAGAGGACTGGCGGCAGGTGCTCTGCGAGCAACCGCCAGTACTCCCCATTGTCGGCCGAGGCGAAGACCTGCCCCGTCCTCGTCCCGAAGACGAGCGGGTAAGGGGCCTCCTGCCCGACGTCGAAGGCGTCGCGCAGCACGCTCAGGTGGGCGTTCGCCATCGGCAGGCCGCTCGTGAGCGGCTCCCAGGTCTTGCCGGCGTCACTCGTGCGGTAGACCCGGCAGGCGCCGTCTGGCGAGCAGCGATAGGTGTCTGACTCGAGCGGGAAGACGAAGGCGGTCCCCGCCTCGACGGGATGGGCGACGATTGGGAAGCCGAAGTCCGATGGCACCCCGAGCTCGCTTCCTGCCAGGCCGACGTCCTCCCAGCTGAGGCCGCCGTTCTCGGAGCGGTAGATGCCCCAGTGGTGCTGGAGCCAGAGGATGTCCGGCCCGGCGGCGTCGACGGCGATCTTGTGGACGCACTGGCCGTACTCGGCATCGGGCCGGGGGAGGTGGCGGGCCAGGATCCCCTTGTTGCTCGGGGCCCAGCTGCGCCCGCCATCCTCGGACCGGTAGACGCCACCGGTGGAGATGCCGACGAGGATCCGGGCGGGAACCTCTGGGTGGGTGACGATGGTGTGCAGGCAGAGGCCGCCGCCGCCCGGCTCCCAGCGATCGCGGTGGGGGTGCTTCCAGAGCGATTCGAGCAGCTCGAAGGACTTGCCGAGGTCGTCTGAGTAAAAGAGCGCCGCCGGCTCGACACCGGCCCAGACGCGGGTGCTGCCGTCTGGCATCGTCTGGGCCTGCAGCTGCCAGACCTGGGCGGCGCTCGCCCGCGCCTTTTTCGGGAACGAGAGGCTGCGCTCGGTCGGCTCGTCCCAGCTGTCACCCTCGTCAAGGCTCGTGTGGACGATGGGGCCAAAGCGCGGGTCTGTCACTCCTGCCAGCAGCCGGTCGTCGAGACCGAGCACGCTCATGACCGCCCGGCCCTTGAACGCCGGCCCGACGATCGACCCGTCTCGCAGGAGGAACAGGCCCTTGGTGGTGCCGACGGCGATGGAGATGCGATCCGTGGCCCTCGTGCGGAACGAGACCGAGGGTCCGGGGCGGGGTGTCATGGTGAAAGTATGGTCCACCGGGCCCGTCGGGTCACGGGTTGGCTCGCACCTTGCTGGCGATGTCGTGACCGACGAGCAGCCGCAGCCGGGCGGCCAGCTCGAGGATCCCGGCCAGGTCGATCCCGCTCGTCATGCCGATGCTCTCGAGGAACGAGACGAAGTCCTCTGTCGAGAGGTTGCCGCCCGCCCCTTGCGCGAAGGGGGACCCCCCCAGGCCGCCGAGCGCGGTGTCGAAGCGCCGCACGCCGAGCTCGAGCGCCACGTAGGCGTTGAGGAGGGCCGTGCCTCTGGTCTCGTGCAGGTGAAGGCCGAGGTCGGCTCCGGGAAGGGCCGAGTTGAGAGCAGTGACTACCTGCTCGAGGACGGGCGGGTTGGCGAGCCCGGTCGTGTCGGCCAGGGTGATCGCCTGGCAGCCGTGGCCGACCAGGCGGGCGGCCAGCTCGGCGACGAAGACCGGGGCGATCTCCTCTCCCTCGTAGGGTGAGCCGAAGGCGCAAGAGACGACGGCGTCGACCGGGAGAGCGGCATCAGCCGCCTGGCGGCAGATCGCGGCTATCTCGGACACGGACTCCTCGATGGTCCTGCGCACGTTCTTCTCGTTGTAGGTGGCGCTTGCCGCCACCGTCACCGAGAGCTCGTCGCAGCCCGCCTCGATCGCAGCGGTGGCCCCTCTCAGGTTGGGGACGAGCCCGGTGAGCCGGGCTCGGGGCGCCTCCCCGGCGGCGAAGCCGGCCTTGGCGGCCCTGATCACGTCGCCGCCCCCTGCCATGGCGGGGACCGCCTTTTCCGAGACGAAGCTTGCCGCCTCGATCCGGCGACAGCCCGCCCGGGCCAGGCCGAGCACGAGAGAGGCTCGCTCACCGGTAGGGAGGGGGCGCTCTCCCTGCAGACCGTCCCTCGGCCCGACCTCGCGGATCGTGACCTCGGCTTCCCCGATCCCCGTGTTCCTCATCCCGGCTCCCTCATCGCCGGCAGGCTATAGGGCCGTTTCGGCGCCCCGCCGCTGGCTAGCTTGGGCTGAGTGGAGAAGCTCGCGAACCGGCCTGAGCTGGTGCTCTCGGGAGTGGTGGTGACCGGTGACAGGCGCGGCGGAGCCGAGCTCGGCTTCCCGACCGCCAACGTCGAGCTCGACGAGGACGCCGCCGAGCTTCCCGAGGATGGCGTCTACGCCGGCTGGTTGGAGGACGAGGGCGGCGAGCGGCGGCTGGCTGCGGTCTCGGTCGGCAACCGGCCGACCTACTACGGAGAGCGCGGCGTCCGCCTCCTCGAGGCCTACGTGATCGACTTCGAGGGAGACCTCTACGGCCAGCACGTCCGGGTCGGGTTGGCCGCCCGCGTGAGGGGCCAGGAGCGCTTCAGCGGGAGCGCTGAGCTGATCGCCCAGATGCGCCGTGACGTCGAGGCGGTCAGGGCGCTGGCAGGTGGATGAGCCCGAATGTGTAATGCTAGGAGTCGCCCGAGAGCTGGTTAGGCCGGCCTTCTCCGGGCCCATGGTGGCCGTAGCTCAGTTGGTAGAGCGTCGGGTTGTGGTCCCGAAAGTCGGGGGTTCGAGTCCCCTCGGTCACCCCAGAGCGGCTCTCGGCCCGACGCGCCTGCCGGCGAGATAGGATCTCCGAGCCGATCTAGCGCCTCTAGCTCAATTTGGCAGAGCAACGGACTCTTAATCCGCAGGTTCTGGGTTCGAGTCCCAGGGGGCGCACGAGGGAGCGAGGTCGTCGGTGCTGACCTGGGCGCTCGCCAGCGCCCGAGCTGATAGCTGCCGACATCGGCATGCCGGCGGGAGTTCGCTCTCATGGGCCGGTCATGGGGCTGCCCGGCGCGTGACTTCTCAGGACTGGGCAGTCGATGGCTGGGTCGCTCTGCTCGCCGTGGAGACGACCTTGGCGCGGTTCACCGCCCTCGGACTGCTGGCTGTCTGCGGCACTTTCCCTCTGGCTGGTCGCGCCGCCTGAGCTCAGCCGGCCCTCTCCCGGCAGACACAGAACTCGTTGCCCGCCGGGTCCTGCATCACCTGCCACCAGTTGCCCGACGAGCTCTCACGGGGCTGGCCGATCCTGAGGGCACCGAGGCCGACCAGGCGAGCGATCTCGGTCTCCGGTTGGGTCGTCCAGAGATCCATGTGCATCCGGTTCTTGCCGGCCTTCGGCTCGGGGACGCGCTGGAAGTAAACGACAGGCTGCTCGGGGTCGGGCGGCACGAGATCGAGATAGATGCCGTCGGGACCGAGCCGGCCGAGGTCGTAGCCGAGCGCCGCCGCCCAGAAGGGAGCCAGCGACTCGGGTTCGTTGCAGTCGATCCCGATCTCGATCCGAACAGCCATCTTCGATCCCCCCAACTGCATTCGCTCCGCCAGAGGGCCACGGGCGTGGTCCGAGGTGGAGCGGTTCATCCCAACCCTACGGGCAGAGGCAGAATAGGCCCAAGCCCCCGTGGCCGAGTGGATTAGGCAACGGACTTCTAATCCGTTTCACGCAGGTTCGAATCCTGCCGGGGGTGCTGCCGGGCGCGCTCCACGGGTGCCGGTCAATGCGGCCCGCCAGCTGAACAGGTGGGGACGGCGCCGCCCCACGGGTGATCTCCGATGTCCTGACTGTGGCGCTTCAGCTGCCGCCCTCGGCGACGAGGAATCGGTAGCCGAGGATCTCGGCGCCGAACGCCCTCGGTCCCCACGGCCGCTGGCTCAGCTCCGAGGTGACGACACCGGCCTCGAGGTGGCGTCCATGGATGGCGTCGATGTCGTCCTCTTCCCGCAAGGTGAGATAGATCGCGACCCCGGCCCCCCGGTGCTGCCGAGCAGGCGGCGCCAAGAATTCGTCGACCGCGGTGCCGAGCATCACCTGGGCATCGCCAAGCTGGACGCAGGCCAGGGTGTCGTCGCTCTCTGGAGGAGTGGCGAACACGAGCGTCCAGCCGAGGGGCTCAACGAAGTAGTCCGCCGCCGCGTAGAGGTCGTCGCAGGCGAGGATCACCGACAGCACCCAGCCAGCTTATGAGTGGGCACCGTCGGCGGCTCGGCCGGCGCCCCCCGGCCCCGAGGCAGAGGACCTGTCCCGGCCAGGGTGGGATCCCGGCAGAGAGGTGGTGCGGCCCTTGCCGAGCGGGCAGGATGTTGCCATGGACGTACTGGTGATCGCAGGCCAGCTGAAGGCTCCTGAGCACCTGCTCGCGCGTGTCAACCGGGTGGTCGAGGTGGAGGGCCCCGAGGTGCCCCCGGCTGTCCTAGCCGATCTCCGCTCCCGACTGCCGAAGAGGGCCCTCGTCATAGGCGAGCCCGGCAAGGCCGAGCAGGTGGCGGCCCAGCTGCACCGCTCAGGCCTGCCCGTGCGTCTCCACACCGACGACGACGTGAGCCGGCGAGGCGAGCTGGCCGGCGTGGAGGTGCTGCCGCTCACTGACCGCGGTCCGAAGATGGAGGTTGCCGGCTCGCTCCTCGATCTCGTCGGCAATACGCCTCTCCTCCGGCTGGACCGCGTCGGACGTGACCTGCCGTGTCCACTCCTGGCCAAGCTCGAGTTCCTGAATGCCGGGGGCTCTGTGAAGGACCGGCCTGCTGTTGCCATGATCGACGCCGCCGAGAGAGAGGGCCTCTTGAAGCCAGGCGGCACCATCGTCGAGGGCACCTCGGGCAACACCGGCGTCGGCCTCGCTATCGTGGCGGCCCGTCGCCACTACAAGTGCATCTTCGTCATGCCGGACAAGATGGCGCCCGAGAAGATCGCCCTCTTGCGGGCATACGGTGCCCAGGTCGTCGTCTGCCCGAGCGCCGTTGCGCCGGACCACCCCGACTCCTACTACTCGGTGACCGCCCGCCTGGCCGGGGAGATCCCGGGCGCTTACCACCCCAACCAGTACGCCAACCCGGCCAACCCGGCGGCCCACGTCGCAACGACGGGACCGGAGATCTGGCGCCAGACCGCGGGTCGAATCACGCACTTCGTAGCCGGCATCGGGACGGGCGGGACAATCTCTGGGATCGGGCAGTACCTGAAGAGCCAGAACCCCGAGATCCAGATCATCGGCGCCGACCCGGAGGGTTCGGTCTACTCGGGCGGTTCGGGCCGGCCCTACCTGGTGGAGGGGATCGGTGAGGACTTCTGGCCGACCACCTACGACCCGAGCGTCGTCGACCGCGTCGTCATGGTGAGCGATGCCGACTCGTTCAACACCGCCCGGCGGGTGAGCGTTGAGGAGGGCCTCCTCGTCGGCGGCTCGGCTGGCACGGCCATCTGGGCCGCCCTCCAGCTGCAAGGTGAGCTGGGTCCAGACGACGTCGTGGTCACCTTGGTGCCGGACTCGGGACGGGGCTATCTCTCCAAGCTCTACAACGACGAGTGGATGGCGGACCACGGCTTCCTCCGCTCGCGGGGTCGCACCATCGGCGACCTGCTCGAGAAGAAAGGCGGCACCCTCCCCGAGCTGATCCACGTCCACCCCGACGAGACGACGCGCCAGGCGATCGAGATCATGGCCGAGTACGGCGTCTCCCAGCTCGCCGTCGTGCAGGCCGAGCCGCCCCTTGTCGAGGCAGAGGTTGTCGGGGCTGTCCACGAGCGGGACCTCATGCACCGCGCCTTTGCCGAGGGCGACATCCTCGACAAGCCGGTTAGAGATGTCATGGGCCCGCCGCTTCCGACGGTCGGGAGCGGCGAGGCTGTCGAGGTGGTCGTGCGCAGTCTCGAGGAGGCGACGGCCGTCGTGGTCATCGACCACGGCCATCCCGTCGGCGTCGTGACGAGGAGCGACGCTCTCGCCTTCCTCGCCTCGCTGGCGGCGGGCGAGAGCCTGGAGGCTGCACTCCATGAGTGAGCAGGGTTTCGAGACACTCCTGATCCACGCCGGCCAGCAACCCGACAAGGAGACCGGGGCCGTCGTCCCGCCGATCCACCTGGCCACGACTTATGCCCAAGAGCAGGTGGGCAGGCACAAGGGCTACGAGTACAGCCGGAGCGGCAACCCGACTCGGGGCGTCCTGGAGTCTGCCCTCTCCGCCCTCGAGGGCGCCTCGGCCGGCTTCGCCTTCGCGAGCGGGCTGGCGGCCGAGGATGCCGTCTTGCGCTTCTGCCGGCCCGGCGACCGGATAGTCATACCGAATGACGCCTACGGGGGCACCTACCGCTTGATCGCCCGCGTGCACGGCGAGTACGGGATCGAGTTCGCGCCTGTCGACCTGAGCGACCTCGATGCCGTGGCAGCTGCCCTCGAGACCCGGACCCGCCTCGTCTGGGCCGAGACCCCGACCAACCCTCACCTGCGCATCGCCGACATCGGCTCCCTCTCCCGGCTGGCACACGAGCGAGGCGCCCGGCTCGTGGTGGACAACACCTTCGCCACCCCTTACCTGCAGCGGCCGCTCGCCCTCGGTGCCGACGTGGTCGTCCATTCGATGACGAAGTACCTCGGCGGCCACTCAGACGTCGTCGGCGGCTTCGTCGCCACCAACGACGAGGAGGCCGCCGAGCGGGTCGGCTTCCTGCAGAACGCGGCCGGGGCGGTGCCCTCCCCATTCGACTGCTACATGGTCCTTCGTGGGATGAAGACCCTCGCCGTGCGGCTCGACCGCCAGTGCGCCAGTGCCGCCTCGATTGCCTCCTTCCTGGCCGAGCAGCCAGCCGTCTCGGAGGTTCTCTATCCGGGCCTCGACAGCCATCCCGGCCACGAGATTGCCAAGGCCCAGATGAGCCAGTTCGGAGCGATGGTCTCTTTCATCCTCGCCGGCGGGGAGGCTGCCGCCCTCCGGGTGGCCGCAGCGACGAAGCTATTCACGCTGGCGGAGTCCCTCGGCGCCGTCGAGTCGCTCATCGAGCACCCAGCCCGTATGACGCACCTCTCGGTCGCCGGCTCGGCCCTCGAGGTCGACCCCGGGCTCATCAGGCTCTCGGTCGGCCTCGAGACCCTCGACGACCTCCTGGCCGACCTGGGTGCGGCACTGGCGAAGGCCTAGGTGCGCGAGGACCAGGCCTCGGGCTGGTCGAGCAGGCCTGCCACCGAGACCGGCAGCTGCCCGCTCACGACGTCCGCGATCGTCACGGTGTCGAGCACGAAGCGGAGCGAGGCCCGCACCGCCACCCAGACGTGCTGGAGGTGCTCGGCAGAGCCCACGTAGCTCGCATGCTCGGGCCGCTCGTTTCGCACCTCGGCGAGGGGGCCCTCCAGGCGGCGGAAGACCTCTCCGATGGTGATCTCGTCAGCAGGACGGGCGAGGCGGTAGCCGCCCTCGCTCCCGCGCTGGCTGCTCACGATCCCTACCCGACGGA
>JAJYQK010000062.1 GCA_021794645.1 Actinomycetes bacterium
TCCCGCATTGAGAACGAGTCATCACCCCCGCGCGAGCCGGTGCCGGTCAACCTCGTCATGGCCGAGGCGGCCGAGCGGGTCCGGGCGGCGGCCGAGCAGCGCAACGTCGAGCTCGTGATCGAGGAGGCGGCGCCCCAGCTGGCCGTCCTCGGCGACAGGCGCCAGCTCACCTCGGCCGTGTTCAACCTGCTCGACAACGGTGTGAAGTACTCCTATGAGAACGCCAAGCTCTTCTTGAGCGGAGGCGAAGAGGAGGGCCAAGCCGTGGTGAAGGTCACAGACACCGGGCTCGGCATTCCGGCCCGCGATCTCGAGCGGATCTTCGAGCGCTTCTACCGGGTCGACTCTGCCCGGGGCCGCTCGACGGGCGGGACGGGGCTCGGCCTGGCTATCGTCCGGCACGTGGCGGCCAACCACCAGGGGACGGTCCAGGTCGAGTCGCGAGAGGGCGAGGGGTCGACCTTCACACTCCGGATACCGCTCAATCGCCCGGGGAGCGCGTGAGCACCACAGCGGCAGCCCCGACGCGGGTGCTCGTGGTCGAAGACGAGGAGTCCTTCGTGGACGCCCTCGTCGTCAGCCTCGAGCGGGAGGGTTTTGCCATAACCGTGGCCCGGGACGGCGTCGAGGCCCTCGAGCGCTTCGAGCAGGACCAGCCCGACCTCGTCCTGCTCGACGTGATGTTGCCGAAGATGTCGGGCATCGACGTCTGCCGCTCGATAAGGAGCCGCTCCCAGGTCCCCATCATCATGGTGACGGCGCGGGCGACCGAGCTCGACACCGTCGTCGGCCTCGAGGTCGGGGCCGACGACTACGTCTCCAAGCCCTACCGCTTCCGCGAGCTCGTCTCGCGCATGAGAGCGGTGCTGCGCCGCCGCTCCACCCAGACGGCCGGGCCAGGCAGCCCCCAGGGCGACGAGAGCCCGCCCGGGGGCGACTCTGTCCTCACCGTCGGCGAGGTCACCCTCGACGTCGACCGCCACGAGTGCACCGTGCGGGGCGAGGAGGTGAAGCTCCCCCTGAAGGAGTTCGAGATACTCGAGACCCTGCTGGCGAACGCCGGCCGGGTCGTGACCCGCGACACCCTCATCGACCGGGTCTGGGGGCTCGACTACGTGGGCGACACGAAGACCCTCGACGTCCACATCAAGCGCCTCCGCTCCCGCATCGAGAGCGACCCCTCCAACCCCGAGCTCATCACCACCATCCGAGGCGTCGGGTACCGTTTCGAGTCCCCGCGGCAGTAGCTGTCGATGGCGGCGATCGAAGTCGACAAGCTCCGCGTCCGCTACGGCCAGCGGACCGCCGTCGACGGCATCAGCTTCACAGTCGAGCCAGGGGAGGTCGTGGCGCTCCTCGGACCGAACGGGGCTGGCAAGACGACGACGGTCGAGACCCTGGAGGGTTACAGGCTGCCCGATGAGGGCGAGGTGAGGGTGCTCGGCCTCGACCCCCATGCCGAGCACAGCCGCCTCGTGGGCGAGATCGGCGTCGTGCTGCAGCGCGGGGGCGTCTACCCGGTGATGAGCGGCGCCCGGGCCCTCAAGCTCTTCGCCTCCTACTACGACAGCCCCCGGCCCCCCGCCGAGCTGCTCTCGCTCCTCGGGCTCGAGGAGGTGGCCGACACGCCCTTCAAGCGGCTCTCGGGCGGAGAGCAGCAGCGGCTCCTCCTCGCTCTCGCCCTCGTCGGTCGGCCGTCGGTCTGCTTCCTCGACGAGCCGACAGCGGGGGTCGACCCCGCCGGGCGCGTCGTCGTGCGCGACGTCGTGGCCTCCTGCCGGGAGGAGGGGGTGGCGGTGCTCCTCACGAGCCACGAGCTCGACGAGGTCGAGCGGATGGCCGACAGGGTGGTCATCATCGATCACGGCAAGGTGAGGGCCGCCGGGACGGCCGGCGAGCTGGCCGGCGGCCAGGAGGTGCGATTCTCGGTCGAGGGCACGCTGCCGCTCGGGCGCATCGAGGAGTCGCTCGGGGCGAAGGTCCTCGCCGAGGGCTCCTCCTACCGCCTGCAGGGGGTGACCGACCCGGCGGTGGCAGCCCGCCTCACCGCCCTCCTCGCCGAGGAGGGGGTGACCCTCACCGACCTGCGGGTGGGGCGGGAGCGGCTGGAGGACGTCTTCTTGCGCCTGGTGGCAGGGGAGGAACCGTGAGGGCCTTCAGGGCCCAGGTGGCGGCCGAGGTCCGCATGACCCTCGAGCGGGGCGAGACCCTGCTCGTGACGATCGGCATCCCCGCCTTCCTGCTCGTCTTCTTCTCTCTCGTCCACGTGCTGCCGACCGGGAAGGGAAAGCCGGTCGACTTCCTCGCCCCGGGGGTGCTGGCGCTGGCGGTGATGTCGACGGCCATGGTCTCGCTCGGGATCGCCACCGGCTTCGAGCGCAGCTACGGGGTGCTGAAGCGCCTCGGGGCCACCCCCCTCGGGCGGCCCCGCCTGCTCGGAGCGAAGATCTCGGCGGTGCTGGCGGTCGAGGTCGCGCAGGTGGTCGTCCTCGCCGCCATCGCCCTCGGCCTCGGCTGGCGGCCCCACCCCGCCGCCGGGCTCGCCGTCCTGGCCGAGCTGCTCGCCACGGTCGCTTTCGGGGGGATCGGCCTCGCCATGGCGGGCTCGCTCAGGGCCGAGATCAACCTGGCGGCCGCCAACGCCCTCTACATAGTCCTCCTCCTCATCGGCGGCGTCGTCTTCCCGCTCGGAAAGCTCGGCGGCTTTGCCACCTTCGCCCGGCTGCTGCCGGCAGGAGCCCTCACCCAGGCCCTCCATCCGACCCTCGGCCAAGGTGCTGCGCCGGGAGTCGAGGCCTGGGCCGTGCTTGCCGGTTGGGCAGTGCTCGCACCCCTCCTCGCGGCCCTCACCTTCAGCTGGGAGTGAGCCTCGGTTCATCCCGACCACGCCGCCGGCATCGGCGCCTGCTCTGGCAGCACCCCGCTCGCCGCGCTGGCGAGCGGGTCGGGCGGTGCCCTCGCCCAGGTCCCCTGGAACGCCCCCTACCAGGAGCGCTGTGGCTTGCCCACCCTCTTCGAGGTTGAGCTCGCCATCGACCTCCTCGCCAGCGGGGAGGAGGGGGCGGCTGGGACTCGAGCGCTGGCGGCGGGGCCTGCATGTCGCTTCGCCTGGAGCTGAATCCTCCGCTCTAGCTCAGTGGTAGCGGACCACCACGTCGAGAGCCATGGCGGCGAAGATCACCGTGAGATAGGTGATCGAGTAGCCGAAGAGGCGCATGGCCGCCTTCGGAGTGCCGCCGGCCGCCTTCAGGCGGAAGGCGTCGACCATGTAGAGCGCGCCGGCGACTGCGGCGGCCACGAGGTAGATCCAGCCGAGGTGGGCCACGGCGGCGAACACGAACGAGACGACGACGAGGGCGGCCGAGTACCAGATGATCTGGCGGGCGACCCGGGCGAACGACTCGACCACGGGCAGCATCGGGACCTCGGCCCGCTCGTAGTCGTCCTTGTACTTGACCGCGAGCGCCCAGAAGTGCGACGGGGTCCAGATGACGATGAGGGCGAACAGCACGACCGGCGCCCAGCTCAGGTGGTCGGTGACCGCCGTCCAGCCCACCAGCACCGGGACGGCCCCGGCCGCCCCGCCTATGACGATGTTCTGCTTCGACCGGCGCTTCAGCCCGAGCGAGTAGACGAAGACGTAGAAGAGGGCGGCAGCAAGGGCCAACACCGCCGAGAGGACGTTCACAAAGAGGGCGAAGACCACGAAAGAGGCCACCTCGAGGGCGATGGCGAAGATGATCGCCTCGGCTGGCTCGACGACGCCTGTGACGAGCGGCCGCTTGCTCGTCCGCTTCATGACGGCGTCTATGTCGCGGTCGATGAACATGTTCGTGGCGTTCGCCCCGCCCGCCGAGAGCGTGCCGCCCACGAGCGTGATGAGGATCAGCCAGCCGGACGGGACACCTCGCCTGGCGACGAACATCGTCGGCACCGTCGTCACGAGCAGCAGCTCGATGATGCGCGGCTTGGTGAGGGCCACGAAGCCGCGCACCCGCTGCAGGAGCGCCGTCGTGTCGGCGGCCGCGGCCGGGCGCGTCGAGGCAGGAGTCAACTGGGCCACCGCCGCCAGTGTACGGCCCAGCGGCGGCCCGTGCCGGACCGTTTTCCGCCCGGGCGCCCGCCGCCGTACCATCGTCTCGTGCGACTGCTGCGGCTCTCCTTCTCGCCCCGGGCGGTCCGCCTGGTCGCGCTGGCAGCCGTCATCTCCTACGCCGTGCTCGTGGTGACCGGTGGAGCGGTCCGCCTGACGGGCTCCGGCCTCGGCTGCCCGGACTGGCCGAGCTGCTACCAGCACCGCCTGACGGCCGCCGCCTCGTTCCACCCGATGGTGGAGTTCTTGAACCGCCTCGTCACCGTGACCGTGACGGTCATCTCCGTGGTGGCCTACCTGATGGCTCTCGGGCGGCGCCCCCGGCGCCGCGACATCACCTGGCTGTCGTTCGGCCTCATCCTCGGTCTGGTCGCCCAGATCGTGCTCGGGGGCCTCGTGGTGCTGTTCAAGTTGAACCCCTACCTCGTCTCGCTCCACTTCGTCCTCACCTTCGCCGTGCTCGTGACAGCCATCGCCATGTACCACCGCGCCGGCGTCGACGACGAGGTGGCTGACCGCAGGCCGACGGCCGCGGTCTCGTCTGACCTCGTCTGGCTCGTCCGGCTGCTCGTCTCGGTGCTCGCCCTCGTCACCGTGCTCGGCACCGTCGTCACCGGAGCGGGCCCCCATGCCGGGGCGCCCGGTGCCAAGCGCTTCCCCATCGCCTTTCGCGACATCGCCGAGGCGCACGCCTCGATCGCCTGGCTCCTGCTCGGCACGACGGCGGCAGCCCTGTTCGCCTTCTACCATGCAAAGGCGCCAGAGCCCGTCTGGCGGCGGCTGCGCATCTTCTTCGAGCTGGCAGTCCTGCAGGGGGCGCTCGGCTACACCCAGTACTTCCTCCACGACGCCGCCGCCGTGGTGGAGGTCCACCTGGCCGGGGTGACCGCCCTCTGGATCGCCGCGAGCGGGCTCTACCTCTCGCTGCATGCCCACCCCAGCCTCCCTGCGCAGGGCTCCGGCGCCGCCGACCTCCATGACGACCTGGCAGAGACGGTGGCCCCCGCCGGGGTCGGGAGCCAGTGAGCCGGGCGGTACCCGAGGCGCTGCCGGCCTTCCTTGCCACCTCGGCGCCTGCCGAGGTGGCCGGCACCGACGTCGACGAGAGCGTCACGACCGACCACCCCTGGCTGGTGATCGTCTGGAACGACCCAATAAACCTGATGAGCTACGTGACCTTCGTCTTCCAGAAGCTCTTCGGCTACTCCCGGGAGAAGGCCCACAAGCTGATGATGGACGTCCACACCAAGGGAAGGGCGGTCGTCTCGAACGGCCCCCGCGAGCGGGCCGAGCTCGACGTCGCCCGGCTCCACCAGCACGGCCTGTGGGCAACGATGGAGCAGAGCGGGTGATGCGCCGGCGCATCCGGCCCTCATGGCGCGGCCCTGGCTGCCAGCTCCACCTGCCGCCAGAGGAGCGCCAGCTGCTCGAGAGCCTCCCGAGCCAGCTGGCAGAGGTGCTCGGCTCCCTCGACCTGTCGGACGGAGAGGTGCCGGGGAACCTCCGGCGTCTCTTTCCCCGGGCCTATGTCTCAGACGAGGAGGCCGAGCGGAGCTTCGCCGAGTCGACCCGCGCCGAGCTGGCGGCCTCCCACCGCCGGGCGCTCGAAACCCTGGCCGGCACGGCACAAGAGACCGTGCTCGGTGAAGAGGAGATGGCCGGCTGGCTGACCGCTCTCAACGACCTGCGGCTCGTCCTCGGGAGCGCCCTCGGCGTGCAGGAGGACCAAGGGTGGACCCCCTCTCCTGCCGTCGAGCACGAATTCGTCATCTACCAGTACCTGAGCCTGCTGCAGTCGGAGCTGATCGACGCCATGGAGCGAACACTGCCCCCGCCCCTTCCGGGCGCCGACGATGCCGTGCCCGAGGATCCCTGGGGCGAGCCGCTCGGCGGGCTGCGCTGGGACGGGACGCCCCTGCCGCAGTCGCCCTTCGGAGACCAGCCGTGACCGGCTTGCCCCGCATCCTCACGATCATGGGCTCGGGCGAGACCGCTCCCACCATGGTGAAGGTCCACCGCGCCGTCCTCGAGCGGCTGGGGCCGCCGCCCGTACCGGCGGTGCTGCTCGACACCCCCTTCGGCTTCCAGGAGAACGCCCGGGAGCTGGCACAACGGGTCGTCTCCTACTTCGACGAGAGCCTCCGCCAGGCGATCGAGGTGGCGAGCACGGGCAGCGCCGACCTCGGCGAGGCAGCGGGCCCGCTCGGGCCCGGAGACGACCCCTTCGCCGAGGAGAGGCTGCTCAGCCGGCTGCGCGACGCCCGCTACATCTTCGCCGGGCCCGGCTCACCCAGCTACGCCCTGCGCCAGTGGAAAGGCACGGTCGTCCCGAGCCTGCTGAGAGAGACCCTCGAGCATGGGGGGGCGGTGACCTTCTCCTCGGCAGCCGCCCTCACCCTCGGAGGCTGGACGGTGCCGGTCTACGAGATCTACAAGGTGGGAGAGGACCCGTACTGGCTCGAGGGGCTGGACGTCCTCGCCCTCACGGGGCTGCGGGCCGCCGTCATCCCGCACTACAACAACGCCGAGGGCGGCACCCACGACACCCGCTTCTGCTACCTCGGCGAGCGACGCCTCGCCCTGCTCGAAGAGGAGCTGCCCGCCGGTGCCTTCGTGCTCGGCATCGACGAGCACACGGCGGTGAGCATGGACCTCGACAGCCGGCTCTGCCAGATCTCCGGCAACGGCGTCCTCACGGTGCGGGCGAGAGGGCGCTCCCACAGCTGGCCGGCCGGCGAGACGGTCGCCATCGAAGAGCTGCAGGCGACGGCCGAGGCGCTGGCAGCAGGTCGGGGGGGCATCGCCACCGGCACGGCCGGCCCGACGGCGGCGGGAGAGGACCTCGACGACGAGCCGGACGCAGCCATCTCGGGAGGCGGCAGCTATCAGGGCTCACCCCTGCTCGAGGTGGTGCGGGCCAAGGAGGACGAGTTCGCCCGCTCCCTCGGCAGGCGCGACGTGGCCGGCGCCGTGCGGGCCGTGCTCGAGCTGCAGGGCTCCATCACCGAGTGGTCCCACGACATCCCCGCCGGTGACGCGCTCGACCGCTCCCTCGGCTCGCTCCGCTCCCTCATCGTCGAGCTCGGGCGGGCCGGCGAAGGTGGCATCCGCGATCCGCGAGAGACGATCGGCCCTTTCGTCGAGGCGATGCTCGAGCTGCGCCAAAAGGCCCGCGGCGAGCGGCGCTTCGACGATGCGGACGCCATCAGGGACCGCCTCGGCGCCCTCGGCGTCGAGGTGAGAGACGGCCCGGGCAGGAGCGAGTGGGTGCTGGCCGAGGACTCCGGCTCTCGGGCCGGCTGATAGCCTCACCTGGCCGCAGGGCGCCTCGCCCCCATCGTCTAGCGGCCTAGGACGCCGCCCTTTCAAGGCGGTAACACGGGTTCGAATCCCGTTGGGGGTGCGAGCGAGCGAGCAGGCGATGTCCCGTTGCTCGCTCGGTGTGCTCTGCATGAGAAAAGTCAGGGGCGCTTTGGACCTCACCGGGCTTTCTCGCAGCCGGGTTGATCGAAGCGCCGTCCCGGGCTGGCTCACCTGCTCCAGCAGACCGCCACGGAGAGCCGGGCCTCCCCCTCGTCAGTTGAGGACCGTGACGATCGTCCCATAGGCCAGATAGCCCCAGGCCTTGGCGGCGGCCGCCAGCGGCAGCTCGATGCAGCCGAGGCTCTGGGGAACGCCGTAGTCGGCTCGCGGGAAGTAGTGGACGGCGTCACCGTCATGGAAGTAGGCGACGTACTGGACAGGATCGGCGTAGGAGCTCCCGTCCGGGTTCTTGCCCCGCATGATCTCGTGGCGGTAGCGGGCATAGACGTTGAAGTTGCCCGAGGGGGTCGGCGACTGCGGGATGCCCGTGTTGGCGGGGGACTTGAAGACCATCTGGCCGTCGTGCCAGATGGTGAGCGTCTGGGGGGGCACTTTGTCGCCGATGGCGTAGTTGTACCCTCCGGTGTTGTGCTCGCCCGCTGCCAGGGCGTTCAGGATGGCAGCCCACAGGGCGCCGGTGACCTTGCCAGTGACGTCGAGGCCATGGTCGGCCTGGAACTCCATCACTAGCCCGCGGGTGAAAACGTTGTAGCTGCCCTGCTGCCAGAGAGCGAGCAGCTGGGAGGGCCAGCCGGTGTTGCGCCAGGCGAAGGTTCCCTGCGGGGGTGAGTACATCGCCTGCAGCTGGGCGGCCGTGTCCGAGGGTGCTATCGGCTGTCCCGTCGGGCGCCAGGACAGGGGTGAGTAGTCGAGCAGCGAGAGGAGCTGTTGCAGGCGGAGGACCGAGCCGTTTTCAACGGTGAAGTTGTCGACGGCTCTCGACTTGAGCTCCTGGCCGGAGGTGTCGACGAGCCCGCTTCGGCCGGCCGGGATGCTGACGGTCACCTGGCTCATCGGCACGAAGGGAGTGCTCGGCTTGAACACGAGCTTCCTACCGCCCTCTACCTGCCAGCTGCCGGGCACGCTCGGGCTGATCGTCGGCATCGAGGAGCCCTTCGCGACCGGCTCGGAAAAGGTGATGGAGAGAGCGCTCGACCCGCTCACTCCGGCGGCGCCGTTGCGCGGAGTCATGGCGACGACGGCGAAGCTCCCACGGCTGCCATTGCCGGTGATCGGCGGATTGCTGCCGCCGGCTGCCTTCTTCCCGGCCGAGCTCCGCCCCGAACGGCGCGAGGAAGGGCTCGCGGTGGCAGTCGGTGCGCTTTGCCGGCTGGCGAGGTAGTAGGCGCCGCCGGCTGCCAGCAGGACCACGAGCACGGCAGCAGCCGCCAAGGGAACGGCCCGCCCTCCGTGAGCTCGCGAGGCGCTGTGGCGCCGTGATTGGCCTCTCATCTGCTGCCGACAGCTCTGCGAGGTTCCACGACGGGACAATACCCAGGGAAGGCAGCTCTTCCGCGTCGCCGCCGCCTGCCAGCCGAGATGTGGCCAGCGGCGGCAGCCCGAGCCTGTGACCTTGACCCGCCGAGCCGCCGGGCACCGGCGGCGCCTCAGCCACCCTCTCGGATCGGGGCGAGCAGCCGAGTGGGGGGCGCTGCCTTGGTCACCGAGCGGGGCGCCCAGCGACAGGGCCTGGCGCCCATGGCATGCGACACAGGCGAGCAAGGCTCGTTCTAGTCGTAGCGAACCCGGTCCTTCAAAAGGTGCCACCACAGCGCAGGCTGTCGACCGCGGCCATCTGGGAACGCC
>JAJYQK010000038.1 GCA_021794645.1 Actinomycetes bacterium
TGCTCCTCGGCGGCGAGCGCCGCCGCCGCGGCCGCCAGCGAGAGCTCGCCGTCCGTCCCCCGCCGTCGGGCGGCGAGGGGGCGCTCTCCGATGAAGGCAGTCGTCGTCTCTCCGGCGAGGAAGGCCTCGTCGGAGAGGACTGAGACGAGGAAGTCGCGGTTGGTGACGAGGCCGGCCAGGGCGGTCTCCTCCAGCCCGAGCCGGAGGAGCCGGGCGGCCGCGGCCCGGTCCTCGCCCCGGGCGATGACCTTGGCGAGGAGGGGGTCGAACTCCGGCCCGACGAAGCTCTTCTCGGCGATGCCGGCCTCATAGCGCAACCCGGGCCGCTTTGCCGGCCGCCAGAGCTCCACCGTGCCGGTGACGGGCAGGAAGCCGTTCTCGGGATCTTCGGCGTAGAGGCGGGCCTCGATGGCGTGGCCTCGGAGGGAGAGGTCACCCTGGGAGAACGAGAGCGCCTCTCCGCTCGCCACGAGGAGCTGTTCGCGCACGAGGTCGAGGCCGGTCACCTCCTCGGTGACGGGGTGCTCGACCTGGATGCGGGTGTTCACCTCGAGGAAGTAGAAGCGGCCCGCCCCGTCGAGGAGGAACTCGACCGTCCCGGCGTTCTCATAGCCGACGGCGCGGGCCGCCCGCAGGGCGGCTTCTCCCATCTCCTCCCGCAGGGCGGGAGAGACCGCCGGGGAGGGGGCCTCCTCGATCACCTTTTGGTGGCGGCGCTGGATCGAGCACTCCCGCTCGAAGCAGTGGACGAGGTTGCCCCGGCTGTCCCCGAAGATCTGCACCTCGACGTGGCGGGCGCGGGCGAGATAGGGCTCGAGGAAGACACGGTCGTCGCCGAAAGCGGCCGCCGCTTCCCGCCGGGCGGCCGCCAGCGCCTCGTCGAGCTCGTCGGGCCCGGTCACGAGGCGCATGCCCTTGCCCCCGCCCCCCGCCGCCGCCTTCACCATGGCGGGATAGCTGATCTCACCGTCCGCCGCCAGCGAGGAGAGGACGGGCACGCCGGCCCGGCGCATCGCCTCGCCGGCCGCCAGCTTGTCGCCGAGAGCGGCCATCACCGCTGCCGGCGGCCCGACAAAGACGAGGCCGGCCTGGCGCACGGCGCCGGCGAAAGCGGCGTTCTCCGCCAAAAAGCCGTAGCCGGGGTGGACGGCGTCACAGCCCGTGCGAAAAGCCGCCTGCAAGAGGGCGGCGCCGTCGAGGTAGCTCTCGGCCGCGCTCCTGCCCGGCAGGGCGACGGCGAGGTCGGCCTCGGCGACGAAGGGAGCCGTGGCGTCGCCGGCCGAGTAGACGGCCACCGCCTCGAGGCCGAGGCCGTGGGCGGCCCGGATGACCCGGCGGGCGATCTCCCCCCTGTTGGCCACGAGGAGCCGTCTCATAGCCGGAAGACCCCGAAGCCAGCGGCGCCAGCGACCACGCTCGAGTGGCAGGCAGAAAGCGCCATCCCGACCACGTGGCGAGTGTCCCGCGGGTCGATGATGCCGTCGTCGCTCACCCTGCCCGTCGCGTAGAGGGCGAGGGACTGGCGTTCGGCCAGCTCCTCGACAAAGGCGCTGCGCATCTGCTCGGCCGCCTCGTCGAGCGCCTCGCCCCGCCGCGCCGCCCGACCCCGGCGCACGAGTGACATGACGCCCGCCATCTGCCGGGGTCCCATGACGGCGATCTTGGCGGTCGGCCACAAGAAGACGAAGCGGGTGTCGAAGGCCCGGCCTCCCATGCCGTAGTTGCCCGCCCCGTAGCTCGCCCCGATGATGACCGTCACATGGGGCACCTTCGAGTTGGAGAGGGCGTTGATCATCTGGCTGCCGTGCTTCACGATCCCGCCCCGCTCGTACTGCCGGCCCACCATGTAGCCGGTGATGTTCTGCAGGAACAAAAGCGGAGTGCCGATCTGGTTGCAGAGCTGGATGAACTGGGCCGCCTTCTGGGAGGAGTCCGAGAAGAGGACTCCGTTGTTCCCGAGCACGCCGACGGGAAAGCCGTGCACAGAGGAGAAGCCGCAGACGAGCGTCTCGCCGTAGGCGGCCTTGAACTCCTCGAAGCGGCTGCCGTCCACCACCCGGGCGATCACCTCGCGGATGTCGAGAGGAGCGCGCAGGTCGGCCGAGACCAGCCCGAGGAGGTCCTCGGGGTCACAGAGCGGGTCGTCGGGCGGCTCGGTCGGCCCCGGCCCGAGCTTTCGCCAGTGCAGGTGGGCGACCACCTCGCGAGCGATGCGGATGGCGTCGGGCTCGTCTCGGGCGAGGTAGTCGGCGAGGCCGCTCACGCGGGCGTGCATCTCGGCCCCGCCCAGCTCCTCGTCGTCTGAGTCCTCTCCGGTCGCCATCTTCACGAGCGGTGGGCCGCCGAGGAAGACCTTGGCGCTCCGCTCGACGAAGATGTTGTAGTCCGAGAGGCCCGGCTGGTAGGCGCCGCCGGCGGTCGAGGAGCCGAAGACGACCGAGATGGTCGGGATCCCGGCCGCCGAGAGCTGGGTGATCTCCTTGAAGATCGAGCCCGTCTCGGCGAAGTGCGTCATGTTCCGCCGGAGCTCGGCCTCCGGGTCGCCACCGTGGCCGCCCCCACCCCGGAGGTCACCCCCGGCCGACTCGACGAACTGGATGTAGGGGAGGCGGTTCTGACGGGCCACCTCGAGGCCCCGCTCGATCTTCTTGTAGGCGACGGCGGTCATCGCCCCGCCGAGCACCGTCGGGTCGTTGCCGAGCACGACGCACTCGGTCCCCTCCACCACGCCGATGCCGAGGAGGAGCCCGCCGCCGACGGCGTAGTTCGTCTCCGCCCCGGCCAAAGCGGAGAGCTCGAGGAAGGGCGAGTCCGGGTCCAACAGCAGGGCGAGCCGCTGGCGGAGCGGGAGCTTTCCCCGCGAGATGTGGCGGGCGGTCGCCTCCGGTCCCCCGCCGGCGGCCGCCTCGGCCAGCAGCCGGCCTATCTCCTGCAGCTTCTCCTCCATGGCAGCGGCGTTGGCGGAGAACTCCTCCGAGGCCGTCTCGACCGAGCTCCTCAGGACGGCCACGTCACCTCCCTGATCCGAGGCGGGGGCTCACACCGGCTCCGGCATGCCGAGGCCGGGACGGCGCCCGGTCCCGGGCGGGCCGGCGAAGGCCTGGGCGATCGCCAGCCACTCGCCCGCGGCCTTTCCCTCGGCGACGACGTCTGTCTCTGCGGGGTGGCGGCGCTGGGTGAACACGAGCGCCAGGCCGAGGGCCGAGCCGCGGATCGAGTCGGTCGCCTCGGTCGGCCCGAAGAGCCAGGCTGAGCCGCCCGGGGCCGTCGCCTCCACCCGCACCGGCTCTGTCGGCGGGTCGAGGCCGTGCACGAGGTAGGCGTAGCGGCGGGCGGAGAAGCCGAGGTGGCAGATGTGGCGGAGGCGGTCGCTCACCACCGGCGGCCGCCCGAGGGCGTCGCGGACGTCCTGGCCGTGCGCCCAGGTCTCCATCAGCCGGGCGGTGATGAAGCTCGCCAGCGACATCTCCGGGCCGTACCAGGCGACCCGCTTCTCCGGGTCGGCCGCCTCGAGGGCGTCGAGCAGATCTCGCCGGCTCGTCCGCCAGTCGGCCAGCAGCCGCTCGGGCGGGACGGAGCGGCCGAGAGCGACGTCTGAGGCCGGGTCGGCCTCGCCGGCAAAGAGGGCCCGCTTATGCTCGGCGAAGGCTTCCGGGTTGACGAGGGCGAGGGCGGCGGTGGTGTCGTAGTAGGCGAGGTGGCTGAGCTGGTCTGCCACCGTCCAGCCCTCGGCCGGCGTCGCCAGCCTGAAGCGCTCCGGCTCGAGCTCGGCCACCTCCTCGTCGAGGGCCTCGTGCTCGGCCATCAGGTCAGAGATAAGGCCGTCAAGCTTGCTCATGGCGATCGCGTCCTCGTCCACGCCGGCGGACCGGCCCTTTTCCGCCCTGATCCTGTCGCGGCGATGCCGGCGGCGCCAGCAGCGGGTTGCTGGCGATGCATGGGAGCCGGGCGAGCTGGGCATCGCCTTCCGGTGCGCCCGCAGCAGGAGGTCATCACCACCCTGAGGGAGAAAGCGGCCGCGGAGGCCGCCGCCTATGGCGCTGCTGCCCCCGACGAGCGCCCCCTCTCGGGCTATCTCGGGCTGCTCGGGATCTACTCGCTCTATGCCGGTCTGCTCGCCTTCCTGCTGCGTCGGCTGGCGCCGAGCCTGCCCGAGCGCATCGAGGGTCGTGACCTCGCCCTTCTTGCCCTCGCCACCCACAAGGTCTCGCGCATGGCCAGCAAGGATGCCGTCCTCAGCCCGCTGCGGGCCTACTTCACCGCCTTCGGTGGCCGGGGCGGCCCGGGGGAGGTGAACGAGGAGGCGCGCGGCGAGGGCTTCCGCCACGCCGCCGGCGAGCTCGTCACCTGCCCGTTCTGTCTCGCCCAGTGGGTGGCTACCCTCGCCGTCTTCTCCTACCTGGTCGCCCCTCGGGCCACCCGCCTCGTCGCCGGGGTCTTCGGGGTTGTCGCCGGCTCGGATCTCCTGCAGCTCCTCTACGCCATCGCCGAGCAGCGGGCCGAGGAGCCGGCCGGGGCCGCCCGGACTGCCTAGTCTCTGGCGGCGAGGAGGTGCGATGGCGTTCGGCTACGACTTCGAGGGCGAGGCGGCGTTCGGGTCCTACAAGACCTGGTACGGCGGCGCGGGCGATCTCGAGCGGGCCCGGAGCGGGAGCGGTCCAGCTCCCCTCGTCGTCCTCCACGGCGGACCGGGGGCCACCCACGACTACCTGCTCTCCCTCGCCCGCCTGGCCGAAGAGAGGGCCGTCGTCTTCTACGACCAGCTCGGCAACGGCCGCTCCACCCATCTGCGCCAGGCAGCGGCCGACTTCTGGACCGTGGATCTTTTCCTCCGCCAGCTCGACAACCTGCTCGCCCAGCTCGACATCGGCGGCCGCTACCACCTCCTCGGCCAGAGCTGGGGTGGCTTCCTCGCCCAAGAGCACGCCCTGACAAAGCCGCCCGGGCTGGGCGCCCTCGTCCTTTCGAACACGGCCGCCTCCTTCCCCGACTTCGTCGCCGAGGCGGACAAGCTCCGGGCCGAGCTGCCGCCCGAGGTGGAGGCGACCCTGCGGCGCCACGAGGCGGCCGGCAGCACCGACGACCCGGCCTACGCCGAGGCCTGCGCCGTCTTCTACGAGCGCCATCTCTGCCGCCTCCCCCAGCCCTGGCCCGAAGAGGTGGTCGCCTCCTTTGCTGCCCTGGAGGAGGACCCGACCGTCTACCACGCCACCAACGGGCCCTCTGAGTTCCACGTCATCGGCACCTTCAAGGAGTGGTCCTCGAAGGACCGCCTCCACCGGATCGGCGCCCCCACCCTCGTCGTCTCGGGCCGCTACGACGAGGCAACCCCGCTTTTGCAAGAAGAGCTGGTGAGAGGGATCGCCGGGGCCGAGCAGGTCATCGTGGAGGACGCCTCCCACCTGTCGATGTGGGAGCAGCCCACCGCCTACCTCGACGCCGTCTCCTCCTTCCTCGGCCGCCACGACTGAGAGATGGACCTCCCCGTCAACCCGCCGGTCGGGCCGATGCTGGCCAAGGCGGCCAAGACCCTCCCCCTCGGCGAGGGCCTCATCTACGAGCCGAAGTGGGACGGCTTTCGCTGCATCGTCTTCAAAGACGGCGAGGAGCTCGAGCTCGGCAGCCGCAACGAGCGGCCCCTCACCCGCTACTTCCCCGAGCTCGTGGCCGCCCTCGCCGCTCGCCTCCCCCACCGCTGCGTCGTCGACGGCGAGATCGTCATCGCCGGCCCGGCCGGGCTCGACTTCGACGCCCTCTTGCAGCGGATCCACCCGGCCGACTCCCGGGTGCGCAAGCTGGCCGAGGAGACCCCGGCCTCCTTTGTCGCCTTCGACCTGCTCGCCCTCGGGGAGGAGGACCTGCGCCAGGCGCCCTTTTCGGAGCGGCGCGCCCGGCTCGAAGAGGTGCTCGGGCCGGCTGGGGCGCCGGTCCACGTCACGCCGGCGACGACGGACCCCGCCCGGGCGGCCGACTGGTTCGAGCGCTTCGAGGGAGCCGGCCTCGACGGTGTCGTCGCCAAGGAGCCCGGCCTCGGTTACCTCGAGGACAAGCGGGTCATGACCAAGGTGAAGCACGAGAGGACCGCTGACTGCGTCGTCGCCGGCTTTCGCTGGCACAAGAGCGGGGGCGGGCGGGTCGGCTCGCTCCTGCTCGGCCTCTACGACCAGACGGGCCGCCTCCACCACGTCGGTGTCACCTCATCGTTCACAGACCGCCGTCGCCTTGAGCTGGCCGAGGAGCTGGCCCCGCTGCGGGCCGAGCTCGCCGGCCACCCCTGGGAGAGAGCCGGTGGGGTGGCAGAGGGCGGCCAGCGGATGCCGGGGGCCCAGAGCCGCTGGAACGCCGGCAGGGATCTCTCCTTCGAGCCGCTCCGGCCCGAGCTCGTCTGCGAGGTCGCCTACGACCACCTGCAGAAAGACCGCTTCCGCCACGCCACTACCTTCCGGCGCTGGCGACCAGAGCGCTCCCCCGAGAGCTGCCGCTACGACCAGCTCGAGACCGCTGTCCCGGCCGAGCTCTCCGAGGTCTTCGGCTCGATCGGTTGACCGGCTCAGCTCGCCTGGCGAGCCACCGGCCGGGAGGAGGCGGTCTCCGGCCGCCGCGGGTCGATGCTCCTCGTCGTGCGGTGCTCGACATAGAAGGCGAGACCGGGCACGAAGCCGGCACAGACGAGCCCGACGACCTGGAGGGTCCGCAGGCGGGCGTGGCGGGCCAGCGCCGCCACAGAGAGCAGGTAGACGATGTAGACGACGCCGTGGATGGTGAACCCGACGTCGGCCACGGCCGGCTTCCCCCAGACGTACTGGAGGGGGAGGGCGACCACGCAGAGGAACAGCAGCATGGTGCCGACGACGAAGGCCATCATCCGGTAGCGGGCGAGGGCGCCCTCCAGCCCACCGCTCCCGAGCTGGGGACGGCTCATCGGTCGCCCTCCTTTGCCGCCGGTTCGCTCCGGGCGTCACTGGCGTGCAGGGAGGCGAGGTAGCGGTTGTAGGCCGCCAGCTCGGGGTCCTCCTCGGAGTAGGGATCAAAGCCGAGGGCCTCGACCTGCTCCTCGATGCTCGGGGCCGCCTTTGTCGGTACCGCCTTGACCAGCCGGCGGGCCAGCTTCTCGCCCTCCTCCTCGTGCAGCAGCTTCCACCACATGTAGATGGCGTAGGCGGCGAAGAAGGGCCACTCGAAGGTGTAGACCCACGAGAGCGAGTTGCCCCCGAGGGCCCGGTGCAGCTGCCACCAGCCGAGGAAGGCGCAGGCAGCCACGACCACGACCAGGGTGAGATGGAGAGCGAGCGCTCGGGAGGAGAGCCACTTCGCACGCACCCTCCCAGGCTACCGGCGGCCCACCCCGGCCGGCCTTCGCCCTCTTGCTGCCCGCCTGCCTACGCTTCGTAGATGACCTCTGGAACAAGGCCTCCGGCCGGCGGGCCGGTCGGTGCCGGGGCCGTCGTCCCACCGGCCCACAGCGGCCACCTGCCGGCCTGGCGCCGGCCCACCCAGGGTGAGCACCGGGCCCAGATGTCTCTTGCCGTCCTCGTCGCCATGGGGCTCCAGCTCGTCGTCCCCTCCCGGCTGGCCCTGCAGCCCGAGTGGCTCATCCCGGGCCTCGAAGGGGCGACCCTCGTCGCCCTCCTCATCGTCGACCCGGGCCGGATGGTGCGACGGTCGACCGTCGTGCGGGCGGTCACCCTCTTTCTCGTCGCCGCCATCTCGGCCGGCAACGCCGCCTCCCTCGTGCTCTTGATCCATGCGCTGCTGACCGGGCGGGCCGGTCAGGCCGCTCCGCCCCTCCTCGCCAGCGGAGCGGCCATCTGGGGGACGAACGTCATCGCCTTCTCCTTTTGGTACTGGGAGTTCGACCGGGGCGGTCCTGCCTCGCGGGCGGCCGCCTTGCGGCCCCACCCAGACTTCATGTTCCCCCAGCAGGCCCAGCCCGACCTCGCCCCCCCTGACTGGGAGGCGCAGTACTTCGACTACCTCTACACCTCCTTCACGAACGCCGCCGCCTTCTCGCCCACCGACGTCATGCCCCTCTCGCGCTGGGCCAAGCTCGCCTTCTTGCTGCAGTCGGCCGTCTCGCTCATCACCGCCGCCCTCGTCATCGCCCGCGTGACCAACATCCTCCGCTAGGAAGCGCCCTGTAGCGTCACACCAGACGAAGAGGCAAAGGAGACCAGCGATGTCCGAGATGACCGGGCTCGGCGCCGATGCGCCCGAGATCGACCTGGAGGCAGAGCGCCTGGAGCGCAAGCAGAAGCTGGCCGCCGCCTACCGGCTCTTCTCCCGCTTCGGCTTCGACGAGGGGGTGGCGGGCCACATCACCGCTCGGGACCCCGAGCTGACGGACCACTTCTGGGTGAACCCCTTCGGGATGCACTTCGGCCACATACGAGTCTCCGACCTCATCCTTGTCAACGAGGGCGGCGAGGTCGTGGGAAGCGACGCCCCCCTCAACCGGGCCGCTTTTGCCATCCACTCCCAGGTGCACGCCGCCCGCCCCGACGTGGTGGCCGCCGCCCACACCCACTCGACCTACGGCCGGGCCTGGGCCACCCTCGGCCGCCCGCTCGACCCGATAACCCAGGACGTCTGCGCCTTTTACGACGACCATGCCGTCTTCGACGACTACACCGGCGTCGTGCTCGACATCGAGGAGGGAAAGCGGATCGCCCACGCCCTCGGCGAGAAGAAGGCGGTCATCCTGCAGAACCACGGCCTCTTGACAGTCGGCCACACCGTCGACGAGGCGGCCTGGTGGTTCATCACGATGGAGCGCTCCTGCCAGGTGCAGCTTCTCGCCGAGGCGGCCGGCGACCCGAAGCTGATCGACCCGGAGATGGCCGCCCTCACGAGGACCCAGGTCGGCTCCCACCTCGCCGGCTGGTTCAGCTTCCAGCCCCTCTACCAGCGCATAGTCAAGGAGCAGCCCGACCTGCTCGAGTAGCCGGGCGGTTCAGCCCGGCTGCCAGCCCGGGTCCCGGCCGAGGAAGCCGAGGAGATGGTCGAGGGGGCCGGCTTCGCTGGCGATGGCCACCTCAGGCCCGATCGGCGCCGGGCTGTTCTGGCGCACCTCGGCGTTCACCGCCAGGAACTCCGGCGACGAGAGGAGAGCTGACGCCACCTCCTCGGCGCCGGCACCGAGGCTTTGACCGGTGGCGGCAGCGAGGTCCCAACCGTGCACGAGGCGCTCGCTCGTAGCGATCTCGAGGCAGAAAAGCGGGGTCGATGGCCCGGCGAGGACGGCCATGGGGCGCTCCATCACCCCTGGCGCCTTGAAGGCCGCTACCAGCCGCTCGACCTGTCGCCCGTGGGCGGGGGCGAGCTCGCCGGGCAGGTAGCTCGTCCACTCGCGGTCCGGGCGCACTGCTCCCAGCTCGGCTGCCTCTGCGAAGAAGTCGGTCGAGGCGACCATGTGCTCCATCAGCTCGAGCACGTCCCAGTCCGAGCAGGGCGTGGGCTGGGCGAGCTGGCCGGCCCGGACGCCCCTCACGGCCTCGTCGGAGAGGGCGCAGGCCAGCTCCAGCAGCTCGACGTCGACTCGTCTCGTCACAGCGCCCCCCTCTCGGTTGGCCCCGCCGGCCGGCCTCTCCGGCCGGTGCTAGCCGGACCGCTGGTCGTAGGTGGCGACGAGGTGGCGGGCGGCCCGCGCCTCGTCGACCCGGCGCACCGGCGTGGTGCGGGGTGCGCCGCGGGCCGACTCGGAGCTACCGGCCGCCCTCGCCTCGCTGGCGATGAGCTCGAGTGCCTCGGCCAGGGCGGCCAGGGTCTGGGGAGACTCGGTCTCGGTCGGCTCGATCATCAAAGCCTCTTTCACGATGAGCGGGAAGTAGACCGTCGGCGAGTGGAAGCCGAGCTCGAGCAGGCGCTTGGCGACGTCGAGGGCGCGCAGCCCCGTCTCGTCGTCGAGACTCTTGGCCGAGAGGACGCACTCGTGCATCACGGTGCGGTCGTAGGCGATGTCGTAGCTCTCCCGCAGCCGCTCTTTCATCCAGTTGGCGTTGAGAACGGCGATCTCGGCCACCTGGCGCAAGCCGTCCGCCCCGTGCAGGCGGAGGTAGGTCCAGGCCCGCAGCAGGACGAGGGCGTTCCCGTGCCAGGAGTGGAGCCGTCCGATGGAGCGGCTGGGACGCGCCCAGCCGAAGCCGCCCTCGGGCAGGCGGACCGGACGGGGCCCGGGCAGGTACTCCACCAGCCGCTCGCTCACCGCCACCGGGCCGGCACCCGGGCCGCCCCCGCCGTGCGGGGTGGCAAAGGTCTTGTGCAAGTTGAGATGGACGATGTCAAAGCCCATGTCACCGGGGCGGACGACGCCGAGGATGGCATTCAGGTTGGCGCCGTCGTAGTAGAGGAGGCCACCCACCTCGTGGACGGCGGCCGCGATCTCGACGATGTCCTCCTCGAACAGCCCGAGGGTGTTGGGGTTGGTGAGCATGATGCCCGCCACGTCGGTGTCGAGGGCAGCCCGCAAGCCCTCGAGGTCCACGCCGCCCCGCTCGTTCGTGCCGACCGTCGTGACCTCGTAGCCGCCGAGGGTCACCGAGGCCGGGTTGGTGCCGTGAGCGGAGTCGGGGATGATCACCCGGTGGCGCTCCTCCCCCCGCTCCTCGTGGTACCGGCGCATGAGCAATAGGCCGGTCAGCTCGCCGGCGGCCCCGGCGGCCGGCTGCAAGGTGGCGGCCGACATGCCGGTTATGGCGCAGAGCATCTCCTCCAGCTCGACGAGCACCTCCAGCCAGCCCTGGGTGCAGCTGGCCGGGGCCGCCGGGTGGACGGCGGCGAAGTGGCGGGCGGAGGCCGCCTCGTCACAGACCTTCGGGTTGTACTTCATCGTGCACGAGCCGAGCGGGTAGGCGCCGAGATCGACCGAGTACTGGCGGTGGGTGAGCCGGGTGAAGTGAGCCACGAGGTCTCGTTCGGAGACCTCGGGCAGCCGGGCGGCCTCCCCGGCGAGGAGCTCAGCCGGCAGCAGCTCCTCGGCCGACCAGGCGGGCAGCTCGGTCGTCCGGAAGCTGGCGGCCGACCGCCCCGAGACCGAGAGGTCGAACAGCGTCGGCTCGGCCTCGTGCCCCATGAGGGGAGCGCTCAGGGCCCGCCCACCCGGGGCGGCGGGGGTCGTCTCGGTCTCGCTCGTCATCTGACCGCCTTCTCCAAGCTGGCTGCAAAGCCATCGATCTCCTGGCGGGTGCGCCGCTCGGTCGTGGCCACGAGCAAAGTCCCCTCGAGGTCGGTGCCCTCGTAACCCTCTCGCACGGACACGCCGGCGAGGTAGCCCTCCTCGGCCAGCCGCTCGATCGCAACCTCGGCCTCGACGGGCAGGCGGAGGGCGAACTCCCTGAAGGTGGCGGCCTCGGTCGCCGCCTCGACGCCCTCGATCCCCAAGAGCGCCTCCCGGGCATAGCGGGCGGCCCGGGCCGAGCCGAGTGCGACCTCCCTCAGGCCGGCCGGCCCCAGCCAGCCGAGCTGGATGGCAGCCGTCACCGCCATGAGGGTCTGGTTCGTGCAGACGTTGGAGGAGGCCTTCTCCCGCCTGATGTCCTGCTCGCGGGCGCGAAGGGTCGTCACGTAGGAGAGGGTGCCCTCGCTGTCGAGGGTCTCGCCCACGAGCCGGCCCGGCAGGCGACGGACATCTCTGCTCCTGCAGCTGAAGAGGCCGAGATAGGGGCCGCCGAAGGAGAGGGCCACCCCGAGGGGCTGGCCCTCACCGACAGCGACGTCGGCCCCGAGGCTGCCGGGCGACTTGAGCAGCCCGCTCGCCACTGGGTCGTAGCAGACGACCAGCCTCGCCCCGGTGGCGTCGGCCAGCTGGCGGGCACCGGCCATGTCGTCGAGACAGCCGAGGAAGTTCGGGAAGCCCACGACCACGGCGCCGGCCGGCTCTCCGGCGGCAGCCGAGAAGTCGGTCCGGCCCTGCACGAGCGGGAGCTCGACGATCTCGTGGCCCGGGCCATGGCTGAAGGTGGCGAGCACCTCTCTCCAGCGAGGGTTGACCCCGGCCGAGAGGAGCACCCGGCTGTTGCCGGTGGCGGCCACCGCCAGGTTGACCCCCTCCATCAAGGAGGCGGCCCCGTCATAGAGCGAGCCGTTGGCGATCTCGAGACCGCTCAGGCGGGCCACCATCGTCTGGTACTCGAAGATGGCCTGCAGCACCCCCTGGGAGACCTCGGGCTGGTAGGGGGTGTAGGCGGTGACGAACTCCGAGCGGGAGGCGAGGGAGCGGACCACGGCGGGCACCTCGTGGTCGTAGGCACCGGCGCCGGCGAAGCAGACGAGCGACCGCCCGACCGGCTTGTTCCTCTCCCCGAGCTCGAAGAGGCGGTCGGTGACGTCCGCCTCGCTCATGTGATCGGGCAGCGAGAGACCGCCGGCCAGGCGGACAGCCGCCGGCACCGTCGCGAACAGCTCGTCCAGGCTGGCGAGGCCGAGGAATGTGAGCATCTCCGCCACCTCCGCCTCGGTGTGCGGGACGAATGGTGCTCTCACTGAGGTGCTCTCCTGCTCGGGTCCAGCTTGTGGAAGGGTGGCTTCACGACCTCCGCCCCTGCCGGCCGCCCCCGCAGGTCGATCTCGACGTTATCGCCCGGGCCGAGAGCCGCGGGCAGGAAGGCGAGGGCGATGCCCCGTTCGAGCACAGGCGAGAAGTTGCCACTCGTCACCTCCCCCACCTCCTCTCCCCCGCGCAGCACCCTGTCGTGGTCTCGGGGGGGCCGGCGCTGGCCGGTGAGCAGCCCCTGCAGGCGGCGGGAGGGTCCTCCGGCTGCCCGGATCGCCTCGAGGGCGCCTTTTCCCACAAAGGACTCCTTCTGCCAGCCGACGACCCAGCCGAGCCCGGCTTCGAGCGGGTTGATCGAGGGTCCCAGCTCGTGACCGTGCAGCGGGAGGCCGGCTTCGAGGCGGAGGGTGTCGCGGGCCCCGAGCCCGGCCGCCGTGGCGCCCTCGGCGAGGATTGCCCGCCAGAGCGGAGCCGCCACCTCGAGGGGCACGGAGCACTCGACCCCGTCCTCACCGGTGTAGCCCGTGCCCGCCACCAGGCAGCTGGACCCCTCGAAGTCGAAGGGGGCCACCCCGAAGCGGGGCACCTCGGCTGCCGCCGGCGCCACGCCGGCCACCACCCGGCGGGCCTGCGGGCCCTGGACGGCGATGACAGCCCGCTCAGCCGTCACGTCTCGCCCCCCGATGGCCTCGAGCACCCGGCTCGTGTTGGAGGCGTTCGGCATCACCTCGAAGCGGTCCTGCCCGGCCCACCAGACGATGATGTCGTCGAGGACGCCGCCCTCATCGCTCAAAAGGTGGGTGTACTGAGCTCGCCCGGGGCCAATCTTGCGCAGGTCGTTCGAGAAGACGGCCTGCAGCCGCTCGAACGAGCCGGCTCCCTCCAGGCGCACCGTGCCGAGATGGCTGACGTCGAAGCAGGCGGCTTGTCGCCGGCAGGCGAGGTGCTCGGCGATGGTGCCGGACCCGTAGCTGAGGGGCATCTCCCAGCCGCCGAAGTCGACGAGCTTGGCCCCGAGCGCTTCGTGCTCCGCCTGCAGCGGGCTGTGGCGGAGGCTCACCCGGCCAATTTAACGGGACAGGACCAGGGGTACTTGGCGAAGAGCTCCTCGAGGTCGCGGCGGTAGAGGAGCTTCACTCGCACGGCAGGGTAGAGCTGCTCGAGGCGGCGGAGCTTGCGGTTCTTCTCCGTGACGAGGTCCTGGCGGAGCGTCGTCAGCTCGACGAAAAGGTTGTGCTGAGGCAGGTAGAAGTCGGGCCGGAAGCCGGCGGCGGGCTGCCCGTCGGCCGTCCAGGCCAGCACGAACTCGACAGGCTCGTACTCCCAGGAGACGCCGTAGTAGTCGAGCAGTCCGGCGAAGAAGCGCTCGGCGTCGTGGGCAAAGCGCCTCAACGGGCGTGGGCCGTTCGGCCCGGCTCCTCACCCGGGGCCGCCTTCGGGGCTGCGTCGCCGGCGGCTGCCTCGCCGGCGAACTCGGTGATCCCCGCCTCGACGTCGCCCATCACTCCCGCCAGCGGGACGACGTTGAAGACGCCCTGTCCGCCCTTCATGAGATCGAGCAGCTCGCCGTCGCTGCGGGCGAGCACGGTGCCAGACGGCCCGAGCACGAGGCTGGCCGAGGCGAGGTCGTCCGAGACCGACTCGCGGAAGAACTCGATCGCCTTGCGGGCGCCCTGCAGGGTGAGGCCGGAGTCGAGCAGCTGCTTGATGATCTTCAGCACGACGACGTCGGTGTAGGAGTAGAGCCGCTGGCTGCCGCTTCCCCGGGCGGCTGCCAGCGACGGGCTGAGCAGGCCCGTCCTGTCCCAGTGGTCGAGCTGGCGGTAGGTGATCCCGACGATCTTGCAGACGTGCGGGCCTCGGTAGCCCCGGACGGAATCGCTCGTGCTCATGGCCGCCTCTTCAGGCCGGGCTGCGCCGGCGGGCCGGACAACAGCGACGTAACTACACCTACGTCACTAGGTTAGGCCCGGGGCAGGGAGGAGTCAACGTCGACCGCCGGCTTTGACCGAGCCCAGCTCGACCTGTGGTCGAGGGTCAGCCGCTGAAGTCCTCGGGCCGTACCCGGTCGAGGAACTCACGGAACTCCCCCACGATCTCCTCGGGGGTGCCGCTCTCGGTCTCGTCGTCCTCGTCGGGCTCGATGACGATGCCCTCGGAGTCCATCACGTCGTCGGCCACATAGAGCGGGGAGCGGGTGCGCAGAGCGAGGGCGACGCCGTCGGAGGGCCGGCAGGAGACGGTGTGGGTCACCTGGCCCGCCTGCACGACAAGCTCGGCGAGGTAGGTCGTCTCCTCGAGGGCCGTTATCACCACCCGCTCGAGGGTGGCCCCGAGCGTCTCGAGGAGGCTGGCGAGCAGGTCGTGGGTCATCGGGCGAGGCACCTCGACGCCCTGCAGGGCAAAGGCGATGGCGGTCGCTTCCGGCGCCCCGACGAAGATCGGGAGCGAACGGTGAGCCCCTTCGGTCTCCTCCAGGATGACGACCGGGTTGCTCGACTGCAGATCGACTCGCACAGCAGAGAGCCGAACTTCGACCATGAGAAGAAACTACCGCTCGTACAAGTGAGTCAGGCTGCCAGCCGGAGCCTTCCTCAGCTCCCGCGGCTCGACCTGCACGAGCGAGGGGATGTTGCGGAAGCGCTCCTCGAGGTCGAGGCCGTAGCCGATCAGGTACTCCTCCCCCGTCTCTCGCCCGACGTAGCGGAGATCGACCGGGATGAGCCTTTTCACCTTCCGGTCGAGCAGCGTGCAGATGTCGACCGAGGCCGCACCCCGCTCGGCGAGGAGCCGGAGCACATAAGAGACGGTGAGCCCGCGGTCGACGATGTCGACGGCAACCACCACGTCACGACCGGTGACGTCGACATCGAGGTCCTTCGCCAGCGCCACCCGCTCGCCGCCCGCCCCATAGGGCGACAGGGCGAGGAAGTCGATGGCGCAGGCGACCTCGAGGTGGCGGGCGAGGTCGGCCACGAGGCAGACCGAGCCCTTCAGCAGCCCGACGAGGACGACGCCGTCCGGATGGTCCCTTGAGATCTCGCCGGCGAGCCGCCGGACGATCGAGGCGATCTCTTGCTCCGAAAGCCCCGCCCCGGCAGCGCCGGGCAGCGTCATCTCCCCGTCAGGTCCTCGAGGCTGGCCCGCACGAAGGCTGCCTGGATGGCGCTGCCGAGCTCGGCCATCTCCTTCAGATCGTTGACGGCCTTGGCCCGCGCCTCGGGGTTCCGCTGGCGGAGAAGGGGCATGACGGCCTGGGAGTAGAGCCCGGCCTGGCGCTCGGCTGCGTGCTTGAAGAGCCGAAGATGGCGGGGTTCGATGCCATAGGCGGAGAAGCGAGCCGCCAGCTTGGCGGTCTCGAGGGCCTCGGCGCTGTAGCAGTGGACGCCGGCGACGTCTCTACCCTCGATGAGCCCGTAGGACTCGAGCTGCTCGACCTGGGCGGCGCTCATGCCGGAAGAAGAGGCGATCTCGCCGGCAGTGAGGCTCGAGCCGATGAGCCCGGCGGCGGCGGTCGCCGCCCGCACCGGCGCCTCCGGCCGGGCCGGCCTCTCGGCCGGGGCGGCCTCTCGGCCGGCCGGAGCGGGGCGAGGGGGCTCGCTCGCCTGCTCCTCGGAGGGGGGAAGGGGGCGAACGGCCGCCGGCTGGCGTTGCTCTTTCTCCCCGTGCTCCATCGTGGCGACCCGGCTGGCGAGCTCTGCCCGCGGCGCCAGGCCGAGGGAGGGATGGGCCGTTCCGTTCGCCGAGACTCGGGCGACCGGGCGGGCCGCCTCCTCTGGGAGGGCGGGGGGCGGCTCTGCCTCGTCGAAGAGAGACTCCGGTTGGCTGGCGCTCTCGGCCCCCTCGAGGCGCCCCTTGATCACCTTGAGCGGCAGGAAGTGCTCCCGCTGCTGGCGGAGGATCCAGCGGAGCCGGTCGACGTCGTGGTCGTAGAACTTGCGGTAGCCAGAGGGCGTCCGCTCCGGCACGAGCAGACCGCGGCTCTCGAGGAAGCGGATCTTCGAGATCGTGATGTCGGGAAATTCCTCCCGCAAGAGGGCGAGGACGTCGCCGATGGAGAGATAGTTGCGCTCGCCCACTTCGCTCAGGCCTGACCGGTGCTCAAGAAGACGAGCTTGAACTTGCCGATCTGCACCTCGTCGCCGTTCTGCAAGGTGGCATCCTCGATCCGTTCGCGGTTGACATAGGTGCCGTTGAGGGAGCCGACGTCTTTCACGACGTATGAGTTTCCCTGCCGCAGGAACTCGGCGTGCCGGCGCGAGACGGTGATGTCGTCGAGGAAGATCTCGCTCTCGGGGTGGCGGCCCACCCGCGTCACCTCCGGCTCGAGCACGTACTTCGTGCCGACGTCGGGGCCCCGCTTGACGACAAGGAGACCGACTCCTGCCTGCATCTCGCCGAGCGGCACATTCACGTCCACCTCGACGGAGTCCCCGGGCTCTTCGGGGGCAAAGGTGACCGTCGTGTCGCTGCCCTGAGCAAGAGGACTGCCGCACGAGGAACAGAAGTTGGACTCGGGCGGATTCCGGTGACCGCAGTTTGTGCAGAACACTCGATCAAACTTAGTCGCTGGCAGGCCGGCAGTTCTCCTGAGCTGCCGGCGATGCCCCGCGGCGACAGCGGGGCCAACCCTCATCTCCTGATCGAGGGTTGCCGGCGGTGCCGTCAGCAGCCATGGGGGACGGCCCGCTGCCGGGCAGTCGCTAGCAGGAGATGCTGAAACCACCCCGGCGCCGGGGTCGCTCCGAGCGGTCGGGGCGGCGCCCGCCATGGGAGGGGCGCCCTTTGCGACGGGCGAGTCCGCTGTCGCCGTGCCGGTGTCGGCCGCCGAGCCGCTCGTCTCCTCCTACAGGGCCCGCCTCGACAGCTCGGCTGCCTACGGCATCCCGGCCCACGTCACGGTGCTCTACCCGTTCCTCCCCGCCCCTCTCCTCACCAGCGCCGTGCTCGACCAGGTGCGAGGCGAGCTCGGATGCGTGCCCCCGCTCGAGGTCGCCTTCCAACGGCTCGGCCGCCTCGGCCGGGTGCTCTACCTCGCCCCCGAGCCGGCCGAGCCCTTCGAGCAGCTCACCGCCCGCTTTGCTCGGCGCTGGCCGGAAGCCCCGCCCTACGGCGGCGTGCACGAGAAGGTCATCGCCCACCTCACGGTCGCCGGCAGCGGCAGCGACGGGCTGCTCGAGAGCATCGCCGGCGAGCTAGCCACGAGGCTGCCCCTTCGCACCACCCTCGATGAAGCCGCCCTCTACCTCTTGGCGGCCGGCGCTGGCAGGTGCGCCGGCGCTTCCGCCTAGCCGGCTCTCGCCCGAACGCCGTTTAGGCGCCGGGGCGGGTCACTCGCTGATGGCGCGGTAGCCGGCCGCGTCGAGCAGACCGGCGAGCGGCTCCTCACCCTCGGGCTCGATGACAGCCAGCCACCCCCCGCCGTAGGGCTCGGAGTTCACCATCTCGGGAGCATCGGCGAGGGCGGAGTTCACCTCGACGACCGTGCCGGCGACAGGAGCGTAGATCTGCGAGACGGACTTGGTCGACTCGATCTCGCCGAGCGGGCCGCCTTGGCTCACCTTCTGGCCGGCCTCAGGCAGCTCGACGAAGACGATGTCGCCGAGGGCGTCCTGGGCGAAGTCGGTGATGCCGACGCGCACCTTGCCCTCCTCGGCCATGGCCCACTCGTGGTCCTTGGTGTAGCTGCGGTCCTCGGGGACTTCCATCTCTCCTCCTCCTTGGCGGCTGAAGCCTCGCCCGTTCTCAGGCGGTCGTCTCAGAGATGATCCAGGAGATCTGGTCTGCCATCTCCTGAGCCCGGGCGACGGCCCTCTCCTGGGTGGGCGCCTCGGCGGTGACGAGGGTAGCGGGCCCCTCGGTGTCGGGCACGACGAGGGTCCAACCCTCGTCGTCTGTCACCTTCACCCCGTCGACGAGGGTCACGCGCCCGCCGTGGGTCCGCTCGAGCAGCAGGCGCATCACGAGACCCTTGGCCTCGAAGGGCGTGGGCACCTCGAGGCGGTAGACCTGCGGCGGTTCGGCCGGGCGCGCCTCTGAGAGGCGGCTGCCGCTTCCGGCCAGGAGTGAGAGCAGATGGACGAAGGCGGCGACGGCGTCGAGGGCCGGCAAAAAGCGGGGGAAGATGAACCCCCCCTGGGTGTTGCCGGCGAAGTCGATCCCCTCCTGGCCGGCGACGGCCATCAGGTCGGAGGTGGCGAGCTTGGTCCAGACGACCTCGGCCCCGGCCGCCTCGACGGTCTTCTCGACGAGACGAGGAGCATCGACTGGCACGGCGATGGCGCCCTTCTTTCCGACCGCCACGACCAGCTGGACGAGGGCGGCGAGGGCCTCGAGATCAGAGAGCACCTGGCCGGTGTCGTCCACGAGGGTGAGCTGCTCGCCGTCTGGCTCGAAGAGCGCACCGAGGTGGGCACCCGAGGAGCGCACCAGCTCGCCGAGGCGGGCGGCGTGGATGTCGCGGTCGAAGCTCAGCACGCCTGGCGTCGAGACGTGCGGGTTCGTCACAAGGACATCGCTCCCGAGCTTGGCGAGCACGTTCGGCATGACAAAGCTCGTCGTGCCGAAGGCGTAGTCGAGCACGAGCTTGAACGACGAGCGGCGGATGGCCTCGAGATCGACCCCCGAGGTCAGCTCGGCGGTGTACATCTCGATCGTGCGGGAGGGGAAGTAGATGTCGCCGATCTCGGGCGCCAGCACCCGGCGGGCCTCCTCCCGGTCGTGCAGCCGCTCCACCTTGCGCTGGGTGGCCTCGTCAAGATCGACGCCCTCGGCGTCGATGAAGCGGAGGCTGACCGACTGCGGGTCCCCCGAGACCAGTCGCACCGTCACCCCACCGCTCACGGCCGCCGCCCGGGCGTGGAAGCGGGTCACCGGCACGGTCGCCGCCTCGAGGTCGTCGACGTTGCAGCCCGCCGCCGTCAAGCCGACCATGACAGCCCGCTTCAGCACCCGGGCCGCCCGGGAGGAGTCCCGCGAGGTGGTGACCGTCGTCCCTTTCGGCAAGGTGGTGGCATAGGCCATGGCCACCCGCACGGCCAGCTCGGGCGAGAGGTCGACGTTGGCGAGGCCGGAGAGGCCGTTCCGCCCGAAAAGCCCCCGCGTCCCCCGCGTCTCCCAGACGATGGAGGAGTTGACGATGGCACCCTGCTCGATCGTCTTGTTCGGGTAGACCTTCACGCCCGGGCCGATGAAAGAGTGCCGCCCGACCCGGCAGCCGTCGCCGAGGACGGCCCCATCCTCGATGTGGACGCCCTGGCGGATGTCGCAGTTGCGGGCGATGACGGTGCCCCGGGCCGTCACCCCAGGGGCGAGGTAGCTGTTGTCGTGGACCACCGTCCGCTCGAGCACGGCGTTCTCGCCCACCCGGACGTTCGCCCCGAGGACGGTGTGGGCGCCGAGCTCGACGCCGGCCGCGATCCGGCAGTTGCCCCCGATGACCGCCGGTCCCTTCACGACGGCGCTCGGGTGGATCTCCGCCCCCTCGCCCACGAAGACGCCGGCCCGCAGCGGGAAGCCGGGCACCGCCACGTCCACCTTCTCGTCCAAGACGTCGGTGTGGGCCCGCAGGTAGGCCTCGAGGGTCCCCACGTCCTCCCAGTAGCCGCCGGCCACGAAGCCGTAGAGAGGCCGGCCGGCCTCGAGCATGGCCGGGAAGACCTCGCCCGAGAAGTCGACCGAGCGCCCCTCGGCGATCCAGTCGAGCACCTCCGGCTCGAGCACGTAGATGCCGGTGTTGATGGTGTCGGAGAAGACGTCCCCCCAGCCCGGCTTCTCCAAGAAGCGCTCCACGCGCCCGTCCTCGCCCGTGATCACGATGCCGAACTCGAGCGGGTTCTCCATCGCCTTGAGGGCGAGGGTGGCGACGGCCTCTTTCCCCTCGTGGAAGGCGACGAGCTCGGTCAGGTCGATGTCGGTGAGGACGTCGCCAGAGATGACGAGGAACCGCTCGTCCAGCTCGGCGCGGGCGTTGAGGACCGAGCCGGCCGTGCCGAGCGGCGTCTCCTCGGTGGCGTAGTGGAACTTGACGCCGAACTCCGAGCCGTCCCCAAAGTAGGTCCGGATCGTGTTGGCGAGGAAGGCGACCGTGACGACGATCTCGTCGAAGCCGTGCTTCTTCAACAGCTCGACGACATGCTCTGCCATCGGCTTGTTGGCCATCGGGAGCATCGGCTTTGGCTGGTTGGCGGTGAGAGGCCGAAGCCGAGTCCCCTCGCCCCCGGCCATTATGACGGCCTTCACGGGACGCTGACCCTATTGGGCTCGAGGGACTCCCCGGTCGGCCTCGCCCGGGCGGCGAGCGCCCGGCGAGCGCCCGGCAGGTAGGAGACAGCGGCGTAGAGGCTGAGCGCCATGGCGGGTACGAACAGGACCCAGGTGGCGTCGCGGAGCGCCACCGCCCAGGCGGCCCGGGAGTCGGAGAGCAGGAAGAGCGGGAAGCAGCAGAGCAGCCCGAAGGTGCCTGCCTTGCCCACCCAGAGGACGTCGATGCGAGGGGCGCGCAGGGCCGCCAACGCCAGCACGGCGAGCGAGACGAGCGCCTCCCGGCCGAGGACGAGGGCGGCCAGCCAGGCCGGGACTGCGCCGTAGACGGCGATGGCGACGACACCGGTGGCGAGCACGATCCGGTCAGCCGTCGGGTCGAGCACCTTGCCGAGCGTGCTCACCTGGTTGAAGCGCCGGGCGACGTAGCCGTCGACGAAGTCGGTGATGCCGGCCAGAGCGAGAAGACAGGTGGCGAGGATGCGGTCGTCGGGACCGAACAGGAGCCAGGCGAAGAGGGCGACCAGGCCGAGCCGGGCGACCGAGAGGAGGTTCGGGACGGTGAGGACCCGGTCGAGGCCGTCCCGGGCGGCGGCACCCTCCGAAGGGGCCGGCTCGCGGCCTGTTCCGCCCTCCTCTCGCACGTGGGCAGTCTAGGGGCCGAAGCGAGGGGAGCTCCTTTGGCCAGCTGTGCCGCCCGGCTCAGACTTACGCCCGAGTCGCTTCGCCTGCTAGAGGACGCCTGATTCGAGCCCGGCGACGAAGGCGCCGCCCAGCTCAGCTGCCGCCTGCCTGTCCGCCTCTGTCGTCTCGCCGACAACCTCGAGGACCGGCAGGACCCGGCGCCAGGCCATGCCGCTCACGATCCTCTCGACGCTTTGCACCGCCCCCGAGGTGTCCGTGTCGCCTTTCACGAACAATCCGTAAGCCAGGCGCAGCCGCGCCTCCAGACAGGGGTAGTAGACCCGCTCGAGGAAGTCCTTCATGGCGCCGCTCATGTAGCCGAAGCGGGCCGGCGTCCCGAGCAGCACACCGTCGGCGCGGGAGAGCTCCGCCGGCCCGGCGTCGAAGCAGTCGAGGGCGAGCACCTCGGTCCCCTCCGAGGCGGCAGCCCGGCCGGCGCTGGCCACGATGGCGGCGAGCTCGGCCGTGTGGCCGGCCCGGGAATGGTAGACGACGAGGAACCTGATCAGGCGCCTCTCTTCGACGCCCGCTGGCGGGCCGCCTCGACGAGGCCGACGAACAAAGCCGGGTCCTCGCCGACCTCGGGGTGCCACTGCACCCCCACGAGGAAGGGGAGCGAGTCGTCCTCGAGTGCCTCGACGAGGCCGTCGGAGGCATGGGCGCTCGGCCGGAGGCCCTCCCCCACCCGGGCGATCCCCTGGTGGTGGTGGGTCGGTACCGGGCCCCTCTCCCAGGAGAGGAGAGAGGCGAGCTTCGAGCCGGCCGAGATCGCCACCTCGTGGGCGCCGTAGCCGTCACGGATCGGCGAGTGCTCCCCATGACCGACGACGTCGGGCAGGTGCTGGATGAGGCTCCCGCCCCGGGCAACGTTCAGGACCTGCAGACCCCGGCAGATGGCGAGGAGCGGCAGCTCGCTCTCGAGAGCGGCGCTCACGGCCGCCAGCTCGAGGTCGTCCCGCGCCCCGCTCGCCACCACGGTCTCTCGATGGGGCTCTTCCCCGTAGTAAGAGGGAGCGACGTCATTTCCGCCCGACACGATGAGGCCGTCGAGGCGGGCCAGCAGCTCGGCTGCCTCCTCGGCGCTGAGCGGCTGGGGCGGGAGCAGCACTGGGAGGCCGCCGGCGGACTCGACGGCCCGGACGTAGCTCGCCGGCAGGAGCGCAGCCGGCCGCTGCCAGGCGCCCCAGGAAGCCTCCTCCTCGGAGCAGGTGATGCCGATGACGGGTCGTCTGCTTGCCATCACTCCCCCTCGAGCGGCGTGACGTAGGCCGCGTGGATGCCGCCGTCGACGATGAAGCTCGACGCCGTGATGAAAGAGGCGTCGTCGGAGGCGAGGAAGGCGGCGGCCGCCGCGATCTCCTCCGGCTCACCGAAACGGCCCATCGGGACGTGCACGAGCCGCCGCGCCGCCCGTTCGGGGTCCTTGGCGAAGAGCTCCCGGAGGAGAGGGGTGTTGACCGGCCCCGGGCAGAGGGCGTTCACCCGCACCCCCTTGCGGGCGAACTGGACACCGAGCTCGCGCGACATGGCGAGGACGCCGCCCTTGGAGGCCGTGTAGGAGATCTGCGAGGTGGCCGCCCCGAGGATGGCGACGAACGAGGCGGTGTTGATGACGCTGCCGCCACCGTGCTCCAGCAGGCGAGCGATGCCTGCCCGGCAGCAGAGGTAGACGCTCGTCAGGTTGACCTGCTGCACCCTCTCCCAGGCCGCCAGCTCTGTCGTGAGGATCGAGTCGTCCTCGGGCGGCGAGATGCCGGCGTTGTTGAAACAGACGTCGAGGCCCCCGAAGGCCGAGATGGCGGCGTCGTACATCTGCTCTACCTCGGCGGCGTTGGTGACATCAGCTCGCACGAAGATCCCGTCCACCTCGGCGGCGAGGGCTTTCCCCTTCTCCTCGTCGAGGTCTACGACGGCCACCTTGGCCCCTTCGGCAGCGAAGCGCTCGACCGAGGCGCGGCCGATGCCGCTTGCTCCCCCGGTGATGACGGCCACCTTGCCCTCGAGACGTCCCATCTTGTTTCTCACTCTCCTGTTCTTATGAAGACGTTCTTCAGCTCGCTGAAGTGCTCGAGGGCATCTGGCCCGAGCTCTCTTCCGAGCCCCGACTGCTTGAAGCCACCAAAGGGGGTCCAGTAACGGACCGACGAGTGCGAGTTGACCGAGAGAGTCCCCGTCTCGATCGCCCGCGCCACCCGGAAGGCCCGCCCGAGGTCGCGTGTCCAGATCGAGCCAGAGAGGCCGTAAGGCGTGTCATTGGCGATGGCGATCGCCTCAGCCTCATCGGAAAAGGGGATGACCGAGAGCACCGGCCCGAAGATCTCCTCCTGGCAGGCCCGCTCGCCCGGGCCGATCGGGGCCAGCACCGTCGGTGGGAACCAGAAGCCCTTTCCCTCCGGGGCGCTCCCCTGGAAAGCCACGGGCGCCTCCGGCCCGATGTAGGAGGCCACCTGCCGGCGCTGCTCGTCTGAGATGAGCGGCCCCATCTGGGAGCTCTCGGCGGCGGGGTCTCCCACCTTGAAGCTCTTCACGGCCGGCTCGAGCAGTGAGAGGAAGCGCTCGTAGACCGAGGCCTCGACGAGCAGGCGGGAGCGGGCGCAGCAGTCCTGCCCGGCGTTGTCGAAGACGGAGCCGGGCGCCGAGGCGGCCGCCTCTTCGAGGTCGGCGTCGGCGAAGACGACGTTGGCGCTCTTGCCCCCGAGCTCGAGGGTCACCCGCTTCACCTGCTCGGCACAGCCGGCCATGATCTTCTTGCCGACCTCGGTCGAGCCGGTGAAACAGACCTTGCGGACCTTCTCGTGGGTGACAAAGCGCCAGCCGACGACGCTCCCTTTGCCTGGCAGCACTTGAAAGACGTCTTTCGGGATGCCGGCCTCGTGGCAGAGCTCTGCGATCCGCATGGCCGTGAGCGGTGTCAGCTCCGCCGGTTTCAGCACCACGGCGTTGCCGGCGGCCAGTGCCGGGGCGAAGCCCCAGGAGGCGATCGGCATTGGGAAGTTCCAGGGGACGATGATCCCGACCACACCTAAAGGCTCGAGAAAGGTGATGTCAACGCCGCCCGGGACCGGGATCTGACGCCCGAAGTGCCGCTCGGGGGCCCCGGCGTAATAGCTGAGGACATCCCGGACGTTGCCGGCCTCCCAGCGGGCGTTCGTGATCGTGTGTCCGGCGTTCCGCACTTCCAACCGGGCGAGCTCCTCGTTGGCGGCATCGATCGCCTCGGCCGCCCGGCGTAGCAGGCGGGCGCGGTCGGCCGGAGCGACCGCCGCCCAGGCTGGCTGGGCCGCCGCCGCCGCCTCGATAGCGGCATCGGCGGCGGCGAGGTCGAGCTCTTCGATGGTGGCGACGACGCTCTCGTCGACGGGGCTGACTACTTGGTGGCTCACCCTGCTAGTTGTACCTGACGGGCGGCTCTGGCGGAGACAGCGCTACTAGAAGCGCTCGAAACACCTCACCCGCTCCCAGTCGGTGACGGCCCGGCCGAAGGTGTCGAGCTCGATGCGGGCCATGTTGAGGTAGTGCTCGACCACCTCGTCACCAAAGGCGGCACGGGCGATGGCGCTGTTTTCGAAGAGCTCGGCCGCCTGGGCGAGGCTGGCGGGGATCCGCTCGAGCTCGGCCGTGTAGGCGTTCCCCTCGAACACCGGCGGCATCGCAAGCTCGCTCTCGATGCCGTGCAGGCCGCCGGCGACGAGGGCTGCGATCGCCAGGTAGGGGTTGACGTCGCCGCCCGGGACTCGGCACTCGATCCGGAGCGAGGGTCCGTGGCCGACCAGGCGGAAGGCACAGGTGCGATTGTCCACCCCCCAGGCGATCGCCGTCGGGGCGAAGGAGCCCGGAGCAAAGCGCTTGTAGCTGTTGATGTTCGGTGCCAGAAGGAGCGTCAGCTCCGGCAGCGAGGCCACAAGGCCGCCGAGGAAGGAGCCGAAGAGGGGCGAGGTGCCATAGGGCCCGTCGCCGGCGAAGACCAAAGTGCCGTCCTCGGCCCGAAGCGAGATGTGGATGTGGCAGCTGTTGCCCTCTCTCTCGTCGAACTTGGCCATGAAGGTGAGCGAGCAGCCCTCCTGGGCGGCGATCTCCTTGGCACCCGTCTTGTAGAGGACGTGCTCGTCTGCCTTCTCGACGATCGGGCCGAAACGGAAGGCCACCTCGTGCTGGCCGAGGTTGCACTCCCCCTTCACCGACTCGACCACCATGCCCGCCCCCGCCATCTCCCGCCGGATGCGGCCCAGCAGGGGCTCGAGGCGGGCGGTGCCGAGGATGGAGTAGTCGACGTTGTACTGGTTGCCGGGCACGAGCCCCCGGTAGCCCTTTTCGAAGGCCTCCTCGTAGCTGTCCTTGAAGACGATGAACTCGAGCTCGGTGCCGGCCAGGCCGACGAGGCCACGCTCGAGGAGCCGGGCCGCCTGGCGCGAGAGGATCCGCCGGGGCGAGGGCTCGACGGGGCGGCCGTCGTTCCAAGAGAGGTCGGCCTGGCAGAGCACCGTCTTTTCCTGCCAGGGCAGCAGCCGGAAGCTGCTGAGGTCGGGCGTCAGCACGAAGTCGCCGTAGCCTGTCTCCCAAGAGGACATTGAGTAACCGCCGACTGTGTTCATGTCGACGTCCACCGCCAGCAGGTAGCTGCAGGCCTCGGTGGCGTGAGGGACGATCTCGTCGAGGAAGAAGGCGGCGTCGCAGCGCTTGCCCTGCAGCCGGCCCTGCATGTCGGTCATGGCGACGACGACCGTGTCGATGCTGCCCTCCGTTACTGCCTGGCGCAGCTGCTCGAGCCGCGGCCGTCCCCGCGTCGTGTTCACCTTTGCTCCTCGCCCAGCTCCACCTGCTCCCCCGATCTGGCTACTGGGCGACCAGTAAAGCACTCCCTCTCGTCACCGATGTAGCCCGAGGCTGATCTCGATCCTGCTGAGGACGAGCCGGAAGGTGCCGTTCGAGGGCCGGAACCAGGGGGAGCTCGAGCCGACCAGCTCCAGCTCGAGCAGGTGGCGGGGCTGCAGGACGTAGAGGTTGGGCGAGAGGTCGAAGGTCATCGGGCCGCCGTCCGGCGACGGGCGGTAGACACCGGCCTCGACGAGCTGGCGGCGCCGGGTCGCCGGGTTGTAGTCCCAGAGCCGGCCGACGAGCTCGGGAAAGCGACCCGAGACTCCCAGGTGAGCTCGGATGACGAGCGGTCCGACGAGGGTGAGGGCGCTGGCGCTGGCGGGCCTGAGCGGCACCACCACCTCGCCCGGGGTGGCGGTGGCCGGCAGGGCGTCGCAGTAGGAAGAGGCATAGGCGGGGTTGAGGGCGGCCGCCACGGCGGCCGAGCCGCTCGTCGAGGTGACGAGGTGGCGACCCGGTACCGATGCTGTCAAGGCGCTGTTGGCGAGGGCGGCGAGGCTCGGGCCGGACAAAAGGGGGTGGGAGGGCGAGGAGGCCGGGCAGGTCGTCCCGAGCGCCAGCACCCCGGTCGGCGGGCGGCGATGACGGAGCATCACGTCGTCGATGAAGCCGAGGGCGACCCTCGTCTGCCAGGCGATGTCAGCCGGCTTGTTGTCCGCCCAGCCGTGGCCGACATCGTCGAAGATCTGCAGGAGGGGCGCGCTGAGTCGGTCCCTCTCGTAGGCCTGGGCGTAGTGGAGGGCCTCTGAGACAGGAAAGAGCGTGTCGGTCCAGCCGTTCTGGAGCACGACGGGCGCCGGACCACCCCGGTCGAAGGGGATGCCGATGGGCGAGTGGTACTCCTGCAGCTGGCGGAGGGAGGCCAGGACTCTCCCCGAGTAGGGCTCACCGGCGGCGATCTCGGCGTGCCAGGTGGTGAGGTCCGCCGAGGGGTCCCGCCCGGGCGGCGAGAGGTAGAAGAGGGCGGAGGCGTCGTACAAGAGGTTGTCCCAGGACTCCTTCTCGACGCCGGGTGGCCGCAGGTCGGCGGAGGGCGGGGTGTAGCGCCCCTCCAGCAGGTGGCCGTTCGGTAGGAGGGAGCTGGCAAGGTCATCCCAGCCCCAGATGGCATAGGCGGCCCCGACGGCCATCGGGATGTGCCGCCTGGGGCTCGTCCAGGGGACGAAGCGACCGTCGCGCAGCCGCACCCGGTTCTTGAGCACCGCCAGCTCGAGGGCCTGGCCTCCGCCGTAGGACTCACCGGCGACGGCGATCGTCGGTCGCACCAGACCCTCGTCGACGAGCAGGCCGGCCAGGTACTGGGTGTCGCGCACCTCGTAGCGCTGGTCGGCGAGGTGGAGCCAGCCCCTCGCGCAACCGGGCGTGCCGGCCCGGGAGCGAGGTGTCCCACAGGAGTTGCCGAAGCCGCGGGCCGTGTAGGTGAGCACTGCCCACCCCTGGGCGGCGAGGGTGACGTTGTCGAGCTTGCCGTCGACGGCGTGCGACTCGAAGTTGTGCTTGGAGCCGGCCAGGCCGTGCAAGAGGACGATGAGGGGAAACGGCCCTCTCCCTCTCGCCGGCAGCGTGACGTCGGCATCGAGCGGCACGCCGTCGAAAGAGGGCACCCGCTCGGTTGTCCCGTTGCCGGGGCAGAACCGCACCGAGTAGGCCGGGTGGCAGCTCAGCCGGCCGAAGGGCCGTGGCACGAGCGGCGGAGGCGGCTCGAGACGCGTCTTCGCCCCCTGCTGGGGCGAGGCTGTGCCCTGCGAGGCTGTCCGGGCGCTCGTGCAACCGGCCAGCACGAGAGCGACACCGAGAGCCACCGCCGCCCGGCGGCGCCCAATCACCCGTGCTATGGCGCTCCCCTCGCGCCGACGAGCCGGAGCGCCAGGGCGACGAAGCGCTCGGAGATCTCGGCTTCTGTCAGCTCTCCCCGCTCCCGTAGCCACTCGCCGGCGTGCACGCACATGTCGAGGATGGCGGCCGCGGTGATGACTGCGGCCGGCCGGCCCTCTCCGCCGAGGATGTCGAAAGAGCCGTCGGCATGGCCGTCGAGCACTATCGAGACCATCCGGTCGCGCAGCCGCCGCCGCACCGCCACCACCTGGGTCAGGCGCTCTCCGGAGAGCTGCCCGTACTCCCGGTTGGCGACGCGGGCCCCCTTTCGACCCGTCGTGTGAACTCGGACGTAGACCTCCACCATGGCCTTCAGTGCCCCTGTGGGCCCGGGCTCGGCCGAGGCGAGGGCCTTGTCCACCTCGTCCTCGAGCCAGCGGTGCCTCGTCATCACGAGGCGGTAGAGGAGATCCTCTTTCGAAGTGAAGTGGTTGTACATCGCCCCAGGCGTGAGCCCGCAGGCCTGGGTGATCTCCCGCACCGATGTCGCTGCCGAGCCCTGGGTGTAAAAGAGCTCATCGGCGGCGCGCATGAGCCGGCGCGCCGGCTCCGAGAGCCGTCCTTCGCCCTGGTCGTCGGAGGGATCGGTCATCGTGGCTTCGCTCACCATCTCATCGCCTCTTCTGCACGCGCAAAGGACACGAGGGGGCCGGGCGAGGGCCTGCTCCCCGGGGCGTCTGCCCCGGGGAGCCCTTACCCGTTTGCTCTGGCTACTTCCTGAACTGGGCCGGGATGCTGTCCGGCTTGCCCCGGTAGACCGTGATCGGTCCCCGTAGCGTCGTTATCTCCCGCGGCGTGAGCACCGAGATGGCGCGGCCGTCGTGGGTGATCTTCACCACCTCAGAGCCCGAGAAGCCGTAGTGGTCGCTCCTCGAGTAGATGAGCGGCACGAGGCCGGGGTTCGAGAGCGCCTTGGCGTGGGTCTCGAGGGCGTTGAGGAAGCTCTTCACCGTCAGGTTCCTTCCCGCCTGCTCGAGCGCCTCCACGGTCGTCACCCCGAGAGCAAAGCCGTACTCGCTGTTGCCGTCCCAGTGGAAGCCCTTGTCGTAGCGCTTCAAGATGGCCTTGGCCAACCTGTTCCAGGGGTTGGTGCCAGCCGTCTCGGGCGGGAGGTAGGCGTTTGTGATCATGCCGTTCAAGAGCGAGGCGCCGGCCTTGCCCTTCGAGAAGGCACCGAGCAGCCCGGCAAGGGTCGGCGGGTCCGCCCCGACGCTCGAGACGACCCAGATCGGGTGGTAGTTGAGCTGAGCGGCTGCCAGCAGGGCGAGCGCCGTCGCCGCCGGGATCGTGTAGAGCGCCACGACCTGGGCGCCGGCGCTCTGCAGAGCGGACACCTGGCTGCCGAGGCCGGCTCCGAGACCCTGGACCGTGCCCTGGTAGTTCTGCTCCCCGACGACCCGGCGGTGCGGGATCTCGCGGTTGAGGCCCTTAACGCCGTCCTGCCCGAACTCGTCGTCCTGGTAGAGGTAGCCGATCCGCTTCCGGCCGAAGTGGCTCTTGATGTAGGCGCCGAGGATCTTCCCCTCGACGATGTAGTTCGGCTGCCAGCCGAAGGTGTAGGGGAACTTCTTCGGTTGGCTCCAACAGGCGCAGCCCGACTCGACGAAGACCTGCGGCACGTGGTGCTTGTTGAGGAAGGACTGCACCGAGGTCTGTGTCGGGGTCCCGAGGCCACCGACGTCGGCGAAGATGTGGTCGTTCTCGACGAGCTGCTGGGTGTACTGCACCGTGAGCGTCGGGTCGTACTGGTCGTTCTTGATCAGGTAGGTGATCTTGCGGCCGTGGACCCCGCCGTGGGCGTTTATGTAGCTGAACACCGCATTGGCCGCCGGGGCGATCTCGTCGTAGCCCGGCGCGGCCGGCCCGGTCAACGGTGTCGTCGTGCCGAGCACGATCCTGTGGGCCGTAACCCCCGGCGTCCGCGCCGGCCGGAGGCTTGCCCCCGAGCTCGGGATGACGAGCAGGGCCGAGGCGAGGGCCGCGGCGCTGAGCACCGCGGCCGCAGCCAGCGGACGACCGCGGGAGCGGATCGAATCTTTCATGGACTGGTCCTTTCTGGTGGTGTGGATGTGGAGGAGAGGTCGAGAGGCGGCGACAGGGCCGAGGCGAGGGATGAAGGGCGCCGTCGCAGCCGTCGGTAGCCGGCGCGGAGCCAGCCCTGGATGCCGGAGGGGGCCGCCATCATGATCACGATGATGAGCACCCCGAAGACGGCGTTCTGGAGGTTGGCGGTCACCGTGGAGGCCGAGGAAAGGTGGCTCGTGATGGAATTCGTCCACTGCGGTACATACACGAGGGCGAGCGCCCCCCACCAGGCGCCGATGAGGGTCCCGGCTCCACCGATGACCATGCCGGCGAGCAACTGGATCGAGAGGAAGAGAGAGAAGCTGTTCGGGCTGACGATGCCGCCCCAGAGGGCCTCGAGTCCTCCGGCCAGCCCGGCGGCGGCGGCGGAGACCGCGAAGGCGAGCACCCGCATCCGGTTCGGGTTGAGCCCGGCCGCCTGAGCGGCGATGTCGTCGTCGCGCACCGCCTTCAGTGCCCGGCCGAACCGGCTCTTCATGAAGTTGGCGAGGACGACCATCGTCAGGATCGCCGCCAGCAGCGAGATCCAGGCGAGCCAGCGCTGCGGGTTCACTCCCCCCGGGGGCGTCGCCTGGTTGACGATGATGCCGCTGTCACCGTTGAACAGGCTCGAGAACTTCGTCGGCAGGTCCTGCACCGCCAGGGCGAGGGCGAGGGTCACGCCGGCCAGGTAAGGGCCGCGGAGCCGGGTGGCCGGCAGGCCGACGACGGTACCGAGGAGGGCGGCGGCGGCGATGCCGACGAGGATCGGCACGACGAGGGGCAGCCGGAAGTGCTCCATCATCAGCCCGGCGCCATAGGCCCCTACCGCCATGAAGGCACCGTGGCCGAGCGAGATCTGGCCACTTCCTCCCGTCAGCACCGACAGCCCTGCGATGGCGATTGCGTACCAAGCGATCTCGGCGATGATGGTGTTGTCGTAGAAGCTCACCGAGCTCGTGAGGAGATAGAGGACGGCGGCTGCGAGCACCCCGAGCAGGAGATGCCAGACAAGGGGTTGGCTGCGCAGCCTCTCGAGGCTCTTCGCACCGGGCAGCCGGTGCTCGATGAGGCTCATACCCGCCTCGCCTTCGCCGCTGCGAAGAGGCCCTCGGGCCGTATCGAGAGCACCGCGATGAGCAAGAGGGCTGCTCCGACCGTCTCCATGCTGGAACCGAGGTAGCCCCCGATGTAGGAGATGCCGAGGCCGCTGAGAATGCCGCCGACGAGAGCTCCGACAGGGCTGTCGAGCCCGCCGAGCACTGCGGCGGCAAAGCCGTAGACGAGCATCGGGTCCATCATGTTGGGCGAGAGGAAGACGAGGGGGGCGACGAGCATCCCCGCTAGTGCCCCCGCCAGGGTGGCGAGCGCCCAGCCGACCGTGAGGATGCGCCCCACGCGCACCCCGAGGAGGCGGGCCACCTCGGGGGCGAAAGCGCTCGCTCGCATCTTGAGTCCGAGAGAGGTCCAGCGGAACAGGACGAGCATCAGCACCATGAGGACGATCACAGAGCCGAGGATGAAGATGTCGAAGGCCGAGAAGTCGAGGTAGGTGTGGCCGAGAATGATGCCCGACTGGGAGACGCCACCGGGTGGGGCGATGCCGCGGTCGGTCGAGCCCCAGATGGCACCGGCGACTGACTCGACGAGGATGAGCAGGCCGATCGTGACGACGACGGGGTTGAGCTCCGGCTTGCCGTAGAGGGGCCGCATGAACACCCGCTCGGTGACGGCGCCGAACACCAGCCCGGCAACGAGGGCCGCTGCGAAGGCGACCCAGCTGTTTATGGACCTGTCGAGCAGGCTGGCGGCCACGTAGGTGGTGAGCGTGGCGAGGGCGCCCTGGGCGAAGTTGATGACCCTGGTGGCCCGCCAGATGAGCACCAGGCCGAGCGCCACAGCCGCGTAGATCGCCCCGTAGGAGAGACCGTTCAGCGTCAGGTCGATGAAAAGTGTCACGGCCGTCCTTCAGAATCCGAGATAGCTGTGGCGGAGCTGGTCGTCTGCCGCCAGGGTCTGCGGATCGCCCGAGAGGACGACCCTTCCGATGTTGAGCACCACCGCCTCGTCGGCGATAGAGAGGGCGCTCTTGGCGTTCTGCTCGACCAGCAAGAGGGTGAGGCCGTCTCTTCGCGTCAGCTCTCTCACCGTCTTCATGAGCTCGAGGGTCACGAGCGGGGCGAGGCCGAGCGAGGGCTCGTCGAGCAGCAGCAGCCGAGGTCGGGCCACGAGGGCCCGGCCGATCACGAGCATCTGGCGCTCGCCGCCAGAGAGGGTGGCGGCCGGCCGGCGGCGCCGCTCGGCGAGGGCTGGAAAGAGCCCGTAGACCTCCTCGATCAGCTGGCCGTGGTCAGGTGCCCTCTTCCGCCAGAGTGCCCCGAGGCGGAGGTTCTCGTCGACGGTGAGCTCTGTGACGACGCCCCGGCCCTCGGGGACATGGGCCACCCCGAGGCGGACGAGCTCTTCTGTGCGGTGACCGAGCAGCTCGGTGCCGGCCCAACGAGCGCTCCCCTTCTTCACCGGCACCAGACCCGTGAGTGCTCTGAGGAGGGTCGTCTTGCCGGCTCCGTTCGCCCCGAGGACTGCCGTGATGGAGCCCTCCTCCGCCTTGAAGGAGACGTCGGAGAGGGCGGCCACCGGCCCGTAGGAGACCGTCAGCTCCGAGATCTCAAGCATCGCTCGCCTCCGCTTCGACGGGGGCGCCGAGATATGCCTCGGTGACGACCGGGTTTGCCCTCACCTCGGCTGGAGTGCCCGTGGCGATCACCCTGCCGAAGTCGAGCACGACGATCCGGTCACAGGTGGCCATGACGAGATCCATGTTGTGCTCGACGATGAGCACGCCCATCTCGCTTCGGAGCCCTCTCAGCAGCTCGCCGAGCTCGGCGATGTCGGACGAGGAGAGCCCGCTTGCCGGCTCGTCCATCAAGGTGAGGGCGGGCCCCGAGACGAGGGCGCGGGCGAGGGCGATCTTCTTCTGGATCGGATATGGAAGAGAGCTCGGGTGCTCGCCGGCATAGGCGGCGACGCCGAGGCGGGCCAGTGCCTCCAGCGCACTTGCCCGCAGGCGCCGCTCCTCCTTGGCCGAGCTGGGCAACCCGAGAAGGGCCGACGCCGAGCCGGTACGGGCGAGAGGCTGGGCTCCCACCATGACGTTCTCGAGCGCGCTCAGACCGGCGATGAGCCCGACACCCTGCAAGGTACGGGTGATGCCGAGATGGGCGAGCTGGTGGGGCCGCTGGTGGCGGAGCTCACGTCCGCGCCAGCTGATGCGGCCGGCAGCCGGCCGCACGAAACCGCAGATGACGTTGAAAAGCGTGGTCTTGCCCGCCCCGTTCGGGCCGATGACACCGACCACCTCACCGTCAGAGGCGCGGAACGAGACGTTGTCGAGCGCGGTCAGCCCGCCGAAACTTACGGTTACGCCCTCCACCTCGAGCGAGGTGTTCGGTCCGGCGACAGCCGGGCTCTGCTCAGAGGCCTGCGCCACTTCTCTCCCCCACCTGTGCCCCGGCGGGTGGCGCGAGCGCACTGCCAGCGAGCGGCCAGCCGACAGGCCTGCTTTCGGAGGCCTTGCCCACTGCCCAGCCGCCCGGAACGCCACTGTCCGTCACGGTCCCCCCTCATGTGAATGAGCGCTCATGCATACATCTGGCAGTGGACGACAGTCAAGGTCTTTGCCAGATGATCTCTTCGGGCTGCCCTCCAGCGCAGCCCTCGGGTCAGAGGCCGAAGCCCTTCAGCACCTTTCGCAGGCCGGTGTGGTCTCCTTGCAGACCGCGCGCAGCACGAGCCGCTTGCCCAGAGCCGACGGCCCCCTCGCCGCCGCCTGGGTGTTGCCAAGGAGACGCCCTCCTCGGCAGAGCTGGCTTCTAAGGCCCCGCGCCCGACCCATGCCAGAGTTTGCTCCCCCCCGGCCGCGCTCGCAATAGGCAAGCATCCCTGCCGGCCCGAGCCGCCCACCCGGCGCGATCTCATGCCAGGTTCGTTACATCTCACACGCCTCGTGGCGAGGTGAACACGAAGCGCAACATTCCAAGTCCTCGCACGCCGGGGCATCGTTACCTTCGGTGTTGTGGCTGTCTTCCTGGTCTGCCTTGCCGGCCTCCTAGGAGCTGCCGTCCTCGCCGTCTGGACGGCGGCGAGGCCAGGCGCCCTTGCCCTTCTCGACTGGCTGTCGGGGGCGGCGCAGCGTGCCGCTCGCCAGCGGACAGAGGGCCGCCCGCGGGCTCACCCCCTCACCGCCAGAGGTCGCTGAAACTCGAGCCCGAGCGGCTCTCCTACTGGTAGTAGAACGAGAGCGAGTTCGACCGCCCCCCACTTGTCGTGACGGTGATCGGCACCCGCTGGTGAGAGCGGGGCAGGGGGGGAATGGTCACCTCGCAACTGTCCCGGCTCGGGCAGTCAGTCCGGGTCGCCTGCCCGTCCACCCGCGCCAGCACGATCCCGTCGGCGCTCACAAGTCCCGAGCCGTGAACCCAGACGACAGCTCCCGGCCCGGCAGCCGGAGGCGTGACTGCCGTCAGGTGGGGTGCCCCGGGACCCGATGCCGCCACGGTCGTCGTGGTCGTCGAGGTGGAGGTGGAGGTCGAAGTAGAAGTAGAGGTAGGTCTTGAGCTCGTGGAGGTGGTGGAACCGCTTCTTCCTGAGTTGCCCGTGCTGCGGGCAGAGATTGTCCTTCTCCCGGCGGGCTGCCCGGGCGGCGCGCTCGTCATGTGCTGCACGACGACGGTACCGACGGCGGCCGCTCCGCCGATGACGGCGAGGAAGGCCAGAGCCATCAGGCCTCGAGCCACCAAGTGGGCCTGGCGCCGTCGCTGCTGTGTCGCCACGAAGACAGCGCGGTGACGCTCTGGCACCGCGACGGCGGGGATCTCCTGTGTGTCGGGCTCCAAATGGTCCGGCATAACCCTTTTCCCTTCCCCGACAGACCAGCTTGATAACGAGGTGCTGGCCAGGTTGCTGCTCGGCCGTCTGTCGAGGGGCGCTCAGGGGAACGGCCCGGCTGCAGGTGCCCGGCAGGATGACGCAAGCGCGGACCAGAAAGTGCTTTCCTCAGCTCCAAGGAAGCTCTATGTTTCCCCTCAACCTGCGCTGAGCAGGCGAAGAAGGGGGGTGGCCCATGAGGCGCTTCATCAGGTTGTCCGGCATTGCCTCTCTCCTCCTCGGTGCGATGCTCCTGCTGCCCTCGCCGGCCGGGGCGGCGAGCCACAGCCCGAGCACCCTGTCGCGAGGACCCGCTCACCTGATCGGCCGGCAGCTGGGCCATGCCATCAACAACGACACGGTCACCTCGACGAACTGGGGCGGGTACGCCGTGCAGTCGGCCAGCCAGTTCACCGACGTGAAGGGAACATGGGTGGAGCCGAGCGTCACCTGCCCGAGCCATAGCTCCCAGTACGCCGCCTTCTGGATCGGCATCGACGGCTACTCCTCGGACTCGGTGGAGCAGATCGGCACGGACTCCGACTGCAACGGCAAGAACAAGCCCTCGTACTACGCCTGGTACGAGATGTACCCGGCAGCGTCGGTCTCCTTGTCGACGAGCCAGTACCCGGTCAAGCCCGGCGACACCCTCAGCGCAGAGGTCTCCGTCTCCGGCTCGCAGTTCACCCTTTCGATATCGAGCAGCGAGGGCTGGAGCTTCTCGACGACCCAGACCGGTTCTGGCCTTGCCCAGTCCTCGGCCGAGTGGATCGCGGAGTCGCCCGAGCTCTGCAGGGCCCACCGCTGCAGCCTCGCCCAGCTGGCCGACTACGGCAGCGTCGGCTTCACCTCCGCCGAGGCGGCAGCCGGCGGCACCGACCAGCCCATCTCGGCCTTCACAGCCGACGGCGGCCCGCACGAGATCATCTGTGAGACCTCGAGCGGCTTCGTGCGCGAGCAGCCGTCTGCACTCGGGAGCGGTGGAGACAACTTCACGATCACCTGGGAGCACGACTGACCATCGACTAGGACGAGGCGCGAGGAGGGGGCGGCGAGCCGCCCCCTCCTCTTCTCGCCGGTCCCTTTGGCTGGCGGCGCGGCCCCCCTCCAGAACCTGGTCGCAACTTGCTCGGCCCGGGGCCGCAAGCCGACGGCGCGGCCGAGCACAGGCGCTGTCAGCGAGCTTTCGCTCGGACAGAATGAGCCGATGACTGGATTGCCCGACGCGTTCTCGCTTGCTGGTCGGCATGCCCTCGTCACCGGGGCGGGGAGCCCGACGGGCATCGGCTTTGCCTGCGCCCGGTTGCTCGGCCGCCTAGGGGCATCGGTGACGGTGACGGCCACGAGCGACAGGGTGCACGAACGCCGGGAAGAGCTCATCCGGGAAGGCATCGCGGCGAGCTCTGTCACCGGCGACCTCACGCTCGAGCCGGATGTGGCCCGCGTCGTGGCAACCGCCTCCTCGGAGCAGGCCGTGACGATCCTCGTCAACAACGCCGGCATGGTCTCCATCTCGAGCGAGGCGGCCTCAGGTGACGTCGTCGCGATGCCCCTCGCCGAGTGGCGGGCGGAGCTCGACAGGGAGGTGACGACGGCCTTCCTCTGTGCCAAGGGCGTCGTTCCGCAGATGCTTTCGACGGGATGGGGGCGAGTGGTGAACGTCTCATCGGTCACCGGGCCGGTGGCGGCCATGGCCGACGACGTCGCCTATGCAGCAGGGAAGGCTGCCATGGTGGGCCTCACAAGAGCGCTCGGGCTGGACCTGGCGCGGGCTGGGGTGACGGTCAACGCCGTCGCACCGGGCTGGATCGAGACCGGTTCCTCCCTCCCCAAGGAGCTCGAGCTCGGAAAGGGCACCCCTGTGGGGCGCTCGGGCTCCGCCGATGAAGTGGCCTCTGCCGTCGCCTGGCTCGCCTCTCCCGGCGCCAGCTATGTCACCGGCCAGCTGATCGTGGTCGACGGCGGCAACCTCATCGCCGAGGAGCGCTACGTGCGCCCGTAAGGGTCTAAAAGTCCCGTGGGGCGGTGATTCCTGGCATCGGGACGGTAGGTCGCCCCACTGCTGTGGGGGGTCTAACCCCAAAAGACGCCGGTGGGGTCCTCGTCGAGCTCGTGGATGAGTACGTCGATGGGTTGCTTCGGGTCGAGATCGAAGTAGAGCGTCCAGCCTCCGTAGCGGTCGCCGAAGTAGAGCGTCCAGAGGCCGTCGCCGTCGTAGCGGAGCCTGGCGATGGCACTCGAGGTCCACTCGCTGACGCCCGTCCACGGCGGTCGGCGCTCGTCGACGTCGACGTACCTACCGTGAACCGTTACCTCGAGGCGGACCTTGTCCCGCACGCGCCTAGGCAGGCGCTCCTCACAGAAATGCTTGATCCTCGCGACGTCGATGTCGGGCAGGACCACCGGCACCCGCCCGAAGTTAGAAGCTCAAGCAGGGCGAGGGATGACTTGGCAGACAGACCGCTGAGTGCTTTCACTCGGCGCAGCCGCCAACGAGGTCTCCCATAGATAGCGCCGCTTGGCGACATGCCACTCGTCGTGGACCTCGGGTCAGAGACGATGTAAGGACCTAGTGTCCTGTCAGGTTGTTTCGGTTAGAAATTCTCGATGGGGAGGAATTTCTCTCCTCCAGTTCGCGTTCTGCGGTCTTGTCAGCCAAGATCGGAGGAACGCCATGGCACCCAGAG
>JAJYQK010000019.1 GCA_021794645.1 Actinomycetes bacterium
CTCGACCTGGCCGACCAGGCTTCGGTGCGAGCCTTCGCCGAGCAGGCCGCCGGCGTCACCGACCTGTTGAACAACGCCGGGGTGATGGCCTGCCCCCTCGCCTTCACCGCCGACGGCCTCGAGCTGCAGATGGGGACCAACCACTTCGGCCATGCCCTCCTCACGGCTCTGCTCCTGCCCAAGCTCGCCCCAGGGGCCCGCATCGTCTTCGTCTCGTCCATCGCCGCCCGGGGCGGCCGCCTCGGGCCCGCCATGACCGTCGAGCAGCTCACCTCGCCTCTGCCCTATTCGGCCCAGCGGGTCTACTCGAACACCAAGCAGGCCAACCTCCTCTTCTCCCAGGAGCTCGAGCGGCGCTTGCGGGCAGCCGGGCGGCCGGCCCTCTCCCTCGCCGCCCACCCCGGAGTGAGCGCCACCGAGCTCTTCCCCCGCCAGCTACGCGACTCGAACCGCGCCTTTCTCGTCCCGCTCGCCCGGCGGGCGATGCGTCTCGTCCTGCAGCCGGCACGGGCGGGTGCCCTCCCCAGCCTGCGGGCGCTCGTCGACCCGGCGGTGCAGGGGGGCGAACTGATCGGCCCCCGCCATCTCGGCCAGAGCAGGGGGGCGCCCGAGTTCCTGCCCGTCTACCGCACCGGCCGCGACGAGCAGGCCGCCCGCCGCCTGTTCGAGCTCACCGAGGAAGTCCTCGGTCTCGAGATCCTCGGTCCCGCCTGAGCGGTGGGGACGAGATACGAGGTGGCGGCCCCGGGCGGGCCGCTCGTCCTGCACGAGATGGGTGGTGAGCCGGGAGCTCCGGTCGTCCTCGTCTGCCATGCCACCGGCTTCTGCGCCCGCGCCTACGACAGGCTGGCCGCAGAGCTGGCTAGGAGGCACCGCGTGCTCGGGCCCGACTTCCGCGGGCACGGGGAGAGTGCGGCCGGCCCGGGCGCAGGCTTCGCCTGGAGCGAGCTCGCAGCAGACCTGACGGCAGTCTGCGACTTCGTCACCGGCGAGCTCGGCGCTGACGGTCCGGTGGCGGCCTTCGGCCACTCGATGGGCGGGGCCATCGTCCTCCTCGCCCAGCTGGCCCGGCCCGGCCTCTTTGCTGCCGGCTACCTCTACGAACCGGTCGTCCTCCCGACCGCCGTGGGGAAGCATTCGAACCGCCTCGCGGCGGCGGCGCGGAGGCGGCGGCCCTCCTTCTCCTCCCGGGCCGAGGCGCTCGCCCGCTACGCCTCCCGCCCGCCCCTCGACCGCCTCGAGGCCGGCGTCCTCGCCGACTACGTCGCCCACGGCTTCAAGGAGGCGGCCGGCGGCGGTGTCGAGCTGCGCTGCACCCCTGCCGTCGAGGCTGCCACCGCCGAGGGGGCGGGTGAGATCACGGTGAGCGACCTCGCCAAGGTCGAGCTGCGAGCCGAGGTCGCCTGCGGGGGAGAGACGGGAGGGGCCGCCGTTCCCTCGCTCTGGGCGCCGGCGATCGCCTCGGCGCTTCGGGCCTCATACCGGGGCCATGCCACCCTCGGCCACTTCGGTCCGCTCGAGGACCCGCGGAGGATCGGGGCCGAGGCCCTCTCCTTCCTCGCCGGCTAACTGGAGGCGCTCTCCCCGGCGTCCTCGCCGGCCGGCTGCTCGAGCCGCCTGTACTCGGAGCGGTAGAAGACGAGAGGGCCGGCGCTGAGCTCTCCGAGCGAGACCTGGCGGACGCGGCCGATGACGATCTCGTGGTCGCCGGCGTCGTGGACGAGCTCCATGGCGCACTCGACGAAGGCGAGCGCACCCTCAAGAAGGGGGGCGCCAGAGGGGGAGGGCCGCCAGGAGACGCCGCCGAACTTGTCGACGCCCGAGCGGGCAAAGCGGCGAGCGAGCTCGGCCTGGCGGGCAGAGAGGACGTTCACGCAGAACGTGCCCGCCCGGGCGATCGCCGGCCAGCTGGTGGAGGACTTGGCCGGCGCCAGGGCGACATAGGGCGGGTCGAGCGAGAGGGAGACGATGCTCTGGCAGGTGAAGCCGACCGGGCGGTCGGCGGCCATGGCCGTGACGACGGCCACGCCGGTAGGGAAGGTCGCCATGGCCTGCTTGAAGCGCCGGAGGTCGACCCGGCTCGGGCGAGGCGCTTCGGGATCGGCGGTCATAACGCCGCCCGAAGCTACCTCGCTCGCGGTCGAGGGGGGTCCGACCGGGCCTAAGCGGCCAGCTGGCCGCGCGAGGCGGCCTGGGAGGCGAGCTGTCGAGGGCGCGCCAAGAGGCGGCGAGCCTTGCGGCGACTCTGGAGCCGGGGGCTTCCGCCTACCATGCGAGCCATCTCGGCCAGGTGGTCCCGGGCGACGTCTTGCAGATTCCACATATTCGCTTCACCTCCTTCGAGACGACATTGTAACAGAGTTATACGCCCATATCGGCATATCGAAATATAGGCTGGTAGCTATGCCATTGACCTCCGAGCCCTCCGGCAGGAGCCTCTCCTTCGGACCCTCGGTCCCGGCCGAGCTCCTCTTCCTCTTGAAGGCGACGGCGGCAGGCGACCCCCTGGCCGGCGTCGTCCCGCCGGCTCTCGCCAGGCGGGTGCGGGAGTTCTGGGAGGACGACGTCCTCTTCTGGGAGCTGTTCGTGCTGGCCGAGGCGGCCGGGGTGCTCCTCGGCCCGCTCGGCGCCCCGGAGCTGGCCAGCCGGCTCGAGGACGGACTGACCGAGCTGGCGACATCACCGGCGCTCGCCTCGGAGTCCGAGTCGGACCGCCACGTCGTGCGGGCTCGCCTTGGCCGCCTCGCCGCCGACCGGCGGTTGGCCGGCCGCTATCTCAAGCTGCTGGCGGACCTCTGGGCGCTCTTCGAGCAGGAGTGGCAGCGGCGCCTCCCCTTTCTCGAACGGGTGGCCGAGGAGTGCCGGCGCCGGGCGGAGGCGGGCGCCTCCTGGCAGGGCCTCGTGCAAGGTCCCGAGACCGCGCCCGAGATACAGCAGGCCGCCTGGGAGCGGGCCGAGGCGACGGGGGCCACGGTCGCCATCTGCGCCTTCGGAGGCTCGCTCGTGATCGACCTGCCCGGCACCCAGCTGTTCGGCCTGACGGCCAAGGAGAGCGGTGGGATCGACCGTTCCCGGGCCGAGGAGCTGGCCCGGCGGGGGCGGGCGCTCGCCGACCCCACCCGCCTTGGCCTCCTCCGGCTCCTCGCTCTCGAGGAGCGGGGAGTGGGCGAGCTGGCGGCAGCCCTCGGCGTCTCCCAGCCGACGGTAAGCAACCACGTCAAGTTGTTGCGGGAGGCCGGGCTGCTCGAGAGCCCGAATGCCAGCGGAGAGCGGCGGCGGCTCAAGCTGCAAGAAGACGCCCTCGACAGGCTGCTGGCCGAGCTCGGCCGCTTCGCCCGCGGGGGCTAGAAGTCGCGCCCGGCGGCCCCGAAGCCGACCTTCAGCCGCTGAGACACCCCCGCAGGGTCACCTGCAGCGGCGGTCCACCTCTGCTCGAGCATGAAGCGGCGCCCCAAAGCAGGGGGGAACCCCACGGGGGCGGCGCTGGCCACCCCCAGACGGGCCGAGGTGCCGGGGTCGACGTGCTTCTTGCAGAGAGCAAGTCGTCGCACAGCCCGTGTGCTAGTCGCCTAGCCCGGCCTGCAGGACAGAACGCAGAAGCGATGCCATCTGAGCGCCATCCTGAGAGACCGCGATCGAGCACACGAGTGCCCCGGGAGATGGGCTGTACCACCACGAGCCCTCCACGCCGAGCACAACAACGCCCGCCCGCAGCCGGTCGGGGCTCACCTCGAGCTGCTCGATGAGGCCTTCCGCAACGGCTCGGACATCGACGGCGAGCGATCTCGTGCCAGGTGGAGTTGCTGGGCGAAAGGTGCGGGCGGCGCCCCCAGTCTCCACGGCCGCACGCCACAGAGAAGGCCAGGAAGCGAGTGCCCTCAGCTCAGGCCAGTCGAAGATGTCCCGGCGGCCGAGCAGCCCTTTCCCGCGCAGGGCGCTTACAGATGACCGGGTGTTCCGCGTCTCGAACAACAGGACCCGCTCCCACCAATCGAGCCACTCCCTTCCGGCCTCGACTCGCACATCGTTGCTGAGTGAGCTGTGGTTTTCGGGCAGTCCAATGAGCGCCGGAGGAACTGAGGGATGAGGTGGCACCACCAGCTCCGCAGCATCCCGGATGAAAAGGGCCCGATGAGCGTAAAGCGGCCCGGTCGAGCTCGACACTTGCCAGGACGGCCGGCTTATGGGGCGGTAAATCTCAGTTACCTCCGGGTTGGTGCGCTCCAGCCGACACTACTCCGGGGCCAAGCCCGTGCCCGGGGGGGTTCACCTCGAGGGACGTGACGTACGGGATAGGGCCCGCTCAGTAGCTCGGCGACGAGCTCGGGTCATCCACCACGCGGTGCGGCCCCCGCGTCGTCCTTTTGAAGAAGAGACGAATCAACTTCGAGCGGAGACCACACGATGGCCGCACCGGACCTTGTCGTCCTTGTCCGCTCGCAGTGGAAGAGGCGAGCTCGGATGTGCCCCAGGCGATGGGGAAGAGCTTCGCCGCCCAGGCCTCGAGCACGGTGCTCGTAGGCCCGGGTCAACTCGACGTCCCCGGTGGGAACGGCCGAGGTCACCGTGCCCGGAACCCAAGCGCGCGGGCGGCGTCCTCGTCAATCATGGCCGGGCTCCACGGCGGGTCCCATACCACTCGCACGTCGACCTCGACGGCACCGTCGACGGCGTCGTCGATGGCGGCGCGGGCCATCTCCGGGAGCACCTCGGATGCCGGGCAGCCCGGCGTCGTCATCGTCATGTCGACCACCAGGCCGTCCCCTTCGGTCCGGACGCCGTAGACGAGCCCGAGCGACACCACGTCGAGGTAGAGCTCGGGGTCGTAGACGCCTCGCAGGGCCTCCCAGGCGGCCTCCACCAACTGTGTAGCCGAGGGCGGCGACCCGCCGCCCTCGTCGACCGGGGAGCCGGCCCCGGCTGCGCCATCTGACGTCCCGGTAGTCACGACGGTCGCCGGAAAGTGACCCGCCAGTCGCCGCCGCCCAAGTCCTCGGCTTCGTAGGAGAAGCCCTGTGATGACAGCACCCCCTCGAGAGGTACCGGCTCGAACGGGGCCAGGACCACCAGCTCCTCGTCCCCTTCGAGGGCGCCAGCTGCGGCCATGATCGTCTCGAACGGCTCGGCGCCCGACGCGATGATCGGACGAGCATCGACTGTCGCCATCGCCCTCTCCCTCCTGGCCCCGGCCGGATCCCGGTGAGCCTGTTGTTCTGTTATCTACTAGAACTTAACAGGATGCTGCGTCCTCTGGAGGTCCGGCCGGCGGGTCGCTCGCCTGCGTGACGGCCGGCGGCGGCTCTGGATTCGACCGTACCGTAGCTGCTCGGCTCTCGGGCCTTCGGGCCGTGACAGCGCCATGGCGTCCGTGCGCAAGTCGGCAGCCCTTGAAACTCTGCTCGCTGGTAGAGATACAGTGGCCGTGTGAATCATTCGAGCGTCTGGAGGAGAGCACACCGGGCGCCGCTCACCTCTTCGTCCCCTCGCTCGTGGTCGAGCCGGCGGCCGCAGACCGGGTGCGGCCTCGGTTTCGCACCCGAGGGCATCTGGACGGAGAAGTACGACGCACGTTGCTCAGCCTCAGCCACGATGATGACATCGCCGGAGACACGGTCTTGGCGGCCGGACGGCTCGGCCCCGGCGACCTACGGGGTGTCCTGCGCCAAGAGCCCACCGAGAGAGCCGCGGGACCCGAGGTCTGCCCGTTTGATCTCGACCCGCCGCTGACCTCATGACGGTTTCCGGAAACGGCGCTCCGAGGGATGCGGAGGCTGCTGGTTCCTGGGCAGCTCGGCCCCCGGGAGTGCCCGGGGCGGTGCCGCCTCCGTCGGTGCCCTTGTCGTTCCTGGCGGCAGCATCGATCGGTCTCATCGCCTGCGGCGTCACCTGGATCTGGGTGCGTTCCGCCTCTGCCGCCGATCCCCACAGCGACCCGGCGATCGCCGCGGTGCACTTTGGTGTGCTCGCCGCGTTGACCATGGGCATCCTCGGCGCCACCCACCAGTTCACTCCCGTCATCACCGGCCGCCCACTGCGGTCCATCCTCTTGGCTCGAGCCACGTTCGTGGCCTGGCTGGCGGCGGCCTGGGCCCTGCCGCTCGGGATCGGCTTTGAGAACGTGGCGGTCACCGCCACCAGCGGCTGTCTTGCACTGTTGGGCCTCGTCCTGCTCGCCTGGAACCTCGCCGCGCCCCTCTCGGTTCGAGGCAAGGGGACCCCGGTCACCGCCCTTCGCCTTGCGCTCCTCGGTGCGGCGGCCACCACTCTCCTCGGCGCCACCTTCGTCGGTGATCGCCAGGGCAACTGGTTCGTCCTCTCCGCCCACGTCGACCTGGCGATGGGTGTGCTCGGCCTCTACGCCTGGCTCGGGGTCACCTACATCGGAGTGGCACAGAAGCTCTGGCCCATGTTCATGCTTGCCCACCTGCCCGATGGCCGGCGCGCCGGCAGGGTGGCGGTATGGGGGACGTGGCTTGGTGCCGCGGTGCTCGCAGGGGGGTTGGCGCACGGGGCACCCTCTGCCGAGTGGGCCGGCGCCGGTGTGCTCGGCATCGGTCTCGGGGCGCACCTGGCCTTGCTCTGGGCGCATCTGCGCCACCGCCGCAGGAAGGCCGACCTGCACCTCCTCTTCGTGGCGACGGCGGCAGCGTGGCTCGTCGTCGCCGCAGGCCTGGCGCTCGCCGGGGCGCTCTTGCTTCCGCACCACTACCGCCTAGGGGTCGACCTCGTCACTGCTGCCATGGTGGCTTCCGGCGGCTGGCTGCTCGAGGCGCTCGTCGGCCATGCCCACAAGGTCGTGCCCTTCATCGTGTGGTCGCTTTTGCGCTCGCATGGCGGGCGGAACGGGCCCTCAGGCAAGCCGCTCATGTTCGCCGACCTGTACCACCACGGCTGGGCAGGCGCCACCTACGGGACGGTCACCACAGGCATCGCCGCCCTCTGCGCCGGTCTCGGCGCATCGTGGACACCGGCGATCGCGGTAGGCGGGGCGCTCTTGGCAGCGACCGGTGTCATCGCCGCGACGAACCTCTCGGCGCGACCACTGCAGCTCCTCACCGCCGTCCGAACGGGCCCCGTCCCCCCCGCCGCCGCGACTAGCCAGCGGCCCGAACCTGCGAAGGGATCGACGTGAGCTGCTAGCCCGGTGTGGGCGAGCCAGGCTGAGCGGGCCGTCAGGCGCGCCGTGTGGGCTGCGACGGAGCGCTGGTGGATGCTCTCTGTCGGGGTCACGGTGACGGCATTTGGCTTCTTGGTCGAGACCACAAAGTCCATCGCCGGTCCCCGCCTGATCGTGGATGCGCAACCTCATCCCTGAGGCTGAGAGCCCTGGGCCCGGCCGACCTCAAGAGCATGGAGACCCGCGACAGATCTCCTCGCACAGCCCGTCACCGGTGCAGCGGTCCTGGTCCGTCCCTTCGTTCGTGTCGCTTCTTGCTCGCTCGCCCGATGTCGGTTGCTCGACGCGGCACTTTGAGGTGCGCTCCTCCTTCTTGGCCGAGATCAGCCGGTGCACCTCCCCAATGAGACCTCGCAGGGCGAAGTCGGTGGCGAGGCCGGTCGAAATGCGGCGGGTACTCCCAGCCGGTCGGCTCGGCTCGGAGGGTGCTCAGACCCCGGTCCCGGCAGGACGGCCGATCCGCACCCGCCAGATCTCTGGGCCCGCCTCCAGGTACTCCCAGCTGTAGCGGCCAGCGTGCTGTGCCTCGAACTGGTAGCGAAGGGGCTTGGGATCGTGGTCGTTGACGAGGACGAAGGCGCCGCCCTCGGCCAAGGCATCGAACGTCGTGAAGATCACGTCGTGGCGCTGGCCATGCGGGAAGTGGCGCACGTCGAGCTCCGGCTCGCCCCCTGCGGGTGCGGCGGCCTCTGTCTCCCCGGTCGCCGTGCCCGCAGGACGGCCGATCCGCACCCGCCAGACCGTGGGGCCCGACTCGAGAACTTCCCAGGTGAACCGACCCTCGTGCTCGGCTTCGAACTGGTAGCGAAGCGGCTTGGGGTCGTGGTCGTTCACGAGGACGAACGCGGTGCCCGCCCCGAGGGCACCGTAGGTGGCGAAGATCTTCTCGTGGCGTTGGGCCGGGGCAAGCGCCCGCACGTCAAGTGCCGCGTCGCCGGTCGCCGCCGATGGTCCGGTCGGCGGCCGCCCTGTCGCCAGCGTCACCGGCTCGGCAGTCACGGAGCGCACCAAGCGGTGCAGCGCGGCGGTGACCCGAACGGCGAGCTCCGGTCGAGCGACCCGCACCGCTGCCCAGGCCTCGGCCGCCAGTCTGCAACCGACGTCACCCCGCCCCACGTCCACCAGCTGGCCCGCGGCGTCGAGCAGCAGTCGGACCAGGGCTGCCTCGGCATCGGCGGTCGTCACGTCCTCGACCACCGAGGCGTCGTCCTGGGCGGCCTCGGTCAGCCGGTGCATCTCGACGAGCAGCTCAGCCAGGTCCACTGCCTCGTCAGCTGCAAGCGGCGGAAGGATCAGCTCGTTCTCCCTGTCAACGTGCGCGGCGAAGAGCGCGCCGATCGTCTCGGCCTCGGTTGCCGCCGCTCTCGCGTCGCCGGCCGTCGCCAACCGCTCGGCGAGCGAGACGAGCTTGCGGTGCTCTTCGACCATTCGGCCCACCGTCTCGGCCAGGTCCGCCTTGGCCGCGGCTGCCTGGTAGAGGGTGTGCTCCTCGGCCACGGCGTGGGGCAGAACCTCCTTCGCCAGGTAGGCCACGAGCTCGGCCCCGGCCGCCTCGTGGTGGCCTTGCCGCTCGACGGCGGTGCGGAGGGAGGCGACGCGCCGAGCGACCCCGTCGGCGAGCGCGGCATGGTGGGCCAGCATCGCCTCCAATGCGCCGGCGTCGGTGTCGATCGTCGTCATGGTGCACTCCTCTTCCTCGAATGGCTCTCCTGCCACTGTATCTCTAGTTTTGGCTAGAGGAACAATGTCGCCCGCTCGTGCTCCTCGGCATCTGGCGCAACGGGCCGCGCCACCATCGAGGCGCCTGAGAACCGAGGCTGTGGAAGTGGTGTTCCTCCTCGGCATGCACACCGTCACCCGTTTCAGCCGCGGGGCCCGGGCTCGTGACCTCGCTGATCGGGCGGCGCGTTGGCAGGGGCACTCTTCGAAGACCGTCATCCGCAGTGGAGGACCGTCGCAGGACGGAGAAGAGGACCGTCGCAGGACGGGAGATC